>CAJYLT010000090.1 GCA_913775795.1 uncultured Sphingomonas sp. | reverse complement strand
ACGATCATGCGCTCGGCGACATGCTGGCCTGGTGCGTAGCCGAGGGGTACGACCTGACGCTGATCGAGACGATGCCGGTGGGCGTGATCGACGAGGATCGCGCCGATCGCTTCGTCCCGCTGACGCGTGTGCTTGCCGAGTTGCAGGCGCGGTTCGACCTTGCCGCCGACCACCGCTCGACCGGCGGGCCCGCGCGCTACTGGCGTGTGGCGGGCAGCGACGTGCGCCTTGGCCTCATCTCGCCGCTGACCGGCAATTTCTGCGCCAGCTGCAATCGCGTGCGGCTGACGACCGAGGGGATGCTCTACACCTGTCTAGGCCACGAGGACTCGGTCGATCTGAAGGCGGCCATCCGCAACGGTGGCCTCGCGGCGGTCGATGCCGCGATCGACGACGCGCTGGCCGCCAAGCCGCTGGCACACGACTTCCGGATCGAGGCGGGCGCCGTGCCCGCCCATGCGCGCCACATGAGCGTCACCGGCGGATGACGCTGTTCCACCGGGCCGCACTGCTGGCCTCTCCCACGGGTCCGGCGCAGGCCGCGATCGCCGAGCTTCGCGACCGATACGACTGGGTCGATTTCGAACAGGCGGAGATGCTGGTCGTCCTGGGCGGTGACGGGTTCATGCTCCAGACGCTGCACCTGATGCTGGAGCGGCGGCGGATCGTGCCGGCGTTCGGCATGAACCTCGGCACTGTCGGCTTCCTCATGAACGAGTGGCGGCTGAACGGGCTGGAGGAGCGGATCGCCCGCGCACGCCCGTTTCGCGTGTCGCCACTCAGCATGACCGCGACGACGATCGACGGTGCCCGCCACGTCATGCCCGCGATCAACGAGGTCTCGCTGTTGCGCGAGACCCGTCAGACCGCGAAGCTGCGAGTCGAGGTGAACGATCGTGACGTGTTGCCCGAACTGGTCTGCGACGGGATCCTCGTGGCGACGCCCGCCGGATCGACGGCCTATAATCTGTCCGCGAACGGACCGATACTGCCGCTCGGCTCCAAACTGGTAGCGCTGACGCCGATCAGCCCGTTCCGCCCGCGGCGCTGGCGCGGCGCGATCCTGCCGGAGAAGGCGCGCGTCGCGCTAACCGTGCTGGAGGCCGAAAAGCGGCCGGTCAGCGCGGTCGCCGACCAGCGCGAGGTGCGCGACGTCGCGCGGGTGGAGATCGCGATCGACCATATTCGCGACCTGACGCTGCTGTTCGATCCCGAGCATGCGCTCGACGATCGAATCACGATGGAACAGTTCATTTCCTGACGTCGCAAACCGAGACAATACGCGACGGATTTTTCCAATTCACCTATACTGCACTGCGATATCGGCCGCCTGCGGGGGGAGATTCGCGTGACTGAAATCTATGTGATCGGCTTGGCCGGGGTTGCGATCGTGGTGCCGATTTTGGCGATCCGCAATTCGAAATGGCGCCGGCGACAGGCGCGTGCGGCGCGCCAGAAACGCAATCAGGAACTCGATCGCGCATTCAAACGCGTCGCGGAGGAAAGGCGCCGACCGGACGACCCGGCCTGAGGCGCATCCAGCGTTTCATGACGTTCGGGGGGGGTCGGTGGCTCCCTGAGTAGGATTCGAACCTACGGCCGCTCGATTAACAGTCGAGAGCTCTACCGCTGAGCTATCAGGGATCACCAAGTTCCAAGGGGCGTCCCGCCCGTTGGAAGCGCGCCTATAGCGCCGCCTTTTCGGATCGCGCAAGCGGGGAAAGCAGGTTTTTTTGCTTTCCCCGCCCGGCGTTGGTCACTCAACCCACAAACGCGCGCTCGATCACGAAATCGGCGGGGCGCGCGTTCGAGCCTTCTTCGAACCCGATCGATTCGAAATGCTTGGCGAAATCGTTGATCATCGCCGTCGAGCCGCACAGCATGATCCGGTCCTCCGCCGGGTCGAACTGCGGCGGGCCCTTGATCGGGTCGGCGAACATCTTGCCGCTTTCGATCAGCGCCTGGATGCGGCCCTGGTTCTCGAACGGCTCACGCGTGCAGGTGGCAAGGTAATGAAGCTGCTCGGCCGCCTGCTCGCCGACCAGCGGATCCTCGGCGAAGCTCGCCGACAGTTCCTCACGGAAGGCGAGGTCGCTGACGCGGCGGACCGAATGGACGACGATCACCTGCTCGAACCGCTCATAGGTATCGGGATCGCGCACGAGGCTGAGGAACGGCGCGAGGCCCGTGCCGGTGGATAGCAGGAACAGCCGCTTGCCCGGGCGCAGGGCGTCGGTGACGAGCGTGCCGGTCGGCTTGCGGCCGAGATAGAGCTCGTCACCCTCGCCCACCGCCTGAAGGCGTGAGGTCAACGGGCCGTCCTCGACCTTGATCGACAGGAACTCGACTTCCTCGGCCCAGGCGGGGCTGGCGATCGAATAGGCGCGCATCAGCGGCTTGCCCTTGACCTCCATGCCCAGCATCACGAACTCGCCCGAGCGGAAGCGAAAGCTCTGCGGGCGCTCCACGGCCAAGCTGAACAGATGCTCGTTCCAGTGGCGCACCCAGAGCACCTTCACCGTCTCGAAGGCGGCGTGCGGGGGCTGGACGATCGGCAGGCGGGCGGGGGCGTTCAAGACAAGGCTCCGTGACAGCGGCACGCGTCGACGCGCGCGAGGAATGGCGGCGAAATGATCGCACCCGCCGCGGGTTGCAAGACAGTTTGTCTTTGGCGCGGCCTTTCAAGCGCTTCGGACGGGGCACTGACGGGACCCAAATGTTGCGGCGCAAAACTTATGAACGCCTTCGTACAAAAATGTGCGTTCGCTACCTTGCAATCAGATGAACGGCTTCGCACTTAAGTCCCGCCGAAGCGCCGGAAGAGCGCGGCCTGCCGAAAAGGGATTCCTTCTATGCGCTCGTTCCCCGCTCCTCTCCGCCGGGCCGCCGTCCCCGCCCCTGCCCTGATGCTGCTCGCCCTCTCGGCCTGCGGCGGGGGCCAGCCGCAACAGGCGCCGCCGCCGCCCGTGGTGCAGGTCGCGACCCCGATCCAGCGCGAAGTGTACGACTGGGACGAGTATGTCGGTCGGTTCGAGGCGATCCAGGACGCCGAAATCCGCCCGCGCGCATCGGGCACGATCCAGGACGTGTTGTTCAGCGACGGCCAGCGCGTCAGCCAGGGCCAGGCGCTCTTTCAGATCGATCCGCGCCCCTATCGCGCCGCGCTCGCCAGCGCGAAGGCGCAGGTGCTCAAGGCGCAGGCCTCGCTCGCCAACCTGCGCTCGGTCGCGGCTCGGTCCGAGGCGCTGCTCAAGGCGCAGGCGGTCAGCCGCGAGGAATATGAGAAGAACGTCGCCGACGTGCGTACCGCCGTCGCCGAGCTCGAGGCCGCGCGCGCGCAGGTGCAGACCGCCGAGCTCAATTTGGGCTTCACCACCGTCCGCTCGCCGATCAGCGGCCGCGTCTCGCGCCGTTCGGTTAGCCGGGGCAACTTCGTGCAGGAAGGGACGACCGTCCTGACCCGCGTCGTGTCGACCGACCCTATCTGGTTCAGCTTCGACGGGGCGGAGGCGTTCTACCTCAAGTATAGCCGCCAGAATAAGGCCGGCGAGCGCGGCTCCTCGCGCGACACCGGCAACCCGGTCGAGGTCCAGCTCGCCGACGAGAGCGGCTATAACTGGCGGGGCCGCATGGACTTCGTGGACAATGCGATCGATCCCAATTCGGGCACGATCCGCGCCCACGCGCGCATCGCCAACCCCGACGGCTTCCTGACCCCCGGCATGTTCGGCCGCGCCCGCCTGCTCGGCTCGGGCACGTACCGCGCGATGCTGGTGCCCGATACCGCGATCGTCACCGATCAGGCGCGCAAGATCGTCTATGTCGTCGGCAAGGACGGCAAGGTCGCCCCGCGCCCCGTCGTCACCGGCCCGCCGGCCGACGGCCTGCGCGTCATCAAGGAGGGGCTGGCCCCCACCGACCGCGTCGTCGTGCAGGGGCTGACCACGCTCCAGCCCGGCATGCCGGTGCAGGCGAAGCTTACGAAGATCCAGGCGAAGCCCAAGGGCGACACGCCCGCGTCGCAGGCGCTGACCACCCCGCCCGCCGCCGACGCCAGCCAGGCGAACTGACATGCGCTTCCCGCATTTCTTCATCGACCGCCCGATCTTCGCGGCGGTCCTGTCGATCCTGATCCTCGTCTTCGGCATCGTCGCGCTGCCGACGCTGCCGATCACCCAGTATCCGGAGATCGCGCCGCCGACCGTCGTCGTCACCGCCCAGTTCCCCGGCGCGAGCGCGGAGACGCTGGCCGAAACCGTCGCCGCTCCCTTGGAAGAGGCAATCAACGGCGTCGAGAACATGATCTACATGTCCTCGTCGTCGACCGGCGACGGCGCGCTTCAGATCACGGTGACGTTCAAGCAGGGTACCGACGCCGACCAGGCGCAGGTGCTGGTGCAGAACCGCGTCGCTTCCGCCGAACCGCGCCTGCCCGAACAGACGCGCCAGATCGGCGTGACCACGCTCAAGAACTCGCCCGACTTCCTCATGGTCATCATGTTCTCGTCGCCTGACGGGTCGCTGAGCCAGGAATATGTCTCCAACTATGTCGGCACGCAGGTCATCGACCGGCTGGCGCGCGTGCCCGGCGTCGGCAACGCGCAAAGCTTCGGCGGACGCGATTACAACATGCGCGTCTGGATCGACCCCGACCTTGCCGCCGCACGCAACCTGACCGTCGACGAGATCGTCACCGCGATTCGCGGCCAGAATGCGCAGGTCGCGGCGGGTGCCGTCGGTCAGCCGCCCTTCGCCGGTTCGGGCGCCGCCTTCCAGCTTGGCGTGCAGACGGAAGGGCGTCTGACCACGCCCGAGCAATTCGGCCAGATCATCGTCAAGCGCGACGCGAACGGCGCGATGACCCGTCTGCGCGACGTCGCGCGCGTCGAGCTCGGGGCCGAGACCTATTCGGTCAACGCCTATCTCAACGGCAAGCCGGTGACGGCGGTCGCGGTCAGTCAGTTGCCCGGCTCGAACGCGCTGTCGGCCGCCGACGCGGTGATCCAGGAGCTCGATCGCGCCAAGGCGTCCTTCCCGCCGGGCCTCGATTATTCGGTGCCCTACAATCCTACCGAATACATCTCGGCGTCGATCGATGCGGTCGTCCACACGCTGATCGAGGCGATCGTGCTGGTCAGCCTCGTCGTGCTGATCTTCCTCCAAAGCTGGCGCGCGGCGATCATCCCGATCATCGCGATCCCGGTGTCGCTGCTCGGCAGCCTCGCGGTGCTGGCCGGCTTCGACTATTCGCTCAACAACCTCTCGCTGTTCGGCATGGTGCTGGCGATCGGCATCGTCGTCGACGACGCGATCGTCGTCGTCGAGAATGTCGAACGACTGATGGAAGAGCGCGGCATGTCCCCGCGCGAGGCAGCGCACGAGACGATGGACGAGGTGGCCGGCGCACTGATCGCCATCGCGCTTGTCCTGTGCGGCGTGTTCGTGCCGACGATGTTCATTCCGGGCATCTCGGGCGCCTTCTATCAGCAGTTCGCGCTGACGATCGTGTCGGCAACCGCGATTTCGGCGATCGTGTCGCTGACGCTGTCGCCCGCACTCGCCGCGCTGATCCTGAAGCCAAAGGCGCACGATGCCGAGCCCAAGCGCGGCTGGCGCGGCGCGCCCGGTCGGTTCGCGCGCGGCTTCAATCGCGGGTTCGACTGGCTGGCAGACCGCTATGGCCGCTTCACTGCGCGGGCGATCCGGATGCTGGGCGTCATCGCCATCGCCTATATCCTGCTGATCGGGCTTGCCGGCTGGCGCTTCTATGCGACGCCCACCGGCTTCATCCCCTCGCAGGACCAAGGCTATGTCATCACCGCGGCGCAGCTGCCGCCGGGCGCCTCGCTCCAGCGGACGACCGATGTGATGCTCCGCGCGGACAAGGCGGCGCGCGCGGTGCCGGGTACGCTCGACACCGTCATGCTCGTCGGTCTCGACGGCGCCAGCTTCTCGACCGCGCCCAATACCGCGGCGATGTTCGTGACGATGAAGCCGCACGCGGACCGCGCACCGCTCGAAGCGATCGCCAACCAGCTGCGCGGCGCCTTCGCCCAGTTCAACGAAGGGCTGTTGCTCGTCATTCCGCCGCCGCCCGTCCAGGGCATCGGCACCGGCGGCGGGTTCAAGATGATGATCGAGGACCGTGAGAACCGGGGCTACAAGGCGCTGGAGGCGGCAACGTTCGGCATGATGATGAAGGCGAACCAGACGCCCGGTATCGCCAGCGCCTTCACGCTGTTCAACACGCGCACGCCCCGTTTGTTCGCCGACGTGGACCGCGAGCGGGCCGAGCAATTGGGCGTGCCGGTCAGCAACATCTTCTCGACGATGGGCACCTATCTCGGCTCCTCCTACATCAACGATTTCAACTTCCTCGGCCGCACGTTCCGCGTGACGGCACAGGCGGATGCGCCGTACCGCGACGAAACGTCCGATATCGGGCGGTTGAAGACGCGGTCGGCCTCGGGCGCGATGGTGCCGCTCGACGCGGTCATGACGGTGCGCGACGACAGCGGTCCGTACCGCGTCGTGCGCTACAACCTCTATCCCTCCGCCGAATTGCAGGGCGACACCGTGCCCGGCTTCTCCTCGGGCCAGACGCTGGCGGCGATGGAGAAGATTGCGGCGGAAACGCTGCCGGAGGGGATGTCATACGAGTGGACAGAGCTTGCCTTCCAGCAGAAGCAGGCGGGCAATACCGGGACGATCGCCTTTGCGCTGGCGGTGCTGTTCGTCTTCCTGCTGCTCGCGGCGAATTACGAGAGCCTCGTGCTGCCGCTGGCGGTGATCCTGATCGTGCCGATGTGCCTGTTGGCCGCGATGCTGGGCGTCAACCTGATGGGGATGGACAACAACATCCTGACGCAGATCGGCCTCGTCGTGCTGATCGGCCTCGCCGCAAAGAACGCGATCCTGATCGTCGAGTTCGCCAAGCAGAACGAGGAGGAGGGCCAGGAACTGTACGAGGCGGCACGCCATGCGGCTGCACAGCGCCTTCGCCCGATCCTGATGACCTCGATCGCCTTCATTCTCGGCGTGTTGCCGCTAGTGATCGGGTCGGGTCCGGGTGCGGAGATGCGACGCGCGCTGGGCGTGGCGGTGTTCTTCGGCATGATCGGCGTGACCGTGTTCGGCCTCATCTTCACCCCTGCCTTCTACGTCATCAGCAGGCGCTTCGGCGACTGGGCGGGCAAGCGTTTCAAGCGCAAGCCCAAGACCGCCCCGCCCGCCCCTGCGACCGAACCGGGAGCCCCGGCATGAAGAAACTGGCAAGCCTGACCGCCGCGCTGATGCTCGGCGCGTGCGCGGTCGGTCCGAACTATGAAAAGCCCGCGACGCCCGGCGGCATCAATGCGGAGGGGGCGTTCGTCGAGGGCGCGCGCCTGTCGGCGGTCAACGCCGCCGAGCTACCGCAAAAGTGGTGGCGGCTCTACGACGACCCGAACATCGACCGGCTGGTGGGTGAGGCGCTGGCGCACAACACGGACATCCGCGTCGCCGCCGCCAATCTCCAGCGCGCACGCGCCGTCCTGAACGAGGCGCGCGGGCGCCGCCTGCCGACGACCGACGTACAGGCGCAATATACGCGCCAGCGCACCGGCTCGAACAGCTTCGGCGCGCAGTTTGGAGGGACGCAGGCGATCCCGTCGTTCGAGACCGACCTGTTCACCGCGGGCTTCAACGCCAATTACGAGCTCGACCTGTTCGGCGGCGTCGGCCGCGCGATCGAGGCGGCGCGCGGCGACGTGCAGGCCGCCGCCGCCCAGATCGACGCCGCCCGCGTGTCGGTGGCGGCAGAGACGACGCGCTCCTACGCGCTCGTCTGCTCCAACGCCGCGCAACTGGCGGTGGCGCGTGAGACGGTGCGGCTTCAGGAACAGACGCTGGCACTCACCCGCCGGCTGTTCGACGCGGGCCGCGGACAGCGCCGCGACGTGGAGCAGGCCGACGCGCTGCTGGCCCAGACCCAGTCGCAGGTGCCGGGGCTGGAGGCGGAACGCCGCGCCGCGCTCTATGCGCTGGCGACGCTGACCGGCCGTCCGCCGGCGGAAACCGACGCGGCGGCGGCGCAATGCGCGCGCCTGCCGCAACTGACGCAGCTCATCCCGGTCGGCGACGGCGCCTCGCTGCTCCGCCGCCGCCCCGACGTCCGCCAGGCCGAGCGTCAGCTTGCCGCCGACACCGCGCGCGTCGGCGTGGCGACCGCGGCACTCTATCCGCAGATCTCGCTGCTCGGCTCGGTCAGCCTCGCCTCGACCACGCTCGACAGTCTCGTGGACAAGGACAGCATCAACTTCTCATTGGGGCCGCTCATCTCGTGGAGCTTCCCCAACCAGACCGCGGCGCGCAGCCGGCTGCGTCAGGCGGAAGCGACTGCGGAGGGCAGCCTCGCCAGCTTCGACGGCACCGTCCTCACTGCGCTGCGCGAGACCGAACAGGCGTTGGCGCGCTATGCGGGCGAGCTCGACCGCAACCGCGTCCTGCGCCGCGGGGAGCGGTCGGCGGGCGAGGCGGCGCGGCTGTCGCGCCTCCGCTTCGACCTTGGGCGCGAGAGTTTTCTCCAGTTGATCCAGGCCGAGCGCGACCGCGCGGATACGCGCGCGGCACGGGCGGCATCGGACGCGGCGCTCGCCGAGGCACAGGTCGCGCTGTTCCGCGCGCTCGGCGGCGGTTGGGAGGAAGCGCCCGAGGCCACCCGGCGCGAGCCGGTCTCGCCGCGAGGCTGATCTGCGGCCCGCCCCGGCGCAATCGGCGGGGCGGGCCGCAAATCCGCATAGAATAGCTATGCACGGCTTGCGCCCGCCGCCCCATCCGCTACCCCGCGGCCAACGGTAACGGAACGGAGACGGCACGAGATGCGCGACGCGGTGGGCAAGCTGCTGTTGTTCGGTGCCACCGGCGATCTGTCGCAGCGGATGCTGCTGCCGTCGCTCTACGGCCTCCACGCCGACGGTCTGCTTCCGCAAGGCCTCACGATCACCGGCACCGCGCGCTCCGACCAGAGCGACGACGATTTCCGCGACTTCACGCGCAAGGCGCTGGACACCCACCTTGCCGACGATCGCAAGGATGCCGAGGCGATCGAGGGTTTCCTCGCCCGGCTCCAGTACCAGCCGCTCGACGCCTCGACGCTCGAGGGGTTCGACGCGCTTGCGGCCAAGATCGGCGACGTGTCGGGCGGGCTCGCCATCTTCCTGTCGACCGCGCCGTGGCTGTTCGGCCCCACCATCAAGGGGCTGCAATCGGCTGGCCTCGCCGGTGAGAACGTGCGCATCGGCCTCGAAAAGCCGCTGGGCAAGGATTTGGCGTCGAGCTGCGAGATCAACGACCTCGTCGCAGCCGCCTTCCCGGAGGAGCGGACGTTCCGCATCGACCATTATCTCGGCAAGGAGACGGTCCAGAACATCCTGGCGCTCCGCTTCGGCAATTCGATGTTCGAGCCGATCTGGAACGCGCGCGGCATCGACCATGTGCAAATCACCATCTCCGAGACCGTGGGGCTGGAGGGCCGCGCGGGCTATTATGACGAGGTGGGGGCGCTGCGCGACATGGTGCAGAACCACATGCTCCAGCTGCTTGCGCTGATCGCGATGGAGCCGCCCGCGCGCTTCGACGGCACGTCGATCCGCGACGAGAAGGTGAAGGTCCTGCGCTCGCTGCGCCCCATCCCGGCCGACGAGGTGCCGCACGTCACCGTCACTGGCCAGTATGACGCGGGCGCGGTGAAGGGTGAGATCGTCAAGGGCTATGACGAGGAGCTGGGCAAGGATTCGAGGACCGAGACGTTCGTCGCGTTGAAGGCGCATGTCGACAACTGGCGGTGGCAGGGCGTGCCCTTCTACCTGCGCACCGGCAAGCGGATGCCCGAGCGGCGCAGCGAGATCGTCATCCAGTTCAAGCCCGTCCCGCATTCGATCTTCGCCGAGCGCGGGGGCATGCTTCAGCCCAACGTGCTGGCGATCCGCTTGCAGCCGGAGGAATATGTCCGCCTGCTGGTGATGGCCAAGCAGCCCGGCCTCGACCGCGACGGCGTGCGCCTGCGCGAGGTGCCGCTGAACCTCAGCCTCGACACCGAGTTCGCCGGCACGCGCCGCCGCATCGCATACGAGCGGTTGCTGCTCGACCTGATCGAGGGCGACCCCACCCTGTTCGTCCGCCGCGACGAGGTGGAGGCGCAGTGGCAGTGGATCGACCAGATCCGCGCCGGCTGGGAGGCTAACGACGTGAAGCCCAAGGGCTATCAGTCCGGCAGCTGGGGCCCCTCTTCCAGCATCGCCCTGACCGAGCGTGACGGCGTCACCTGGAACGACTGAGCTTTCCTCGGCGTAGCGTATCCGACGCCGACCCGAACACGACCGAAAGAAGTGACATGACCGAGATCGAATGGTGGGATTATGACGACGCGGACGAACTGGCGGAGGCCGTGGCCGGCGACGTCCAGTTCGTGATCGAAAGCGCGATCGACGCGCGCGGCAGCGCCGTCGTGGCACTGGCCGGCGGCAAGACCCCCTTCCCCGCCTATGAGAAGCTCGCCAAGGCCAAGCTCGACTGGAAGCGGGTGACGATCGTCCCCACCGACGACCGGCTCGTGCCGATGGGCGACCCGCTGTCGAACGTGACCGCGCTCGGCAAACTGTTCGTGCCCAAGGGTGCGCGCGTGTTCCCGATCACCAGCGAGGCGGCGAAGGACTACAAGGCCGCGGGCAAGGCGGCCGATGCGCGGCTTCAGGACCTGCACTGGCCGCTCGACTTGTGCCTGCTGGGCGTGGGCGGGGACGGGCATACCGCCTCGATCTTCCCCGGCCCCGATTTCGACGAGGCGCTGAACGGGCCGAAGGACCGCCGGGCGCTGGGCGTCATGCCCGATCCGCTGCCGCCCGAGGCGCCGGTCGCGCGCGTGTCGCTGACCCGCGCGTCGATCGTCTCGGCCAAGGCGGTGATGATCGCCGTCACCGGCCAGGCGAAGCGCGACGTGATCGAGGCGGCGATCAAGGAGGGCGCCGGGTCGCCCTACCCCATCGGCCGCGTGCTCGCCGACGCCGAACTCCCCGTCGACATCCACTGGGCCGCCTGAAGCCGCCGCAAAGGGCCAGACGCATGACGCTCCACCCCACCATCGCCGCCGTCACCGATCGCATCATCGAGCGGTCGCGGCCCGGTCGCCGCGCCTATCTCGACCTGATCGAGCGGGAGCGCGCGTCGGGCTTCGACCGGCCCAAGCTCGGCTGTGCGAACCTCGCCCACGCCTATGCCGGGACGGACGAACAGCGCGACCGGCTGAAGTCGGGACAGGCGATGAACATCGGCATCGTCACCGCGTACAACGACATGCTGTCGGCCCACGCGCCCTATTACCGCTATCCCGAACAGATGAAGGTCTGGGCGCTGGAAGTAGGCGCCACGGCACAGGTCGCGGGCGGGGTGCCGGCGATGTGCGACGGCGTGACGCAGGGCTATCAGGGGATGGAGCTGTCGCTGTTCAGCCGCGACACCATCGCGCTGGCCACCGCGATCGCGCTCAGCCATCGGACGTTCGAGGGCGCGGCGCTGCTCGGCATCTGCGACAAGATCGTGCCGGGGCTGTTGATGGGCGCGCTCCGCTTCGGGCATCTGCCGATGGTGCTGATCCCCGGCGGGCCGATGCGATCGGGCCTCGCGAACAAGGACAAGGCCGCGGTCCGCGAACGCTATGCCGAGGGCAAGGCTAGCCGAGAGGAACTGCTCGACAGCGAGATCGCCGCCTATCACGGCAAGGGCACCTGCACCTTCTACGGCACCGCCAATTCCAACCAGATGATGATGGAGGCGATGGGCCTCCACGTCCCCGGCGCCGCTTTCGCCAATCCGGGGACCAAGCTGCGCCAGGAACTGACGCGCGCGGCGGTGCAGCGGCTGCCGCAGATTGGCTGGGGCACCGACGACTATCGCCCGATCGGCCACTGCGTCGACGAGAAGGCGATCGTCAACGCGGCGATTGCCCTGCTCGCCACGGGCGGGTCGACCAACCACCTCATCCACCTGCCCGCCATCGCACGCGCGGCGGGGATCGTCATTGACTGGGAGGATTTCGACCGCCTGTCGAAGGTCGTGCCGCTCCTCACCCGCGTCTATCCCAACGGCTCGGCCGACGTGAACGCGTTCGAGGATGCGGGCGGTCCGCCGTTCGTGTTGCGCGAACTGTCGCGCGGCGGCCTGATCCACGACGGCATCCTGACGATCGCCGAGGGCGGCTTTGCCCAGTATGGCCGCAAGCCTGATGTGGAGGGGGATGCGCTGGTCTGGCGCGACCTGCCCGCCGAGCCCGGCGACGACAGCATCGTGCGCACCGTCGACGCGCCCTTCTCGCCCGAGGGCGGCTTCCGCATCCTCCAGGGCAATCTCGGCCGCGCGTGCATCAAGACCTCCGCCGTCGATCCCGACCGCTGGGTGATCGAGGCCCCCGCGCGCGTCTTTTCCACCCAGCAGGCGGTGCAGGACGCGTTCAATGCGGGCGAGCTCGACCGCGATGTGGTCGTCGTCGTCCGCTTCCAGGGACCGCAGGCGAACGGGATGCCCGAGTTGCACAAGCTCACGCCCCCGCTCGGCGTCCTCCAGAACCGCGGCTTCCGCGTCGCGCTCGTCACCGACGGTCGCATGTCGGGCGCGAGCGGTAAGGTGCCGGCCGCGATCCACCTGTCACCCGAGGGGTTCGGCGGTGGCCCGATCGCGAAGCTGCGCGACGGCGACGTCGTGCGGCTGGATGCCGAGGCCGGCGTACTTAAGGCGCTGGTGGAAGATGCCGAGTGGGATGCGCGCGAGCCTGCCCCGACGCCGGACATGGCGGACGGCACCGGCCGCGAGTTGTTCCGCATGATGAACCACCGCGCCGACGAGGCCGAAAAGGGCGCGAGCGCGATGCTCGCAGCTGCCGGTCTCTGACACCACACGACGAATAGCACCGGCCAAGCCGGGCACGACGATCTAGGGGAATGTGATGGAAGTCGCCGCAGTCGATATCGGGGGCACGCACGCCCGCTTCGCCATTGCCGAGGTCGAGCACGGCCGCGTCGTCCATATGGGCGAGCCCGTCACGCAGAAGACCGCCGAGCATGGCAGCCTGCAACTGGCGTGGCAGGCGTTCTGCGCGACGCTTGGCCGCCCCGCCCCGCGCGCGCTGGCGATCGCCGTCGCCTCGCCGATCAATCCCGACCTCATCAAGCTGACCAACAACCCGTGGATCATCCGCCCGCCGCTGATCCGCGAGCGGCTGGAGGTCGACGACTGGACGCTCATCAACGATTTCGGCGCGGTCGGCCACGCGGTCGCGCAACTCGGCGACGAGCATTTCGTGCACCTGTGCGGGCCGGAAAGCGGGCTGCCCGAGAAAGGCTCGATCACCGTCTGCGGCCCCGGCACCGGCCTCGGCGTCGCGCAGGTGTTCCGCAGCGGCGCGGGCTATCACGTGATCGAGACGGAGGGCGGGCATACCGACTTCGCGCCGCTCGACCATATCGAGGATGCCCTGCTCGCCCGCTTGCGCAAGGACTTTACCCGTGTCTCAGTCGAGCGCGTCTGCTCCGGGCCGGGGATCAAGGCGATCTACGAAACGCTCGCCGCGATCGAAAACCGCCCGATCCACCAGCTCGACGACAAGGCGATCTGGACGATGGCGCTGGAGAATACCGACAGCCTCGCCGCCGCGGCGCTCGACCGCTTCTGTTCGGCGCTGGGGTCGGTCGCGGGCGACCTGGCGCTCTGCCACGGGCCGAAGGGCGTCGTGATCGCCGGGGGCCTCGGCCTGCGCCTCAAGGATCACCTCCTCAATTCGGGCTTCGGCCAGCGCTTCGTCGCCAAGGGACGGTTCCAGGGGCTGATGGCCTCGATCCCGGTGAAGCTCATCACCTATCCGCAGCCGGGCCTCTACGGCGCCGCCGCCGCCTTTGCGCAGGAGCATACGCAATGACCATCGAAGACATCATGCGCACCAGCCCCGTCATCCCCGTGCTGGTGATCGAGGATGCGGCGACTGCGCGCCCACTCGCCGAGGCATTGGTCCGCGGTGGGCTAAAGGTGCTCGAGGTGACGCTCCGCACCCCTGCCGCGCTCGATGCCATTGCCGAGATGAAGCAGGTCGACGGCGCGATCGTCGGCGCCGGCACCGTGGTCACCACGCAGCAGTTCGAACAGGCGATCGCCGCGGGCAGCGAGTTCATCGTGTCGCCCGGCCTGACCGAGCAGCTGGCAGAGCCGATCGTCAATTCGCAGGTCCCCTATCTGCCCGGCGTCGCGACCGCGGGCGACATCATGCGCGGCTATGCGCTGGGCCTTCGCCACTTCAAGTTCTTCCCCGCCGAAACCTCGGGCGGGCTCAAGGCGCTGAAGGCACTGGCCGCGCCGTTCTACGAGGCGAAGTTCTGCCCCACCGGCGGTATTTCGGAAGTGACCGCCCCCGACTGGCTGGCGTTCGACCCGGTGCTGTGCGTCGGCGGTAGCTGGGTCACTGGCGGCGCGCTCACCGACGTGGAGGCACGCGCCGGCGCGGCGGCACGGCTGGCGCGCTGACGGGAAGATAATGGTCCGAAAGGTGTATTAGCGGCTGACAGCACCGCCCCGCCCCGCTTAGATGGCCTCATGGCGCTAGACATTCGGAACAGCGGGCTTTCCGATGCCCTGGTCATCCTCGGCTCGGCGGGGCTGGTGATCCCCGCCTTTGCGCGGTTCAAGATCAGCCCCGTCATCGGGTTCATCCTCGTCGGCATCCTCGTCGGCCCGAACGCGCTCGGCTCGATGGTCGATCGCTATCCGTGGCTCTATTTCATCACGATCTCGAACACCCACGCGATCGAGCCGTTCGCCGAGTTCGGCATCATCCTGCTCCTCTTCTCGATCGGGCTGGAGCTGTCGTTCCGGCGGTTATGGGCGATGCGCGTGCAGGTGTTCGGGCTGGGCGCCGCGGAGCTGCTCGGATCTGGGCTGCTGATCGGCACGGCGCTGTACCTGATGGGACAGGCATGGGGCGGCGCGCTCGGCCTCGGCCTCGCGCTTGCACTCTCGTCCACTGCGCTCGTCCTGCCGCTGGCGGGCACCACCAGCGCGATCGGGCGCGGGGCGTTCGCGATGCTGCTGTTCGAGGACCTGGCGCTCGTCCCGATCATCTTCATGCTCGGCGCGCTCGCCCCCACCGCGACCGACGAGGGGTGGAACGGCCTTGCCGAGGTGGCGATCGCCGGCGGCATCACCATCGTCGCGCTCTATGTCGCCGGTCGCCTCGTCCTGCCGCGCATGTTCGGACAGGCGGCGCGGACCAAGAGCCCTGAGCTGTTCCTCGCCGCCAGCCTGCTCGTCGTCATCGTCGCCAGCCTCGCCACCGCCGCCGCCGGCCTGTCGCCGATCGTCGGCGCGCTGCTCGCGGGCCTTCTGATCGCCGAAACCGAATATCACGAGGAAGTCGACGCGATCACTGCGCCGTTCAAGGGCCTTGCGCTCGGCGTGTTCCTGATCTCGGTCGGCATGGCGCTCGATCTCAGGCTCGTTGCGCGATACTGGCCCGAACTGCTGGCGGCGATCGCCGGGGTGATGGCGGTCAAGACGCTCGTGACCATGGTGATCCTGAAGCTGTCGGGCACGCGGCCGGGCGTCGCGGCAGAGACCGGCGTGCTGATGGCCAGCCCGTCGGAGACGACGCTGATCGTGCTCGCGGCGGCGGGCGCGGCGGGCCTCATTCAGCCCTCGACCGCCACCTTCTGGACCACCGTCACCGCGATCGGCCTGACGATCACGCCGATCCTCGCCAAGGGCGGACGGCTCGTCGCGCGCCGGATCGAGGCGCGGGCTGGCGTGCCGGCCGAAGCGGTCGACAGCGGCGCGGTCGCCTCCAACGGGACCGTGGTCGTGGGCTTCGGCCGTGTGGGCCGCACGATCGCCGACATGCTGCGCGCGCACGACAAGCCCTATCTCGCGATCGAGGCCGACATCGACGTCGTCAACATGGCGCGGGCGGAGGGGTACAGCGTTCAGTTCGGCGACGTCGCACGATCCGACATGGTCGATCGCCTGAACCTCGGCCACGCCAAGGCGCTCGTCATCACCATGGACGACCCGGTGCTGAGTGTCCGCCTGACCCGCCGCGTCCGCGGCTGGGTCCCCAACCTGCCGATCATCGTGCGCGCGCGCGACGGCAGCCACGCCGCCGCGCTCTATCGCGCCGGGGCGACCGATGCGGTGCCCGAAACGCTCGAAAGCTCGCTGCAACTGTCCGAAGCGCTGCTCGTCGATCTCGGCGTCGCGGTCGGGCCGGTCATCGCCTCGATCCACGAGAAGCGCGACGAGATGCGCAAAGCGATCAAGGAAGCGTCCGGCCTCGACCGCGAACCGCGCATCCGCCGCGTGCGCCGGGCGGAGGGTTGAGCGACCCCGATGGCGAGGGGGCGCTCGGCCGGCCGCGGCCGACGCTCGGGCTTGCCGACCTGCTCGCGCTGGTGGTCGGCATCGTCATCGGCGCGGGCATCTTTCGCACCCCTGCGCTCGTCGCCGGCATGGCGGGAAGCGAGGGGGCGCTGATCGCCGCGTGGGTCGCGGGCGGCCTGCTCTCGATCGTCGGCGCGCTCTGCTATGCAGAGCTTGCGGCCACCTATCCGGATGTCGGCGGCGACTATCATTTCCTCGGCCTCGCCTTCGGGCGGCGGCTCGCCTTCCTCTACGGCTGGGCGCGGCTGGCGGTGATCCAGACGGGATCGCTCGCGCTGCTCGCCTATGTCTGCGGCGATTATCTTCAGGCGCTGCTGCCGCTCGGCGCGTTCGGCGCGAGTATCTGGGCGGCGCTCGCAG
>CAJYLT010000089.1 GCA_913775795.1 uncultured Sphingomonas sp. | reverse complement strand
CGCAGCATCGGTTCGTCTCTCACGCGCGGGGCCGGGCCTGTCGCCCATGCGCCACCAGGGGGAAAATAAGGCCGAAGTCACCCTTAGGGGCGCGCGAAATCGCCGACGCCCCTAAGGGCGGATAAGTCGCAGGATCAGGGCGCGGCGCGCGGACATGGCGGTGCCATGCCACGGTGCCTGTCCCGCGTCCAGTACGCCGACAATTGCCCGCGCCCATTATTCGGTAAGATTTTGCGATTAGGCAAAACTTCGCGTCGGGGGGCGTGAGCGAAAGAAGATGGCGATGTTTCAATTGGTTTATGTCAGCAGCGTCGCCAGCGGGCAGACCATCGACGTGCGCGACATCCTGTCGGTATCGCGCCGGAACAATCGCATCGCCGGCCTGACGGGCATGCTTTACGCCGACAGCCGCCGCTTCCTGCAGGTGCTGGAGGGCGACGAGCGCGACGTGATGGCGACGTTCGAGCGGATCAAGGGCGATCCGCGCCACCGCGCGGTCGTTGTACTGTCGCGGCGCGAGATCGCCGAGCGAGAGTTCGGCGCTTGGGAAATGGCGCATGCCGAACCCGGCCATGACGCCGACGCTCTGCTCGCGCGGGTCGATGCGCTGGCGTCGGGGGCCTCGGCCGCGGTGCGCGCGACCTTTGCCGGGTTCGTCGAGGCGCGCCGCGCGGCCTGAGCCGGCGCGGCGCACACCGGGATTACTGCTTCTCGAAGGCGACGGTGATGTCGAGGCTGACCTCGTCCGAGACGACGGGCAGCGCGGCCATCACGCCGAACTCGCTGCGCTTGATCTTCGCCATGCCGTGGAAGCCGACGGTCTGCTTCTTGCTCATCGGATTGGCGCCGGCGCCGGTGAACTGCGCCTCCACGGTCACGGGCTTGGTCACGCCGTTGAGCGTCAGGTTGCCGTGGATTGTGGCGTTGGTGCCCTTCACGACGATGTGCTGCGAGACGTAGCGCGCATCGGCGGGGCTGGGGCCGAAGAAGTCGGGCTTGCCGCCGTCCTTGCCCTCGCGCAGCAGATGGGCGGTGAGGCCGGGGCTGGCGGTCACGACCTTCGACACCGGGATCGTCACGTCGAGCTTGGCCGCGGCGGGGTTCTTCGGGTCGAGCACCAGCGTGCCGGCCACGTCGCCGAACAGGCCGAAATAATCGTTGAAGCCGAAGTGGTTGACTTCCCACTTGATGAGCGAGTGGTTGGGATCGGTCTTGTACGTGCCGGCGGTCACGCGGGCAGCGTCCTTGACCCCCGGCAGCTGCGGTGCGGCCGATTGCGCAGCGAGCGGCGCGGCAACGGCGATGGCGAGAATGGCGAGCGTCTTGCGCATTGGACTTCCCCTTTTGTGGACGCAGCGAAGGTCGTCGCGGGGGCGTGGGAAGTCAAATGCCGGGGACGGGAACGATGCGTTTCCGAAACGCATCGTTCCCGCGCGGACCTTAGTTCTTCGTCTGGTCCACCAGCTTGTTGGCGCCGATCCAGGGCATCATCGCGCGCAGCTCGCTGCCGACCTGCTCGATCTGGTGCCGCTTGGCGGCGCCGCGGCTGGCCTTGAGCTCGGGCTGGCCGGCGCGGTTGTCGAGCACGAAGTCACGCACGAAGCGGCCAGACTGAATGTCGGCGAGCACGCGCTTCATTTCCTTCTTCGTCTCTTCGGTGATGATGCGCGGGCCGGTCTTGATGTCGCCGAACTCGGCAGTGTTCGAGATCGAGTAGCGCATGTTGGCGATGCCGCCCTCGTACATCAGGTCGACGATCAGCTTGAGTTCGTGCAGGCATTCGAAATAGGCCATTTCGGGGGCGTAGCCCGCCTCGACCAGCGTCTCGAACCCGGCCTGGACGAGCGCGGTGGTACCGCCGCACAGCACGGCCTGCTCGCCGAACAGGTCGGTCTCGCACTCCTCCCGGAAGTTGGTCTCGATGATGCCCGAACGGCCGCCGCCGACGCCCGAGGCATAGGCGAGCGCCACGTCATGCGCGTTGCCGCTGGCATCCTGATGGATCGCGATCAGGCAGGGGACGCCGCCGCCGCGCAGATATTCGGAGCGGACGGTGTGGCCCGGCCCCTTGGGCGCGATCATGATGACGTCGATGTCGGCGGGCGCTTCGATCAGGCCGAAATGGATGTTGAGGCCGTGCGCAAACGCAAGCGCGCTGCCGGGGCGGATGTTGCCCTTGAGGTCGTTCTCCCAGATCGCCGCCTGATGCTCGTCGGGGGCGAGGATCATGAGGATATCCGCCCAGGCGGCCGCTTCCTTGTTCGGCATGACCTTGAAGCCTGCCGCCTCCGCCTTTGCCGCCGAGGCGGAGCCGGGGCGCAGCGCGATCGCGACTTCCGCAACGCCCGAATCGCGCAGGTTCTGCGCATGGGCATGCCCCTGTGACCCGTAGCCGAGGATGGCGATCTTCTTGCCCGTCACGAGGTTCAGGTCGGCGTCGCGATCGTAATAGACACGCATCTTCAAAGGTCCCTCTTCATGCGTCATCCCAGCGAAAGCCGGGATCGTTTGCCGCAAGCGCGGCCGTGATGGAAAGCGACCCCAGCCTTCGCTGGGGTTACGTGATTTGGTCAGGCCGCCTCGGTCCCGCGGGCGATGGCGACGATGCCGGTACGCGCGACCTCGATCAGGCCGACTTCGCGCATCAGTTCGACGAACTTGTCGATCTTGTCGGTGCCGCCGGTCACTTCGAAGACGAAGCTGGTGGTCGTGGCATCGACGACGCGGGCGCGATAGACGTCGGCAAGGCGCAGCGCCTCGATCCGGTGGTCGCCGGTCCCTTTGACCTTCACCAGCGCCAGCTCGCGCTCGACATGCGGGCCCGCGGCGGTCAGGTCGACGACCTTGTGGACCGGCACGAGGCGGTCGAGCTGGGCGATCACCTGTTCCAGCGTCGCGGGGCTTGCCGCAGTGACGATGGTGATGCGGCTGACGCTCTCGTCCTCCGACACGTCGGTGACGGTCAGGCTCTCGATATTATAGCCGCGGCCGGAGAACAGCCCGGCGATGCGCGCCAGGATGCCGGGTTCGTTGTCGACCAGAACCGCCAGCGTGTGGCGTTCGCGTTGTTCCTCGCGGATGTGCATCTTTACGTCATCCCGGCGCAGGCCGGGATCTCCCTGTTATCGTGCGAGCGCGGCGGGGCGGGCGCGGTCAGACCAGCGCCTTGGCCTCGTCGTCCATCGTTCCCGACACTTCGTTCGCCTGAAGGATCATGTCGGTGTGCGCGGCGCCGGACGGGATCATCGGGAAGCAGTTGGCGAGCTTCGCCACCATGCAGTCGACGATCACCGGGCCGTCATGCGCCAGCATTTCGGCGATGCCGGCGTCGAGCTGGTCGGGCCGCTCGATGCGGATGCCCTTCCACCCGTACGCCTCGCCCAGCTTCACGAAGTCGGGCAGGCTGTCCGAATAGCTTTCGGCATAGCGGCTCTCGTAGGTCAGCTCCTGCCACTGGCGGACCATCCCCATATATTCGTTGTTGAGGATGAAGATCTTGACCGGCAGGCGGTACTGCGTCGCGGTCGCCAGCTCCTGGATGTTCATCTGAATCGAGGCTTCGCCGGCAATGTCGATGACGAGCGCGCCCGGATTGCCGATCTGCGCGCCGATCGCGGCGGGCAGGCCATAGCCCATCGTGCCGAGACCGCCGCTGGTCAGCCACTTGTTCGGCGCCTCGAACCCGAAATGCTGCGCGGCCCACATCTGGTGCTGGCCGACCTCGGTCGTGATGATCGGCGCCTTGGCCTTCGTCGCCTCATAGAGCGCGCGGATCGCCCGCTGCGGCATGATCTCGTTGCCGCCCTCGGGGAAGTCGAGGCAGCGGACCGCGCGCCAGCCCTCGATCCGGCGCCACCATTCGGACAGGTCGGGCTTCGGATATTGCCGCGATTTCCAGACATGCACCATGTCCTCCATCGCGCGGCCGGCATCGGCGACGATCGACAGGTCGACGCGGACGATCTTGTTGATGCTCGATCGGTCGATATCGATGTGGATCTTGCGGCTGTTCGGCGCGAAGGCGTCGAGGCGCCCGGTCACGCGGTCGTCGAACCGCGCGCCGATCGCGACCACCAGATCGGCCTGGTGCATCGCGTGATTGGCCTCGTACGTGCCGTGCATCCCCAGCATCCCCAGCCATTGCGGGCTGGAGGCGGGAAGGGCACCGAGACCCATCAGCGTCGAGGTGACGGGCGCGCCGGTGATCCGGGCCAGTTCGCGCAGCATCTGCGACGCGCCGGGCCCGGCATTGATGATGCCGCCGCCGGTATAGAGGATCGGGCGCTCGGCCGCGGCCAGCATGTCCACCGCCGCCTCGATCAGCGAACGCTCGGCCTTCACCTGCGGGCGATAGGTCTTGTGCTGGATCGGGCCGGGCTTGCGATACTTCGCGGTCGCGACCTGCACGTCCTTGGGAATGTCGATCACCACCGGGCCGGGGCGGCCCGACGTGGCGATGTGAAACGCCTCGTGCACCACGTCGCCCAGGCGCGCGGGATCCTTCACCAGGTAGTTGTGCTTCGTGCAGTGGCGCGTGATGCCGACGGTATCGGCCTCCTGGAACGCGTCGGAGCCGATCAGCGTGGTCGGCACCTGGCCGGTGATGACGACCATCGGGATCGAATCCATCAGTGCGTCGGTGATGCCGGTGACCGCATTGGTCGCGCCGGGGCCGCTGGTGACGAGCACCACGCCGGGCTTGCCCGTCGCGCGAGCATAACCCTCCGCCGCGTGGGTCGCCGCCTGTTCGTGGCGGACGAGGATGTGGCGGATCGCGCGGTCGCCGCGGGCCTGTCCGTTCTTGAACAGCGCATCATAGATGGGAAGCACCGCGCCGCCCGGATAGCCGAAGACGACTTCCACGCCGAGGTCGGCCAGCGCCTCGACAAGGATATCGGCTCCACTCTTCTCGGTCACGATGCGTCTCCGTTTCTGCTGCGCTGCGATAGCACCGCGGGAGCGGCGCTGCTAGCCGCATGAAAAATACGCGTCAACCCGCAAAAGAGAAATAATCTAACAAGTCGGCGGACGGCGTGCGGGTTTCGCGCGGCCAGTCGGCGGGCGGCTGGTTCCGGAACCAGGTGTACTGGCGCTTGGCATATTGGCGGGTCGACAGGCGTGCGCGGTCGAGCGCTTCGTCGCGGTCGATCTTACCCGCCAGCATCGCTGCAATCTCGGGTACGCCGATCGCGCGGCGGACGGGGGCGTCATTCGGGATGTCGGTGCGGGCGAGGAGCGCGCGTACTTCCTCGATCCCGCCCTCGTCGAACATGGCCGCGAGGCGCGCGTCGCAGCGCGCGAACAGCCATTCGCGGTCGGGCAGCAGGATCAGCGGGGTGAGCGTTACGCGATCGGCGATCCCACCCTCGCGCGCAGCCTGCCATTGAGCGAGCGTGCGCCCGGTCGAGCGTACCACTTCGAGCGCGCGCGCGACGCGGGTGGTATCGGCGGGTGCAAGGCGGCGGGCGGCGCCGGGATCCTCGCGGGTGAGGGCGGCGCGCGCCTCCGCCACGGGCAGCGCTCGGACGGCCTCGCGGATTGTCGGATCGATCGCAGGGACGGGCGCGATGCCGTCGAGGAGCGTGCGGATATAGAGCCCGGTGCCGCCGACGAGGATCGGCAGCGAGCCGGCCGCGTGCGCCGCCGCGATCTCGGCCCGCGCATCGGCGGCCCAGCGCGCGGCGGAGCAGCTTTCCGCGCCGTCGATGTATCCGAACAGGCGGTGCGGAACGCTCGCTTCGTCCTCGGCCGGGGGGCGGGCGGAGAGGATGCGCAGATCGCGATAGACCTGCGCCGAGTCGGCATTGATGACGGTGCCGCCGGTCCGCTCCGCCAGCGCGATCGCCAGCGCGGACTTGCCGCTGGCGGTGGGGCCTGCAATTAGCGCGAGCTTGGGATTATCGGTCATCGTCTTCACCGCTCGCCCCTCGCTTGTCGAAGGGTTGCCTCGCTTCCTCTGAAGAAAGGCCGGTGCTTCGACAAGGGCGGCACGAACGGGGATGGGAATGGACGCTGTTGCAACGCTGGTCGGCAACGGGCTGGACAGCGACATGCTCCTGGCTGCGCTGGCACGCCTCGACGACGTGGGGCTGGCGGGCGCTGAAGCCGTATGGCTCGACGATGGGATTGCCGCCGACATACCGTTCGACGGCGATATCGCCGCTGCGCGTGGCGCGCTTGAGGGCGTGTTCGAGGGCGTCGACCTATTCGTCCAGCCCGCCGCGAACCGTGAGAAGCGCCTGATCGTCGCCGACATGGATTCGACGATGATCCCGGTCGAGTGCATCGACGAACTGGCCGACTATGCCGGGATCAAGCCGCAGATCGCCGAGGTGACCGAGCGGGCGATGCGCGGGGAGCTCGACTTCGCCGCGGCGCTCGACGCGCGGGTGGCGCTGCTGGCGGGGCTGGATGAAAGCGCGATCGACCGTTGCTTGGCCGAGCGGGTGACGCTGATGCCGGGCGCGCAGACGCTGATCCGGACGATGCGGGCGCGGGGCGGGTATGCGGTGCTGGTGTCCGGCGGGTTCACGCGCTTTGCCGAGCCGGTGGGGGCCGAGATCGGCTTCGACCGGGTGATCGCCAACCGACTGCTGATCGAGGGCGGCGCGCTGACCGGCGCGGTCGAGAAGCCGATCGTCGATTCGGCGACGAAGGAGACGACGCTGCGCGCGGTGGCGGCGGAACTCGGCCTCGACCTGTCGCAAACGATGGCGGTGGGCGACGGAGCCAACGACCTGCCGATGATCCGCGCGGCTGGGCTGGGCGTCGCCTATCACGCCAAGCCGATTGTCGCGGCGGCGGCCGGCGCGCGGGTGGATCATGGCGACCTGACCGCGCTGCTCTATGCGCAGGGCATCGCGCGGGCGGATTGGGTGGAGGGTTAGTTTACCTCTCCCTCACCTCGGACTTGTTCCGGGGTCGACAGGTCCTGGCATTCAGCAGCCGATTGGCTTGCGGCGCCGTGGACCCCGGAACAAGTCCGGGGTGACGAATGAGGGTGTCAGCCTTTCGTCGGCAGACAGGCGATGCCCGCGCGCTTCACCGCCGCACAGGCCTTTGCCGCCTCGGGGCTCGAGCCGTAGGGGCCGGCGAGCAGGCGGGTCACGGCGCCTGCCTTCACGTAATAGGGCTGCGCACCGGGCAGGCTACCCGCCGCCTTGCCCCACTGGTCGCGGGCGTTGCCGGCGTCACGGAACGCGCCGAGCTGGACGCGCCAGCCGCCGTCCTTGCGTACGGGGGCTGCGGCGGGTTTCGGCGCGGGCACTGGCTTGGGGGCGGGGGCAGGCTTCGCCGCCGCCGGCTTAGGCTGCGGCGTTTCGGGGCGCGGGGTCGGTCGGGCATGGGGCGGTGCCGGACGCTCGGAGAGCGGCGATGCTTCGCGCGACGGTGGTACGTCGGCGCTTGCAACAGCGCCGGCGCTCGGCGCACTTGCCACCGCTGTGCCGCTTTCGAGCTGGCGCGCAAGGGCAAGGCCCTGCTGCCGCTCCTGCAACCCGATATAGCGGTCCATCTGCGCCAGCGTGTTGCCCGCCTGGGGCAGCCCGGTCGAATTGGCGCGCACCATCAGCGCATAGGCACGCACCCAGTTCTTCTGCACCACGTCGCCGTTGAACAGCATCGTGCCGAGCACGAACTGCGCGCGCGGTTCGCCGCGGGCGACAGACTTCTCCAGCCATTTCACCGCTTCGGACCGCTTGTTGTTCTGAAACAGGGCAAGGCCGTAATTGTCCTCCGCCTGGCGGTGGCCCTGCACCGCGGCCTTGCGATACCATTCCTCGGCAAGGCCGAGGTCGGTGGGGACGCCGCGGCCGAGCTTGTAGGCCTGGCCGAGGTTGAACTGTGCGTCTGCATCGCCGGCGACCGCGGGCGCCCGCCAGAGCTCGACCGCCTTCTTGTATTCGCCGCGCGCCCAGGCGTCGACGCCGGACTTCACCACGTTCGCGGGCGCCGGCGTCTGCATCGGCGCGGCGGCGACCAGCGGCGCGAACAGAAAGGCGGCGACGACCATCGACTTGCGCATACGAACAACCCCACCCTGACCCGTGCATGGATAACGCCGATCAACCATGGTTGGCAAAGCTTTCCGGAAATTTAACCGCCCCCGTTCGCACGTCCTTATCGGCGTTAACTCTATTTGAACCCCTGCCGTGGCAATCCAACCCTGAAATCGCGGGCTATTCAGGGGATCACATGCGCGTTCTGGCGATGGCATCGCAGAAAGGCGGTTCGGGCAAGACCACCTTGTCCGGACATCTGGCGGTGCAGGCCGAGCGCGTGGGCGCAGGCCCCGTGGTGCTGATCGACATCGACCCGCAAGGGAGCCTGGCCGACTGGTGGAACGAGCGGGAGGCCGAGTATCCGGCCTTTGCCCAGACCACCGTCGCCCGCCTCGCCGCCGATCTGGAGGTGCTGCGCCAGCAGGGATTCAAGCTCGCCGTCATTGACACGCCCCCCGCCATCACGATGGCGATCCAGAGCGTCATCCAGGTCGCCGAGCTGATCGTCATCCCGACCCGGCCCAGCCCGCACGACCTGCGCGCCGTTGGCGCCACGGTCGACCTGTGCGATCGCGCGGGCAAGCCGCTGATCTTCGTCGTCAACGCCGCCACGCCCAAGGCGCGGATCACCACCGAGGCCGCGGTCGCACTGTCGCAGCACGGCACCGTCGCGCCGATCACGATTCACCACCGCACCGATTTCGCCGCGTCGATGATCGACGGGCGCACGGTGATGGAGGTCGATGCCAAGAGCCGCTCGGCCGGCGAGATCGAGGCGCTGTGGACCTATGTGTCCGACCGGCTCGAGAAGAATTTCCGGCGTACCGTGTTTGCCGCGCCGGCGATGGCCGGGGGCTTTGCCGGGCGTCCGATGGGCGGCTTCGGCCGCCGCGTGGTGAGCTGAACGCGATGAGCATTTCTAAACCGCTCGCGTCGCTTTCCTCCGGCCTGTTGGCGCGCAAGGGACATGCACGCCCGGCGATGCGCCCGCAGGGTCATGTCGGCTCGCCGATCGACGATCTCGGCTGGAACGACACCGGCGAGGGGCGCGGGCCGGCCGACGTCGCGCCGCTGGTGCCCGAAATGCCGGTGCCCGACACCGCGCCCGAACCCGCCGTCATCGCCCAGCGAGAGGCATTGTCACGCGAGGTCGCGGGCACGCCGGCCGAGCCGGCGCCGATCGACTTTTCCCGCCTGGCCGCCGCGGTTTCGACGCGGCGCGGCAAGGCGGCCTTCACGCTGCGGCTCGATGCCGAGCGACACCTCAAACTTCGCCTCGCCACCGCGGTCGAGGGCCGTTCGGCCCAGCTGATCGTGACCGAGGCGCTCGACAAATATCTCGACAACCTCGCCGGGGTGGAAGCGCTTGCCGCGCAGATCCGCCCCGACGACGGCAATCGCTGAACCGGGGGACGGAAGATGCATTGGGGCAAGCGGATCGGGCTTGGAATGGCGGCGGTGACCGCGATCGGCGGGATCGCCGTTGGCGGTGTCGCGCTGCAGTCGGCGGCGGCGGTCGCGGGCAATCGCGATCTTGAGGCACAGATGCGCGCCGCCGCAAAGCAGGCCAGGCTCGCCGAGAAGGCGATGAAGGCCGGCAAGCATGACGAGGCGATCGGCCGCGCCGAACAGGCGGTGCTGCTGGTTCCCGACAACGCCGAACGTCGCACGCTGCTCGGTCGGACCTATCTGGGCGCCGGCCGCTTCGCTTCGGCCGCGCAGGCGTTCGAGGACGCATTGAAGCTCGACGGGAAGGACGGGCGCATCGCGCTCAACCTGGCGCTCAGCAAGATCGCGCTGGGCGACTGGCAGGCGGCGCGCAAGCTGATCGACGAGCATGGCGGCGACATGCAGCCCGCCGATCGCGGACTTGCGATCGCGCTGGCGGGCGACCCGATGGGGGCGGTCGCGGTGCTGGGCGAGGCGGCACGCGACCCAGCGGCAACGTCGAAGGTGCGCCAGAACCTTGCCCTCTCGCTGGCGCTCGCCGGCAAGTGGCAGGAAGCGCGGACGATCGCGGGCATCGACCTGGCGCCGGCCGAGGCGGACCAGCGGATCATGCAATGGGCGCAGTTCGCGCGCCCCTCGCGCGCGTCGGATCAGGTGGCCTCGCTGCTCGGCGTGACCGCGGTCGAGGATGGCGGCATGCCCGTCCAGCTTGCGCTGCGCGATCGGAACGAGGCGGTGGCGATGGCATCGGTGCCGACACCGATCGCGGCCTATGCCCCGGCGCTCGAGCCCGAGGCGCCCGCGCCCGAGCCCAAGCCTGTCGTGGCGACAGCCGAGGTGCCGCGCGCCGCGGCGATCGTCTTTGCCGAGCGGCGGGAGATCGTCCAGGCGATCCCGGCGTCGATTGCCGCCGCACCGGTTCGCATGGCCGCTGCGCCGATGCGCGCCGCGCCGCGCCTCGCTGCAAAGGGCAATTACGTCGTCCAGCTCGGCGCATTCGAGAATGCCGGCGTCGCGCGCGATGCCTGGGGCCGGATCAGCCGCCGCGTGCCGGCGCTGAGCGGCCAGACGCCGCGGGGCATGTCGGCCAGCGTCGGATCGGCAAATTACTATCGCCTTTCTGTCGGCGGCTATTCGCGCGGGGAGGCCGTGTCGCTCTGCGCGACCGTGCGCGCGAAGGGCGGCCGCTGCTTCGTGCGCACCGCGCTCGGCGAGCAGACCGCCAGCTGGGCGCGCGGCCCGATGATGGCCTCGCGATAACGATTTCGAGTTTGGAGAGCAGGGGCGGCGTCAGGCGGTAAGCCGTGCGCCGCCCTTGATCGTTTGCAGGACGCGGCCCTCGACCGGCAGGCCGTCGAACGGCGTGTTGCCCGCGCGCGCGACCATCGCGTCGGCGACGATCTGCCACGGCGAATGCGCGTCGAAAAGCACGAGGTCGGCGGCCATGCCGGCTTCCAGCGTGCCGCAGTCGAGCCCCATTAGTCGGGCTGGCTGGCGCGACAGGCGATCGAACACCTGCGACAGCGACAGGCCGGCCGAGCGCGCGGCGGTGAGCGACAGCGCCAGCAGCGTCTCGGCGCCCGACATGCCCGGCGCGGCATCGACGAAGGGAAGGCGTTTCTCTTCCGGCCCGCGCGGATCGTGGCCCGAACAAAGGACGTCGATCGTCCCGTCCGCCAGCGCAGCGAGCGCCGCGATCCGGTCGCTTTCGTCGCGCAGCGGCGGCGAGAGGCGGGTGAAAGTGCGGAAGTCGCTCACCGCCTTGTCCGAAAGCAGGAGATGCGCGGGCGTGATGCCGCAAGTGACGGCGATCCCGCGCGCCTTCGCCCGGCGTATCAGGTCGAAGCCGGCGGCGGTCGTCACCTGCCGGAAATGGAGGCGCGCGCCCGACTGCTCGGCGAGCATCAGGTCGCGGGCGATCGCCAGCGCCTCCGCGATCGCGGGCGCGGCGGGAATGCCGAGGCGGGTCGCCGTCTCGCCCGCGGTGGCGATGGCGTTGGCGACAAGGCCGCCGTCCTCGGCATGGGCGATGACGGCGAGGCCGAGGTCGCGGGCATAGCCGAGCACGCGGGCCATCACCCCCGAATCGGCGATCCAGCCGCGACCGGTGGCGACGGCGCGCGCGCCCGCCTCTGCATTGATCGCCATTTCGGCGAGATCGAGATCCTTCAACTCGCGCGTCGCGGCGGCGATGGGGTGGACCCACAGCTCGGGCTTGCCGCTGGCCGCGGCGCGCTGGACGATGCCGGGATCGTCGAGGATCGGTGACTGGTCGGGCATCAGGCCGACGCGCGCGATCCCGCCGGCGATGCACGCTGCCTTGTCCACCGCGAACACGCCGAGATCGACGATCGCGGGGGCCAGCCACTTGCCGCGGCAATCGACGACCGCGGCATCCGTAGGAGCCTCGACCACGCCGGTCGCGGCGATACGGTCGCCCTCGACCAGCAGGCTGCCTTGGTGCCCGCCGGTTTCGGGGCAGACGAGGCGGGCGTTTCGGTAGAGCGTCTTCATGCCCAGCCCTCCACCCCGCGCGAACGCCGGGTCAGCACGTCGAGGCACGCCATGCGGACCGCCACCCCCATCTCGACCTGCTCGGTGATCGCCGAGCGGCCGGGCAGGTCGGCGACCGACGAGGTGATCTCGACCCCGCGGTTCATCGGCCCCGGGTGCATGACCAGCGCATCGGGCTTCGCCCGCGCCAGCCGCTCGGGCGTCAGGCCGTAGCGGCGGTGATATTCTCGGGTCGAGGGGATGTACGCGCCCGACATCCGCTCGTTCTGAAGCCGCAGCATCATCACCACGTCGGCGCCCTCCAGCGCGGCGTCGAAATCGGTGAACGGGGTCACGTGCATCGCCTCGATCGCGGGGGGCATCAGCGTGGTGGGGGCGACGACGCGCACCTCCGCGGCAAGCGCGGTGAGCGCGAGGATGTTCGATCGGGCGACGCGACTGTGCAGAATGTCACCGCAGATGACGACGCGCTGGCCCTGGATCCCCCCGCGCCGCCGCCGGATGGTCAGCGCGTCGAGCAGCGCCTGGGTCGGATGCTCGTGCGCGCCGTCGCCGGCATTGAGGACGGGGCAATCGACCTTGTCGGCGATCAGCCCCACCGCGCCCGACGCCATGTGGCGGATGACGATCACGTCGGCGCGCATCGCGTTCAGCGTGACCGCGGTGTCGATCAGCGTCTCGCCCTTCTTCACGCTGGAGGCGGCAACGGTCATATTGACCACGTCGGCGCCGAGGCGCTTGCCCGCGATCTCGAACGACAGCAGCGTGCGCGTCGAGTTCTCGAAGAACGCGTTGATCTGCGTCACGCCCTCCAGCCGCCGGTCGGACTTGGCGCGATTGCGGTTCGCCTCGACCCATTGCTCGGCCTCGTCGAGGAGGAAGGTGATCTCGTGCGGCTGGAGCCCGGCGATGCCGGTCAGGTGCCGGTGCGGAAACACGGCGCCGGGAAGCAGCGTGGCGGGGCGATGATCTGACGGCGGCATCGAGGGGGCGGGTTAGAGGGGTGCTCGCCCATTTTCAACATTCCCGTCACCGGGATGACGGAAGGAAGGCTCAGTCGCCCCGATCCTCGCGTTCCTCGCGCTTCCGCCGCCGTTCTTCCTCGCGCAGGCGGCGACCCTCGGCGGCTTCCTTCTTGCGCATCTTGCGACCGTAATTGCGGTCGGCCTCTTCCTGGCTGGTGGTCGTCCAGTCGACGACCTGGCCCGTCGCCTTGACCGGCAGCGTCGCCACGTCCCACGCGGTCTTGGCAATGCACCCGCCGCTCAAAAGCGGCAGGGCGAGCGCCAGCACGATTCCGATACGCATAGTTACTACTTCCCCGTCCCCGCGTACGCGTCACGCGCCGCGACGCCATCATAGGGAAAGTCGGTGAAGAATCCATCGACCCCGGCGGCAAGCTGGCGCGCGATCTCGGCGCGCAGTCGCCCGTGCGCGGCGGGATCGGTGCCGACACGGTCGGCGGGCGGCAGGAAGGCGTTTTCGGCGCGCATGGTCCAGGGATGGACCTTCAGGCCGGCGCGATGCGCATCGGCGACGAGTGTCGTGGCCTTGCCGTCGTTGCCGACGACCAGCGTCTTTTCCGGCCCAATCCCGTCGGCATAGGCGGCGATCGCCTTCATCCCAGCGGGCGTGCGCATCGCCGCATAGCTCGGCTGTGCGTCGTCGGCGGGGCCGCCCTCTGCCGACATGAGCTGGATCAGGCGCAGCCGGGTCATCTTTCGTAGCGCCTTGAGGTTGTTCACCTCGAACGACTGGATGAATACCGGCGCCTTTGCCGAGTCCCAGCCGGCGGCGTGCAGCTGATCGACCAGCCGCCGCTCCATCGGCTTGCCGATCGAGGCGAAAAAGGTCGGATGCTTGGTTTCGGGATAGATGCCGATCGTGCGACCGGTTTCCTTTGACCGGCGCTTGGCGAGGTCGATGATCTCGGCGAGCGTCGGCACCTCGAACTTGCCGTCATAGGCGGTGTTCTGCGGCCGGAGCTGCGGCAGGCGCTCCTTGGCGCGCAGCGTCTTCAACTCGGCGAGCGTGAAATCCTCGGTGAACCAGCCGTCGTGGCGCTCGCCGTCGATTGTCTTGACGGTCCGGCGGCTGGCGAACTCTGGGTGCGCCGCGACGTCGGTGGTGTCGGTGATATCGTTCTCGTGCCGGGCGACGAACACGTCGTCCTTGGTCAGGACCAGATCGGGCTCGATGAAGTCGGCGCCGACCTCGGTCGCGCGCTCGTACGACGCCAGCGTGTGTTCGGGCCGCTCGCCCGACGCGCCGCGGTGGGCGATCACGATCGGGCGCTCAGCCACGGGGGCCGCGACCGCAAGAGCGAGGATGGTCAGGATCAACATTCTGCCTCTTCATGCCCCCGGGGTTAGCAAGCGCGGGCCGCGATGCCTATGTGGTCGGCGCATGACGGTGAGGTGACAGGTGAGCGATAACGACGGCGTGCTGGACAAGGCGCGCGAATGGGCGGGGTCGCCGATGGCGCTCGCGACGGTGGTCTCGACCTGGGGCTCGGCCCCGCGCCCGCGGGGGAGCCACATGCTCGTTCACGCCGATGGCCGGTTCGAGGGGTCGGTGTCGGGCGGCTGCGTCGAGAACGACATCCTGGCCACCGCCGCCGAAGTGATCGGCGGGGCGCCCGCGGTCCTCAAGCGCTACGGCGTCGCCGATGCGGCGGCGTGGGAAGTGGGGCTGCCCTGCGGCGGCGAGATCGCGGTGCTGGTCCAGCCGGTCGCGGCGCACGGCTTCGACCCCGAATTGTTCGATCGCATCGCCGAGGCGCGGGGGAAAGGCGAGAGCACGCTCGTCTCCACCGACCTCGACAGCGGGCAGTCGTCGCTGCGGCCGGTGGAGGGGGCGGCGTTCGTCAATCGCTACGACCCGGCCCGACGCCTCATCATCGTCGGCGCGGTCCAGATCGCGCAGGCGCTGGTGGGGCTGGCCCGCCCGCTGGGGATCGAGACGATCGTCGTCGATCCGCGCGAACGCTTCCTGACCGCGGAGCGGTTTCCCGGCGTCACGCTCGACGACCGCTGGCCCGACGAGGCGATCGAGGCGCTGGCTCCCGGCCGGACGAGCGCGGTGGTGACGCTGAGCCACGATCCCAAGATCGACGATCCCGCGCTGGCGGCGGCGCTGGCGCGGCCGACCGGCTATGTCGCGGCGCTGGGCAGCAAGCGCAGCCACGCGGCGCGGCGCGAGCGGCTGGCGGCGGCGGGCGTCACGGCGGCGGACCTCGACCGGATCGACGGGCCGGCGGGGCTCTCCATCGGCGCAGTCGGCCCGGCGGAGATCGCGCTCTCGGTCGCTGCGGCGATGGTCCAGGCATGGCGCGGGGGCGAGGCATGATCGCGGCGGAGGATACCGCGCTCGTCCTGCTGGCGGCGGGCCGGTCGGATCGGTTCGGCGACCTCGACAAGCTGGAGCAGCCCTATCTGGCCGAGCCGGTGGGGATGCACGTCGTCACCGCGCTGGCGGCGGTACCGTTCCGCGCGCGGATTGCGGTCGTGTCGGGCACGACGCTTGATTACGGCGCGCGCGGCTATCGTGTCGTGCAGAACCCGCGGCCTGAGGACGGGCAGGGCCGGTCGCTCGGCCTCTGCCTCGCGCCGGTGCGCGAGCGCGGGGCGAAGGCGGTGCTGATCGCGCTCGCCGACATGCCGCGAGTGACGGCGGCGCACATCTATCGCCTGTTGGAGACGGCGAATGGCGACGATGCGGTGGTTGCATCGAGCAACGGCGAGCACCCGACGCCCCCGGCGCTGTTCGGCGCCGCGCATTTCGATTTCCTCGAGGCGCTGACCGGGGACGAGGGTGCGCGCCGGCTCGTCATGGGCGGCCGGCATGTGGTGACGAGCCCGGCGGAGCTGGTCGACATCGACACGCCCGAGCAGCTTGCCGCGCTGACGGCAAAGGTGATGCACGAGGCGCGGACCTGACTTCTCGTCACCCCGGGGGCCAGCCCGGGGTGACGGATGAGTCAACGAAAGCTCTTGGGCGCCGGGCTGACCGTCACGGTCGTGCCGCCGCGGACCTCCTTCACCTCCAGCGCGCGTTCGGCGATGCCGTCGCGGCCGAAGCGGAACGCGCCGTCGAGGCCCGCGAACCCGTCGCGATCGGACAGGCGGCCGGCGGGGAAGGGCGAGCCGACGCGCCAGTCGCGGGCGATGCGCACGGTCAGCAGCACCGCGTCATACCCCATCGACGACAGTCGATAGGGCGCCGCGCCGAAGCGCGTCCGGTACTTGCCGGCATATTGCGTGTAGAGGTTGTTCGCGACGCTGGCGTACCACGCGCCCGACAGCGCGGCATTGGCGCCGACGTTCGAATCGCTGTTCCAGAGTTCGGTGCCGAGGACGCGCGCCGCCTTGCCCGCGGCGCTGCGGCGGATCACGGGCACCGCGCCCGCCGCAGTCTGTGCACCGTCGGCGATCAGCACCGCGTCATAGGGGACGGTGAGGCGGCCGACTGCCGAGGCGACAGCGCGCGGCGCGCGATCGAAGGTCTGGAGCGCCACGACGCGGCCGCCCGCGGCCTCGACCGCGCGCAGGAAGCTGGTCGAGGCTCGCTCACCATAAAGGCCGGTGGGCACGAGGCCGGCGAAGTCGCTGACCCCGCTGCGCCGCGCGTGATCGACGACGCGCTCGATCGACTGGGCAGGGGTATAGCCCATGATGAAGACACCGTCGCCGGCGACGCCGGTGTCGTTCGAGAAGCTGATGACGGGCACGTCGGCGCGCCGCGCGATCGGCGCCACGGCGCGAACGTCCTCGGCCAGCAGCGGGCCGAGGATCAGGCGATTGCCGTCGCGAATCGCCGCCTGTGCCGCCGCCGCGGCCCCGCGGGCGGTGTCGTAGTTGGTGATCCGCACGACCTCGCTGCGCGTGTCGAGCAGCGCGAGCTGGGTGGCGTTGGCAAGGCTCTGGCCGACGCGGGCATTGGGGCCGGTCAGCGGCACGAGCAGCGCGACGCGGTGGCGCGCCTGATCCTGGGGCAGGCCGGGACCGACCGGGGCGGGGCCGGTGTCGGGGCGGGTGGCGGGGGGCGGCGCTTCACCCGGCGGGGCACCGCGGGGGACGAGTGTCGAACAGGCGCTGAGCGCGAGGCCCACGGCCAGCACCGCCAACCGTTTCAACTGCTTTCCCGGTTGCGGTAACGCGTACGCCTCTGCCATGGCTCTCCCCTGATGAACGCCGAACTTGTCCCCGGTCTCTATATCGTTGCCACCCCGATCGGCAATCTCGGCGACCTGTCGGCGCGGGCTACGCACGTCCTCTCGCACGCCGATGTGATCGCTGTCGAGGACAGTCGCGTGACCGCCGGGCTGCTCAGGCATATCGGCGTGAAGCGGCCGATGACCCCCTATCACGACCATAATGCCGATGCGGTCCGCCCCGGGCTGATCGCGCGGATGGGGAACGAGGTGGTGGCGCTTGTCAGCGATGCGGGGACGCCGCTCATCTCCGATCCGGGCTATAAGTTGGTGCGCGATGCGCGCGCCGCCGGCCATGCGGTCGTCACCGTGCCGGGGCCGTGCGCGGCGGTGGCAGCGCTGACGCTGGCGGGGCTGCCGACCGACCGTTTCCTGTTCGTCGGATTCCTCCCTTCCAAGCAACATGCGCGAGCCGAGGCGATCGCCGAGATCGCCGGCATCCGCGCGACGCTCGTCCTCTACGAATCGGGGCCGCGGCTGTCGGCGTGCCTGTCGGCACTGGCAGAGGGGCTGGGCGACCGCGAGGCGGGCGTGGCGCGCGAGATCACCAAGAAGTTCGAGGAATGCGTGACCGGTCGCCTGTCGGTGCTGGCCGATCGCTATGCCGATGCGCCGCCAAAGGGTGAGATCGTCGTCGTCGTCGCTCCGCCGGATGCGCCGCCGCCCGCCAGCGCCGACGACGGCGACGCAGCGCTGGCCGAGGCGCTCACTCGCCTGCCGCCCGCCAAGGCCGCGGGCGAGGTGGCCAAGCGGCTGGGTCTCGACCGCAAGGCGCTCTATGCCCGCGCGATGGCGCTCAAAGGCGGCGAGTGAGGGATCGCCACGCCGCCGAGGCGCGCGGACGGCGCGGCGAGGAACAGGCGGCGTGGTATCTCCGGCTGAAAGGCTGGACGATCGTTGCCAGCCGGGTGCGGACCAAGGCGGGGGAGGTGGACCTGATCGCGCGGCGGCCCGGCGTGCTCGCCTTCGTCGAGGTCAAGACGCGCGCGACCGAAGCCGAGCTCGACCACGCGATCGACGAGCGGCGGCTGGTGCGGGTCGCCGCGGCCGCGGAAATCCTCGCGCCCGAACACGCGCTGGCCGGCGAGGCGATCCGCATCGACGTGGTCCTGCTCGCGCCCGGATGCCTGCCCCGCCACATCGAGAATGCGTGGATCGGGTGACAGCGGGCGAGCGGCACCCTAAGTCGCCGCTTCAATCAGGGAGAAGTTCATGTCGCTGACCGTCGCCGTGCAGATGGACCCGATCGAAGGCATCAACATCGCGGGCGATTCGACCTTCGCGCTGATGCTGGCAGGGCAGGCGCGCGGGCACCGGCTGTTCCACTACACCGCCGATCAGCTCAACTGGTCGGACGGGCGGCTGTGGGTCAACGCGCGGCCCGTCGAGGTGCGGCCGGTCGCGGGCGATCACTTCACGCTCGGCGCGCCGCAGCCGCTGGACCTCGGCGACGAGGCGGACGTGGTGCTGATGCGACAGGACCCGCCCTTTGACCTCGGCTACATCACCGCGACGCATCTGCTCGAGCGGATCAGCGACCGCACGCTGGTCGTCAACGATCCCAAGAGTGTCCGCGATGCGCCCGAAAAGGTCTGGGTGCTCGACTATGCCCGCTTCATGCCGCCGACGCTGGTGACCCGCGACCTCGATGAGGCGCGGACGTTCCTTGCCCAGCACGGCTCTGTGGTGGTCAAGCCGCTCCACGGCAATGGCGGCAAGGCGATCTTCAAGATCGACGAGGGGGGGCAGAACCTCTCCTCACTGATCGAGGTGTTCAACATGACCTGGCGCGAGCCGCACATGGTGCAGGCATTCCTGCCCGGCGTGGCGAAGGGCGACAAGCGCATCGTGCTGGTCGATGGCGAGGTGGCGGGCGCGATCAACCGGCTGCCGGGGGAGGGCGAAATCCGCTCTAACCTGGCCGTGGGCGGGCGCGCGGAGGCAGCGGAACTTACGCCGACGGAGCGCGGGATCTGTGCTGCGCTCGGGCCGGAACTGAAGGCGCGCGGGCTGATCTTCGTTGGCATCGACGTGATCGGCGGCGAGTGGCTGACCGAGATCAACGTGACCAGCCCCACCGGGATCGTCGCGATCGACCGGTTCAACGGGACCGATACGGCGGGCGCGATCTGGGATGCGATCGACGCGCGGCTGGCGGCGCGGTGATTGCCACTGGGCGCCGACGCGCCTAGAGCGCGCGCCTTCACACCAAGGAAGCGTGCATGACCGACCGCCTGATCGAACTCGTCGGCGCCTGGGGCTATCTGGGGATCGCGTTCGCGATGTTCCTCGAAAACGTGTTCCCGCCGATCCCGTCGGAGGTCATCATGGGCCTGACCGGCATGGCGGTCGCCGACGGCAAGCTCGGCTTCGCCGCGGCGGTCGCGGCGGGGACGATCGGCGCGGTGCTGGGCAATTGGGTCTGGTACTGGATCGGTCACGTCGTCGGCTATTCGCGGTTCAAGCCGCTGATCGACCGTTATGGCCGCTGGCTGACGCTCGACTGGCGGGAGGTCGAGAAGATCATCGGCTTCTTCACGCGCCACGACGGCGCGATCGTCTTCTACGCGCGCTTCCTGCCCACAGTCCGCACGATGATCTCGCTGCCCGCGGGCATGCTCAAGATGAGCCAGGTGAAGTTCCTGTTCTGGACGACGCTGGGCACCGCGATCTGGAACAGCGTCCTGATCGGGGCGGGGTACATCCTCAAGAACGAGTTCGGGCAGTTCGAGCATTATTACGGCCCGGTGGCGATCATCCTGATGGTCGCGGTGGTCGTCCTCTACCTCTACCGCGTCTTCACCTGGAAGCCGCAGGCCTGACGCGGCAGGCCGTAAGGCCCCGCTCGGCCAGCGCGCGCTGGACGGTGTCGCTGCCGGTCAGGTGGCCGACGCCGACCGCCATGAAGACGGTGCCGGGTCGCTTCATGCGCTCGGCGATCCAGCCGGCCCAGCGACGGTTGCGGTTCGAAAGGATCGCCTTGCCGAACGCCGCCGAACTGGCGCGCTGATCGGCGTCGATGATGCGGCCAAGCGCGGCGGCATCGCCCGCCGTCCAGGCGGCGAGCACCGCGTCGGTCGAGTCGCCGGTCGTGTCCATATTGTCCAGCTGGCGCTTCAGCATCGCCATCTGCGCGTCCTCCGGCAGCGCGTCGAAATAGCCGAGCTGCTGCACCCGCGGTTCGAGACCGACGATCGGCTTTCCCGCGCCCTGCGCCGCCTTGGTCAGCACCGCCTCCACCCCCGCCGACACGTCGTAGCCGCGGCGCTTGAGCGGCAGGATCGACAGCGTCGTCGCGGCCAGCCACGGCTTTACGCGGTCGAACGCGCCCGCCGGATAGCCGAGTTCGGCCAGCGCGGCTGCCAGCTTCGGACGGTATGCCTCGGGCAGCCGTTCCGGCAAGGTCGGGCCGTCAGCCGTCTTGCCGATCGCGTCCTGCGTCCGCTGCGCCTCCGCCGGCTCGACCGGCGGGGTTTCCAGGACGAGCGTGTCCGCGCGATCGAACGCGCCCCGCACGTCGTCGTCGAACCAGGCGAGGTTGGGCTTCAGCCAATGGACGCTGCCGAACAGATAGATGGTGGTGTCCGCATCGCGCACGACCCAGAGCGGCGGGTCGGCGGGGACCGGCGGGGGCGTCGGGCTCGCGAGGAACAGCGCGAGCGCAGGCAGGAGAAGGCGAAGGGACATTGCGCCCGGTCTAGCGGGTCCGGGCGCCGATCCAAAGCCGTACCCCGCGTAGGCCGGGGTCCAGTTGGGTGGGGGTGATGATAACTGCGCGGCTCGATACTAGGCCCCGAACTTCGCCGAGGTACAGCTTGTGGGGAGGGCTTGTCCCGAATTGTGCGCTTTCCCCGTGACTTTAACCATTGCGCAAGCTGGCGTGGGCGAGGAAGAGTGCGACCATGAGCGAAGACACGCCCGATACCCCGCCCGTCGAGACCGGCGATGCGACGCCCGGCCCGGCGCTTGGCCGCCGCGCGCTGATGATCGGTGCGGTGGGGGCGTCGGCGGTGATCTCGATCCGCCCGGCGCTGGCGCAGACTGCGGCGTCGATCTCGAACTGCCAGATCCCCGTGCCCGATCCGGCGCGTGCGGGCCAGTATATCGCGCCCGACGGCAAGCTGGTGCCCGCCGGCACGCAGGGCGCGTTCCCGCCCGCGGGCCGTCCGTTCAAGGGTGAGGAGGTCAAGCGCGCGCTGAACGGCGGCACGCTGCCCGGCACCGACTACCAGCGCAGCAAGGCCTACACCAACTATATCCGCCGATTGCAGCAGGGGACGAGCGGCTTCACCTGCTTCGCCTCGCTGCAGATGCCCCGCGCCTGACGAGCCACGCGATGCGCTATCGTGCCGCCGACCGGGCGAGCCTGCGCATCGTGCCGCTCGACGTGCTGACCGCCATCTATCACCGCGCGTCGGGCCAGACGCATATCGTCGAGGCGCCGGTGCCCGAGATCCTCGCGGCGCTGGGGGATGAGGCGCTGGACGTTCAGGCGATCCTCGATCGGCTGGCTCGCGACTATGCGCTGGTCGATCCCGACCCAGCCGCCCTGACCGACCGGCTGGAGGAGCTTGCCGCCGCCGGGCTGGTGACGGCCGCGTGAGACACGTCTTTTCGGTACGCATCGGCCCGGCGGGGTTCCGCGTCGGCAGCGACTGGCGTCGGCCGATCGCCGAGCTTGAGGACCTGTATAACGATTATCCGAAGCCGGAGGACAACGTGCCCGACTTCACGGTCCGCCTGTTCGCGGCGCGGCCGTGGCGACGCTTCTTGCGGCCGGCGGTGATGATCGGCGGCGACTTCACCATTCCCGATGCCGCGCCGCTGCCCCTCGACCTCGGTCTGCTCGCCGCCGAGATGGGCATGAACCTCCAGATGGCGCTCGCCCAGCGACGCTATCTGCTGCTCCATGCCAGTTGCGTCGAGCGGGACGGCCGGGCGGTGCTGATGACGGGGGAGAGCGGCGCGGGGAAATCGACGCTCGCCGCGCTGCTGATGGCGCGCGGCTGGCGGCTGATGGGCGACGAGTTCGCGCTGGTCGATCCGGCGACCGGCCTGATCCACGGCTTTCCGCGGCTCGTCAGCCTGAAGAACGAAAGTGTGGCGGTGATGCAGGCGGCGCTGCCACAGGCGCGGTTCGGTCCGCCGCAACTCAAGACACCCAAGGGCGACATCCGCCACCTTGTCCCCGATGCGCGCTCGATCGCGGTGATGGCCGAGCCGGCGGTGGCGGCACATATCGTCTTTCCCCGCTTCGGCCTTGACCGCGCCGAGCGAGAGGTGCCGCCCGCCGAGACGTTCGTGCGGCTGACGCAGGCGTCGACCAATTACGTCGCGCTGGGCGAGCGGGGGTTCGACGCGCTGACCCGGCTGGTCGCGAGTGTGCCGGCAACCGCGATCGACTATCCCGACGCGGCGACAGCGGTCGCACAGGTCGAGGCGCTGGCATGAGCGCGCGGCTGCTCGTTGCGGCGCTACGCGATCCGGCGTCGGTCGCGAGGTTCAACGCAGGTGGCTGGACCGCGCTGATTTCCGCCGCTCGCGCAGAGCAGATGATCGGGACGCTCGCGCACCGCGTCGCCGGCCTGCCGATGCCCGTAGCGGCGGCGAGGATCCTCGAGGACGCGCGCGCCTCGGCCGAACAGGGCCGGATCGCCGCGCTGTGGGAGGCGGAGATGGCGCGCCGGGCGCTGGCGCCCATCGGCGTGCCGGTGATCCTGCTCAAGGGGACCGCCTTCGTCGCGGCGGGGCTGGAGGCGGGGCGGGGGCGGCATATCGGCGACCTCGACATCCTCGTGCCGCGCGATCGGCTGGACGAGGCAGAGGGGGCGCTGCTGGCGGCGGGCTGGGAATGGGTGAAGCCCGACCCCTATGACGACGCCTATTATCGCCGCTGGATGCACGAACTGCCGCCGCTCATCCACCGCGAGCGGGACCGGATGATCGACGTTCATCACACGATCCTGCCGCTTACCGCCGCGCCGAAGCCCGATGCGGCGGCACTGGTGGCAGGGGCGGTGGAGATCGGCGGCGGGCTGTCGATGCTGAGCCGAGAGGATGTGGTGATCCATGCCGCCGCGCACCTGTTCGCCGATGGCGATCTGGCCGGCGGGCTTCGCAACCTGTGGGACATTCACTGCCTGATCGGCGAGTTTGACGTACCGGGCTATGTCGAGGGGCTGCGCGACCGGGCGCGGTGGCACGGGTTACTGCCGGCCGTGGATCGGGCGTTGCGGCTGAGCCAGTGGCTCTACGGTGCAGGCGCGTCGCTGACGCCGACGGACCGGCTGTTCGTCCGCCGCCTGCTCGGCCGCGACGGCTGGGGGCGACAGCGGCGCAAGGTCAGCGAGTTCGCCTTCTACCTGCGCGGGCATCTGATCCGAATGCCGCCGGCGATGCTGGCGCGGCACCTGTGGACCAAGTGGCGCAAGGGCTATCGACCGGTCGGTTAGAGCAGCTTGCCCATGTTGATGCGCGGCTCGATCACATAGCCGAGCCGTTCGTAAAAGGCGGTGACGGCGGCGTTCCCCTCACGGATCTGAAGATTGACCTTGGGGCAGCCGCGTTCCGCCAGTGCAGCCTCTGCCGCGCGGACCAGCGCGGCGCCGAGACCCCGCCCGCGGTGCGATGGCGCGACGGCGACGCCCCACAGCCAGCCGCGATGGCCGTCATAGCCGTGCATGACGCTGCCGACGATCACGCCCGCATCCTCGGCGATTAGGACCGAGGCGGGTTCGACGCGCAGCTTTTCGGGGACCGACACACGCGCGGCGTTGCGCGGGGGATCGTCCGGGAAACAGGTGCGCCACAGCGCATCGAGGCCGTCCAGATCGCCGGGGGCGAACGACCGGATCACCCCAGCCGCTCGAGCGCGGGGATCAAATCGTCATAATGATCGATGATCGCGTCGGCGCCGAGTTCCTCGACCGGCTGCATCAGGAAGCCGAAGCTGACCGCGATCGCCGGGATGCCGGCCGCATGCGCCGCCTCGATGTCGAAGATCGAATCGCCGACGAACGCCGCGCGCCCGCCGCCCAGCCGCTCGATCATCGCGTGGATCAGCGCCGGGCTGGG
>CAJYLT010000088.1 GCA_913775795.1 uncultured Sphingomonas sp. | reverse complement strand
GCGCCTCGACATCGAACAGGTTGTTCGCCGACAGCGTCAGGCTGGTCGCGTTGCCGCGGCCGAACGGCTTGAACGCGAGCGAGGCGTTGACCATCGTGTAGCCGTTGGTCGGCAGCTCGAAATCGGTGACGCGGTCCTGTTCGAACACGTGCTCGACCTCGACCCGGCCGTTGAACTGGTCGCCGTTGGCCTCGATTCCGCCGAGCATGCGCAGCGGCGGGATGCGCGGCGCCGGGCCGACGTCGGAGATCGTCGTGCGGACATAGTCGGCAAGGCCGTCGATGCTCAGCCTGGTCGTACCGAAGGTCGCGAGATCGGCCTTGGCCTCCGCCTCGAAGCCCCAGACGCGGGCATCGGCCTGTGCGTATTGGAACACGGGCAGGTCGTCGATCACCTCGCCCGTCGGCGACTGATAGATATAGTCGCTGAACCAGTTGTAATAGCCGGCCAGTGCGAAGCTGACGCCCGGGACCGAGCCGCGCAGCGTCCCTTCCAACCCCCAGCTCTTTTCCTTGGCGAAGGTCGGATCGCCGATCTCGTACGACTGGGTGCCCGCGTGCGGGCCGTTGGCGAACAGCTCCTCGGCCGAGGGCGCGCGCTCGCTGCGCGAACCGTTGAGGCCGATGCGGATGCCGTCGGCAAGCTGATAGCTCGCCCCGAACGAGGCGGAGAGCGCATCGAAGTCGCGATCATAGCGCGGCGTGCCGAGCTGGGCGTCGGCCTGAGCGGTCAGGCTCGTCTGCTCGAAGCGGGCGCCGCCCTCGACGCGCAGCCGGCCGAGGTCGACGCTCTGGAGCGTGAAGACGCCGTACTGCTCGGTGGTGTTGCGCGGCACGAACTTTTCTTCGCCCTCGACGTCGAAGTCGCGGATGAACATCTGCACGCCCGACGCGCCCTTCCAGCCGCCCTTGGCGCGCTGGACGAGTTCGAGGCGACCTTCATAGCCCTGGTTGAAGAAGCTGGTGCCGATCGCGCCGGTATCCTCGATCTCGTCATGGCGATAGTCGGCCGCGGCCAGGCGAACGCGAATCTTGTCGAGGAAGCCTTCGGTCTCGACCTCGCCGCGAATGTCGAAGCGCGTCTGCTTGAGGTTCAGGCGGACCTGCTCATGGCCATGGCCCTCCGCTTCGTCGACCATGCCCTCCTCGCCGTGATCATGTGCCTCGTAGTCGAGGCGCGAGGGCACGCCGTACAGGCTCTCGTAGCGGCTGACCGAGAAGCCCAGATGACCGCGATCGGTAACGAGGCTGAGGCCGCCGGCGACTTCCCAGGTTTCCGACGCGGTGTTGGGCAGGCGGCCGCGCAAGGTGGCGTTCTCGCGCACTTCCTCGTCGTCGCTCGCTGCTGCCAGTGAACGCAGTTGCGGGCTGAGCAGATAGCCGCCGGTACGCAGGTCGTCGGTCTTGAGATAGCTGCCGTCGACATGCGCGACGAGCTTGCCCGCGATCGGCACGTCGAGCTCGCCCGCGACCGAGCGTTCCTTGGCCGCGGTGGCGTAGTTGCCGATGACATCCACATGCACGGCTTCCTCGGGAAGGGCGCGGGGGATGCGGTTGTCGATGACGTTGACGACGCCGCCGATCGCCGAAGAGCCGAACAGGAGGGCGGAGGGGCCGCGCAGCACCTCGATCCGGTCGGCGGTCAGCGGGTTGATGACCGGCGCATGGTCGACCGAGGTGGTCGAGGCGTCGACCGAGCCGATGCCGTCGATCAGCACGCGCACCCGATCGCCGGAAAAGCCGCGCAGGATCGGCCGCGACGCACTGGGGCCGAAGGACGAGGCACTGACGCCCGGCTGGCGCGCCAGCGTGTCGCCGATCGAGGGGCGCAGGTCGCGGGTCAGCGCCTGGCCGGTCAGTACCGACGTGCCCGACAGGATGTCGCCCTGCGTCTGCTCATAGGGCGCAGTGACGATGATGTCGGTGCGATCCTCCGAATGGTCGCCGCGCTGCGCCTCTGCGGGGGTGTCGGCGGCGGGGGGCGCCTTTTCCTCGGCAAAGGCCGGAACGGCGACGAGCATGGTGGAGGCGAGCAGCAGGGGGCGAAGCAACATCGGCACGATTCCGGTACGCTTGGGGAAAGACGCGCCTGTGTACCGCGATGTTATAAAGTCACAAGGGGCTTTTCGACGATGCTGAGTGCAATGCGACGAACGCCACCCGACGGGGTGTTCGTGAAGACGCCGACGAAGGGGGGGGAATGGCGCACCCGGAACGATTCGAACGTCCGACCCTCAGATTCGTAGTCTGATGCTCTATCCAGCTGAGCTACGGGTGCGCGGTAGGAGGGGGCCTCTAAACGGCGTTTGCGGACCGCGCAACCCCGTTGCGTGCAAAAAAATGCGGCGATAGGCGTTGAGGGGTGATGCGATCCGCCCTTGCCCTGTCCGTCCCCGCCCTGTCCGCCCTTGTTCTTCTTGCCGCGTGCGCGAGCCGGGGGGACGACGGCTATCCCTCGCTGCTGCCGCGGCCGATCGAGAAGCGGGGCTTCGCCGATCCGGCGCCGAAGCCCGAGCCGGTGGCGACCCCCGATGTGGCACTCGACGCACAGGTGGCGAAGGCGAAGGGCGCGCTCGCGAAGGCTGGCGCTGCCTTTGCCGGCAAGGCGGGGGAGGCCGAGCGGCTGGCGGCCCGGGCGAAGGGCGCGTCGGCGGGCAGCGAGCCGTGGATCGCGGCGCAGGTGGCGCTCGCCGAACTCGACACGCTGCGCAGCGGCACCGCGGGCGCGCTCGCCGATATCGAGAAGCTGGCGATCGACCGCGCGGCGGAGGGCAAGCCGCCCTATCCCTCGCTGGAGACGCTATTGGCCGACGCGCGCGCGCAGAATCAGCGCGAGGTCGAGCGCATCAACCGGATCGAGGGATCGATGCCGCGCGGTTGATCGCCGCGCCGCCGGTAATTATCCTGATGCAATTGGCGCAGCCGATCGGCAGCGGCCTCCCACGGGCCGGCGACAGGCGTGTCGGGCGACACCTGCTCGATCGGGATCGCGCGCACGGGTGAGGGCTCGGCACCCGCTTCCGCCAGCCAGCCGGCAAGCTGGCCCGCGGAACTGGCATAGACGATGCGGCCAAGGCCCACCCAGCCATGCGCGGCGGCGCACATGGGGCAATGCTCGGTCGAGGTATAGAGCGTCGCCGACCGGCGCGCCGCGTCATCGAGATGGTGCGCGGCCCAGCGCGCCAGCGTGAATTCCGGGTGCCGTGTCGGATCGACGCTGACCGCGCGGTTGCGATCCTCGGCCAGGACGTTGCCCTTAGCATCGACGAGCAGAGAACCGAACGGGTGATCGCCCGCCGCATCGGCTTCGGCGGCGAGTTCGATCGCGCGTTCGAGGAAGGGGTGGTCGGCGGGAGTGATGTCGGTCATCCGGCGCCAACCGCTGGCGGCGCCGGACGATCCATCATCGGCTCACGCGTCCTTCGCGAGCCATTCCTCGAGCCACTTGATCGTATAGTCGCCCGACTGGAACTCGGGGTCGTCGAGCAGCGCCTGGTGCAGCGGGATCGTCGTCTTGACCCCCTCGACCACGAACTCCTCGAGCGCGCGGCGCAGGCGCATCAGGCACCCCTCGCGCGTGCGGCCATAGACGATCAGCTTGGCGATCATCGAATCGTAATAGGGCGGGATGCGATAGCCGGCGTAGAGCCCGCTATCGACGCGCACATGCATCCCGCCCGGCGCATGAAAATAGGTGACCTTGCCGGGCGAGGGGGCGAAGGTGCGCGCATCCTCTGCATTGATGCGGCATTCGATCGCGTGGCCGGTGAAGCGGATATCCTCTTGGCGCACCGACAGGCCGTGCCCTTCGGCGACGCGGATCTGTTCGCGGACCAGGTCGACGCCGGTAATCATCTCGGTCACCGGATGCTCGACCTGAAGCCGGGTGTTCATCTCGATGAAGTAGAATTCGCCGTTTTCCCACAGGAACTCGATCGTGCCCGCGCCGCGATAGCCCATGTCGGCCATCGCCTTGGCGACGATGCCACCCATGCGCGCGCGATCCTCGGCGCCGAGGACGGGGGAGGGCGCTTCCTCCAGCACCTTCTGGTGGCGGCGCTGGAGCGAGCAGTCGCGCTCGCCGAGGTGGATGGCATTGCCCTCGCCGTCGCCGATTACCTGGAACTCGATGTGGCGCGGATTGCCGAGATACTTCTCGATATAGACGGTGGCGTCGCCGAACGCGGCCTTCGCCTCGCTGCCCGCCTGCTGCATCAGCGTCTCGAGCTGGTCGGGGGCGTTGCACACCTTCATGCCGCGCCCGCCGCCGCCGCTCGCGGCCTTGATGATGACCGGATAGCCGATCCGCTCGGCGATCGCCTTGGCCTCGGCGATGTCGTTGACCGCGCCGTCGGAGCCGGGGACGAGCGGCAGGCCGAGCGCGCCGGCGGTGCGCTTGGCCTCCACCTTGTCGCCCATCACCCGGATATGCTCGGGCTTGGGTCCCACGAACAGGATGTTGTGAAGCTCGACGATCTCGGCGAACTTGGCGTTCTCGCTGAGGAAGCCATAGCCGGGATGGATCGCGTCGGCGCCGGAGATTTCGGCGGCCGAGATGATGTTGGGGATGTTCAGATAGCTCTCGCCCGCGGGTGGCGGGCCGATGCAGATCGCCTCGTCGGCGAGGCGCACATGCATCGCGTCGGCATCGGCGGTCGAGTGCACCGCCACCGTCTTGATGCCCATTTCGTGGCAGGCGCGGTGGATGCGCAGCGCGATCTCGCCGCGATTGGCGATCAGGAGCTTCTTGATCTGCGGCATCTTAGCTGACGACGATCAGCGGCTGGTCGAACTCGACGGGCTGGCCGTTCTCGATCAGCACCTGGGTCACCGTGCCGGCGGCGGGCGCGACGATCGGGTTCATGACCTTCATCGCCTCGATGATGAGGAGCGTGTCGCCGGCGGCGACCGTCTGGCCGACCGCAGCGAAGGGCTTGGCGCCCGGCTCGGCCGCGAGATAGGCGGTGCCGACCATCGGCGACTTGACCGCGTTGACGGCGATCGCGGGGGCCGACGCACCGGCCTCGGCGGCGGCGGGCGCAGCAGCAACCGGCTGCGGCGCATGCGCGATCGTCGGGGCATAGGCGGGGGCGGCGTGCATCATCGGCGCCACGGTGACTTCGCGCGCGACGCGGACCCGGCGCTCGCCGTCCTCGACCTCGATCTCGGTCAACTGCGTCTCGTCGAGCACGCCGGCCAGCTGACGGACCAGCTCGATATCGACGCGCATGTGGCGTTTGCCTTCGCTCTCTTCTGACATGCGACTGTTGCTTCCCAATAAAAGTGCGGCCCTTTAGGCCAGCCGTGCGGCGGCTTCAAGCGCGAGGACGTAGCTCTGCGCGCCGAAGCCCGCGATGGTGCCGTGCGCGGCCATCCCCACATAGCTCTTGTGGCGAAAGGTCTCGCGCTTGTGCGGGTTGGACAGGTGGACTTCGATCACCGGCGTGCGGATCGCCTTGATCGCATCGTGCAGCGCGACGGAAGTGTGGGTGAAGGCGGCGGCATTGAGGAGGACGGCGCGCGCCCCCTCCGCCTGCGCCTCGTGCAGCCAGTCGACCAGATGCCCCTCATGGTTCGACTGGCGCACCTCGACCTCCAGCCCCAGCTCGCGCGCCCGGTCCTCGAGCATCCCGGCGATGTCGTCGAGCGTGTCGGCGCCGTAGATATCCGGCTCGCGCGTGCCGAGCAGATTGAGGTTCGGACCGTTGAGGACGTAGATCAGATCGGCCATCGGCGCTTCCGGTTGCGGGCGCGGCGGACGGCGCCTAGATCGAGCGCCTTCCATACCCGCACCATCGGTCCGAAGTCGAGCGATGGTTAAGGCGACCAACGACATCGAAGGACGGCGATGCACAGCGACGGCACCATCTCGATCCGCGTGAACGGCGAGCACAAGCGCGTGAAGGACGGCGTGACGCTCGCCGAACTCGCAAGCGAACTCGGCCTCGTCCCCGAAAAAGTCGCGGTCGAACGGAACATGGAAGTCGTGCCGCGCTCGACGCTGAAGGACGTGCGTGTCGAGGACGGCGACGAGCTCGAGATCGTGCATTTCGTCGGTGGTGGCGACCATCAGGCGGCGGTCGACGCGGATAGCTGGACCGTCGCGGGCCGGACGTTCCGCTCGCGGCTGATCGTCGGCACGGGCAAGTACAAGGACTTCGCGCAGAACGCCGCCGCGGTCGAGGCGTCGGGGGCGGAGATCGTCACCGTCGCGGTCCGGCGCGTGAACGTGAGCGATCCGAACGCGCCGATGCTCACCGACTTCATCGACCCCAAGCGCGTCACCTACCTCCCCAACACCGCCGGCTGCTTCGACGCGGACAGCGCGATCCGCACGCTCCGGCTGGCGCGCGAGGCCGGCGGCTGGGACCTCGTCAAGCTGGAGGTGCTGGGCGAGGCGCGCACGCTTTATCCCAACATGCGCGAGACGCTGAAGGCGACCGAGGTGCTGGTGCGCGAGGGGTTCAAGCCGATGGTCTATTGCACCGACGATCCGATCGCGGCGAAGCAATTGGAAGAAGCCGGCGCGGTCGCGATCATGCCGCTCGGCGCGCCGATCGGCTCGGGCCTGGGTATCCAGAACGAGGTGACGATCCGCCTGATCGTCGAGGGGGCGGGCGTGCCCGTGCTGGTTGATGCGGGCGTAGGGCAGGCGTCGGACGCGGCGCGGGCGATGGAGCTCGGTTGCGACGGCGTGCTCATGAACACCGCGATCGCCGAGGCGAAGGACCCGATCCTGATGGCCGCGGCGATGAAGGCGGCGGTGGAGTCCGGCCGCATGGGCTATCGCGCCGGTCGCATGGCCAAGCGCCGCTACGCCGACCCGTCGAGCCCGCTGGCCGGTTTGATCTAGGTTTGGAACCGGCGGCGGGTTGAGCCGTTTTACATGACGAACGGCGCAAATGGTGCCGTGGTATCGTGTAAGGAGAATTTCGATGGGCGAGCTGGTCGACAAGATCAAGGGCAAGGTCAACGAAGCTATCGGCGAAGTGAAGCAGAAGTCGGACAACCCCGAGACGTGTGCCGACGGTCAGGCGCAGGAAGCCAAGGGCAAGGCCCAGCAGGCCGGCGGCGCGATCAAGGGTGCGCTGGGCGACAAGGTCTGATCGACCTGACGCTTTGACTTGAGCCAAGCGGCCGCTCGTCTTTGGACGGGCGGCCGTTTTGCTGCGAGCGGCGGCGACGCGCCTCAGTGTTGGTTTTTGAGGATTTCGGCCAGGCGCGCGGGTTGCTCGACGTGGACGAAGTGCCCGGCATCGGGGACCGTCACGATCCTGCCCCCGGCCGCCCGCACCGTGGCGAGTTCGGCGGGGCTCGTCACATGGTCGCCCGCGCCGCGGACCAGCAAGAGCGGCCCTTTCCACTGCGCGACCGCACCCAGCATCGGCTTGAATGTCGAAGGTTCGTCGAGGATGGCGCGCCCCTGTGCCTGGCCCTGTTCCCATCGGGCGTCGGGTAGCCCGGCGGTGGCGGCAAGGCGCGAGAACATGTCGCGGTTCTGCGGCTGCACGACATAGAGTTCCTGCCGCCGCGGCCCGAGCGCGCCGATCGCCCGCTCCATGTCGCCGAGGAACCGTGCATCGACCGGCGTGGCGACATCGGCAAGACGCATGGCAGTTACGGCGGCATCGAAATCGACGCCGTTGAGCAGTTGCGCGGCGCTCGCGCACAGCCAGCGGAACGAGCTCGGCACGTCGATCGCGGGCGATTCGAGGATCAGCCGCTCGATCGGGCCCGGATGGGCGAGCGCGTAGCGCAGCGCATAGGTGCCGCCGAAACTGTGGCCGAGGATCTGCCAGCGCTCGATGCCGAGCTTCGCGCGGATGCGCTCGAAATCGGCGATCAGGTCGTCGATTGTCACCTTCGCGCCCTTGGGTAGCGGGTCCGACCGCAGCACCCCGCGCTGGTCGACGCTGATGAGGCGGAACGCGTCGCCGAGCGCGGGTTTCATGTACCGCTCGAAATCGAGCGCACCGATGCCAGGGCCGCCATGGATATAGAGGAGCGGCGGGGCGGTGCGCAGTCCGCTGTCGTCAACCCACAGGCGATGCGCGCCAACCTGCACCAGCGCACCGCCGCCCGTCGCCGCCCGCGCCGGCAGCGCCGCGATCGCCGCCCCGGCCCGTCACGAACGTCCGGCGCTCCATTACAAGTCCCCCGTCAGCGGTTGCGCAACGCCTCGATCGTCGTGGCGAAGTTGATGACTTCGATATCGGTACGGATATGCAGCAACCGCACGCCGCTGCCCGCCTTTGCGCGGCCCAGCGCGGCGGCGAAATCCTCGGTGCGGTCAATCGTTTCGGCCGTCGCGCCGTAAGCGCGGGCGAGCGCGGCGAAGTCGGGGTTGGAGAGGCGCGTCGCCGAGACGCGGCCGGGAAACTCGCGCTCCTGATGCATGCGGATCGTGCCGTAGCCGCCATTGTCGACGACGAAGACGATCAGGTTCGCGCCGTGCTGGACCGCAGTCGCCAGTTCCTGTCCGTTCATCAGGAAATCGCCGTCGCCCGCGATCGCCGCCACCGTGCGGCCGGGATAGCGCAGCGCCGCGGCGATCGCGGCGGGGGTGCCGTATCCCATCGCGCCGGCGGTCGGCGCCAACTGGCTGCACGGCCCCGAATAGCGCCAGTAGCGGTGCCACCAGCCCGAGAAATTGCCCGCGCCGTTGCAGATCATCGTGTCGGCGGGCAGCGCCTCCCGCATCGTCTTCACGCACGGGCCGAGGTCCATCGGCACGCCCTCGCGGGGCCTGGGATCGGACCAGTCGAGCCATTCGGCATGCGCCGCCGCGCCGCTGTCGAAATCCGGCAGGTCGGTCAGCGTATCGAGCGCCCGCGCGAAGCTGCGCATATCGGCACAGATGGACAGGTCGGTGCGATAGACGCGGTTAAGCTCGGTCGGATCGGGATGGACGTGGACGAGCGTCTGGCCCGGATGCTCGGGCGTGACGAGCGTATAGCCGTCGGTCGTTGCCTCCCCCAGCCGCGCACCGACGACGATCAGCAGGTCGGCTTCCCTGATGCGCTTGGGCAGCAGAGGGCAGGGGCCGTAACCGAGATTGCCGGCATAGACCGGCATGTCGTTCGAAACCGAATCCTGCTGCCGGAACGCGGCGGCGACGGGCAGGCCGATGCGGGTGGCGGCGCTGGCGAAGGCGGTGGCGGTGCCGTCGCACCAGCCCGCACCGCCGACGATCGCCACCGGCCGCTCGGCCCCGCGGATCAGCCCGGCGAGGCGGTCCATGGCGGCGGGGTCGGGGGCCTGTCGCAGCTTCTCCACGCGCGGGCGGTCGGCGACCTCGACCTGGTCGAGCAACATGTCCTCGGGCAGCGCCAGCACGACGGGACCGGGCCGGCCGTTCATCGCGGTGGCATAGGCGCGTGCGACATATTCCGGGATGCGCGCGGCATCGTCGATGCGTGCGGCCCATTTGGCGATCGGCGCGAACATCGCCTCGAAGTCGATTTCCTGGAACGCCTCGCGGTGCCGCGTGCCGCGGTCGATGTCGCCGATGAACAGGATCATCGGCAGCGAGTCCTGCATCGCGACGTGCACGCCGATCGAGGCATTGGTCGCCCCCGGCCCGCGCGTGACGAAGGCGATGCCGGGCCGCCCGGTCATCTTGCCGTCGGCCGACGCCATGAAGGTGACGCCGCCTTCCTGCCGGCACGTCACCACGTCGATCGCGGGTACGTCGACCAGCGCATCGAGCACCGCGAGGAAGCTCTCCCCCGGCACCTGGAACAGTCGATCGCAGCCCTGCGCCACCAGATTTTCGACAAGAATGCGGCCGCCGGTACGAAGGGTCACGAACGTCTCTCCCGATACTTTTGCGGCGGGTGTAACGGCGTTCTCCGGGCGGCGCTATGCCTCCGCCGCGATGCCGTGCGCCTCGACCGCGCCGAGCAGCGCGGTCAGCGCGGCGCGCTCTACCTCGCCGATGTCGGGGCGCCAGATCTCGAACAGCAGCACCACGCGGTCGCCGGTGCCGCGATTCCACGCCTCATGCTCGAAGCTGTCATCGAAGATCAGGAGCTCGCCCTCCCGCCACTCACGCGTGTCGGCACCCACGCGGATGCCGCAGCCGGGCGGCACGATCAGCGGCAGGTGACAGATGAGGCGCGTGTTGAAGACGCCGTGATGCGGGCGGATGTGCGTGCCGGGCTTGAGGCGGGAGAACAGCGCCATCGGCGAGCGCGTGCCGATTGCCGGCTGCGGCGCCTGCGCGAGCGCCGCCATCGTCGCCGGGCAGCGCGCGGCGTGGACCGGGTGCGGCCGGCCCCCCTCGAACAGGTGGACCGCGCCCCAGGCGGGATCGTCGAGCAGGTGGTTGGCGGGTGGTGGCTGGTCGGGGATCGAGCGGACATAGGGGGCGAACGCCTCGTCCCCCGCCAGCAGCGCCAGCAGTTCCTCGCGGATATCGGCGGTCGCCGCCTCGACCGTGGGCACCCAGTCGAACGCGGCCCGGTCGAAGAAGGCGCGCTGGGCGAGGCCGGGATAATAGAACATCGACGGCTGCTGGAGATGCAATTCGCGCCGGCCGAGCAGCAGCTCGATCGCCTCGCCGACGCGCGGGGGAAGGTCTCCGCTGCCGAGCCCCGCGCTATCGATCGCGGCGGCCAGCGTGGCGGCGAACCGCTCGCCGGCCCCCGCCACGAACGCACGCGCGTCGGCGATCGCGGCATCGAAGCTCGCCGGCGGCGGGCTGTGATCGGCGACCGCAAGCGCGGTGGAATAGAAGCGCACCGCCGCGCGGTCTTCGCCGGTCCGCCGTTCGAGCGCGGCGCGCGCCAGCAGCGCGGACAGGTGCCGCGGCGCACGGCGCAGCGCTTCGGTCAGGGCCGCTCGCTCGCCATCCACATCGCCGCGCCGCTGCTCGATCCCCGCCAGCAGGACGCAGGGGTCGGCCTCGCCCGGCGCCGCCACCATCAGCCGCACAAGCATCGCCCGCGCCCGATCGAAGTCGCCCGCGCGGGCGAGATTGAGGGCGGCGGGCAGCGAATCGATTGCCATGATCGAAGTTAGGCACGGCACACGGCGGCCCGCAATCTTCGGCGATTGCGCGCGCCGTTTCTCCTTTGTAGTCAGCCGCCAAATGCTTGGCCCACAGCCGAGCCCGGAGAAGGACCAGCCCATGCAGAAGCTCTACCCCGATGCCGCCGCCGCGCTCGAAGGCCTGCTGCACGACGGGATGACGATCTGCGCGGGCGGCTTCGGCCTGTGCGGCATCCCGGAGCGGCTGATCGACGCGATCCGCGAGTCGGGGGTGAGGGACCTGACGATCGCCAGCAACAATGCCGGCATCGACAATGAGGGCCTCGGCAAGCTGCTTCGCACGCGCCAGGTGAAGAAGATGATCTCGTCGTACGTCGGCGAGAACAAGGAGTTCGAGCGCCAGTATCTGGCCGGCGAGCTGGAGGTCGAGTTCTGTCCGCAGGGGACGCTGGCCGAACGCTGCCGCGCGGGCGGGGCGGGGATCCCCGGCTTCTACACGAAGACCGGCGTCGGCACGAAGGTCGCCGAGGGCAAGGAAGTGAAGGTCTTCGACGGCGAGGAGTATATCCTCGAGCGCGGCATCCGCGCCGACCTGTCGATCATCAAGGGGTGGAAGGCGGACGAGATGGGCAACCTCATCTTCCGCAAGACCGCACGCAACTTCAACCAGCCGATGGCGACCGCCGCCAACATCTGTGTCGCCGAGGTCGAGGAAGTGGTGCCGGTCGGCAGCCTCGACCCCGACGCGATCCACCTGCCGGGGATCTATGTGAAGCGGATGATCGTCGGCGCGCCCTACGACAAGAAGATCGAGTTTCGCACCGTGCGCGAGCGGGCGGCGGCGTGATCCGTGGCCTGACGCTCGCCGCGTCGGCGCTGGCGCTGTCGGCGTGCGCGACGACCCCGCCGCCGCAGACCATGGCGGCTAGCCAGCCGGGGCGGCAATATCGCTGGCAGCTCGGCTCGGGCGAGGCGGCGGTGCTGTCGCGCCAGGCGCATCTGGCGATGGCGGCGTTCGTGGCCGCGCACGCCAAGGGGCTGGCGTCGAGCGTCGTCCTTGCCGCCGGATCGACCCCCGCCGCCCCGCGCTTCGGCGCATGCGGCAACCGCCCGCGCGCGGTCGTCTATGACATCGACGAGACGGTGCTGCTCAACACCGGCGCCAATTACGACAGTGCGGTGCGCGGTGACCCGCCGTTCGACCCCGCGCGCTGGGCCGCATGGGAGCGGGACGGCGCGAACGCGGTCGAGCCGGTGCCCGGCGTGGTCGAGGCGATCGCCGCGATCCGCGCGGCGGGCGTGACCGTCGTCTTCAATTCGAACCGCGACCGCTCGGCCGCGGCCCCCACCGCCGCGGCGCTCGCCTCGGTCGGGATCGACAAGGCGGTGCCGGGCGAGACGCTGTTCCTGAAGGGCGACGTGGCCCCCGGCTCGGCCAAGGACCCGCGCCGCGCCGCGATCGACACGAAATACTGCGTGATCGCGATGGCAGGCGACAATCTCGGCGACTTCGCCGACGCCTTCAATGACAAGGCGCTGTCGACGCCCACGCGCCGCGCACTTGCCCAGAACGCCCGGATCAGTCCGCTCTGGGGCAATGGCTGGTTCCTCATTCCCAACGCGCTTTACGGCGCATGGGAAGGCGCCGGCTTCGACGACCTGTTTCCCGCCAACAAGCGCTGGACCCCGAAGGAGAAATAAGATGCCCTGGACCCGCGACGACATGGCGGCGCGCGCCGCGCGCGAGCTGCGCGACGGCTTCTACGTCAATCTGGGCATCGGCATCCCGACGCTGGTGGCGAACCACATCCCCGAGGGGGTGACGGTCACGCTCCAGTCGGAGAACGGGATGCTCGGCATCGGGCCGTTCCCCTATGCCGGCGAGGAGGACCCCGACCTCATCAACGCGGGCAAGCAGACGATCAGCGAGCTGCCGCACTCGGTTTATTTCAGCTCGGCCGACAGCTTCGCGATGATCCGTGGCGGGCATATCGACCTCACCGTCCTCGGGGCGATGGAGGTGAGCGAGGGCGGCGACATCGCCAACTGGATGATCCCGGGCAAGATGATCAAGGGCATGGGCGGCGCCATGGACCTCGTCGCCGGGGTCAAGAAGATCATCGTCGTGATGGAGCACAACGCCAAGGACGGCACGCCGAAGTTCATTCCCGACTGCACGCTGCCGCTCACCGGCAAGAACGTCGTCGACATGATCGTCACCGACCTCTGCGTCTTCCAGCGCGCCGATCACGACAGCCCGTTCCGCCTGGTCGAGCTCGCCCCCGGCGTAACGGCGGAGGAAGTCGCGGCGAAGACGACGGCGGCTTACGAGGTCGCCGTTCCGGCCTAGAAAGGCTCGCCGGTTACCGGATCGCGGTCCGGGACCGACACCGCGGCGATGCGGGCGCGGGTCGCGTCGTCGGCGGGCGTCGTCACCACGTCCCAGTCCTGTCCGGCGGGATAGGCGCCGACCACGGCGAAATCGTCGCTCGCCGCCTCGCATTTGTGGCCGGTGCCGGCGGGGAGCATCAACGCGTCGCCCGCGGTGATCTCGATCGTCTGCCCGCCCGGCCCGCCGATCGTCAGCGTGGCGCGGCCGGCGAAACAGCCCAGCACCTCGTGCGCGGTCTGACGTGACCCCCGTTTCTTCATCCACCTGGACCTAGAGACCGGCCCTTCGAAGGGACGGACAGAATGAAGCGGAAGCAGTTCACGGAAGAGCAGATCATCGGTATTCTAAAGGAGGCCGAGGCGG
>CAJYLT010000087.1 GCA_913775795.1 uncultured Sphingomonas sp. | reverse complement strand
TTCCTGCAGAAGATGGTGGGCGACGACATGCCCGTCCACATCCTCTCCCAGCTGGCCGAGATCGAGGACGCCGAGCCCTATGTCCCCGTCCACAAACGCATGAAGGAGGCGGCCGAATGAGCGGCGCATTCAAATACGGCGTGTCGCTCTACAGCTACACCGACGACCTCGGCACCGTGATGACGCTGGAGGATGCGTTCGGCCATATCGCCGATGCGCATGCCACCGGTATCGAACTGCTTGGCGAGGCAAATCTGCCCGACTATCCCGAGGTTTCGACGGCGTGGCTCGACCGCTGGTATGGCCTTCTCGACACGCACAAGCTCGAGCCCACCAACTTCGCCTGCTGGATCGACACCGAGGCGTCGCGATCGCGCGAGCTGACCGCGGAGGAAGCCGCGGCGCAGCTTCGCCAGGATCTCGATCTCGCCAAGCGGCTCGGTTTCCGGTTCGTGCGGCCCAAGTTCGGCGTGATTGACGACGAACTCACCCCGCATCCGGTGTGGGAGGGGGCGGTCGAACGCTCGCTTGATCTGGCGGCCAAGCTCGACATCGTCATCATTCCCGAAATCCACGCGCCGACGCCGATCCGGCATCCGGTGGTCGAGGCCTATGTCGACTTCATCCAGCGCACCGGCACGAAGCATTTCGGCCTGCTGATCGATACCGGCATCTTCCAGGATCGACCACTTCCATTCTGGCAACACGAGACGCCAGAGATGCGCGAGGGGGCGATGAGTTTCCTCAACGGAATCAAGGTGCCGGTCGAGCAGCTCGCCGAGGTGATCGACTACGTCCCCTTCATCCAGGCCAAGTTCCATCACATCGACGAGACGTTGCACGACCACAACATTCCGTGGGAGCGCATCGTGCCGATGCTCAAGTCGCTCGGCTACTCGGGCTATCTATCGAGCGAGTATGAGGGCGCGCGTGATCCGTGGGTCGCGGTTGAGCAGGTCCGCCGCCAACACGCCCTGATCCGCAAGCTCGAGCGCGAATACGACGCAGCCCATGCCGCCGAAGGGGAGCAGGCCCATGCTTGAGCGCAGCCATATCCAGAGCAGCGGCTTCGACAATGTGTCGGCAGACGGCGCCGTCGCCGGCTTTCGCGTCCGGCTGCGCCAGCCCAATTACCGGGGCACCCGTGTTTCGCTGGTCGAGGGGATCGACGTCACCGTCGATGGCGAGGTCTATCCGGCCGCGAGCAACCGCTATCGCATCGCCGGGTGCGAATATGCGCATGGCGAACTGGAGGGGTTGCTCGATGTGCGCTGGCCGGTCGGGACGTGGATCGACGTGATCGTTCCGCGGCCCGGCGGGCTGACCCCCGGGGTCCACCATGTCGAGACGATCGTCTGGTACCGCCATCCGTATTTTCCGCCACAGTTCCGGCCGATCCCGGTGCGCGACGCGCGCCACGCGACGATCGTCCTCTGACATGGCAAGCCACGCCCCGCGCATGACCGCGCGGCCGTCGCATGGCGCCCCTCGCGTCGCCGGCATCCCGCAGGGGGTGACGGTGATGTTTGCCGCCTTTCTGCCGATCCTCGCGATCGTCGGGCTGGCGCCGGCGGTCCCGAACATCATCGCCGCGTTCGCCGACGTGCCCGGCGCGGCGACCTTGGTGCCGCTCGCGGTCACCGCGCCGGGGCTGATGATCGCGCTGTTCTCGCCGCTGATGGGCTGGCTCGCCGATCGATATGGCCGGCGCAAGCTGCTCCTTGTCGCGACGACGGTCTACGGCGTGTTCGGCCTCGTGCCTTTCTTCGTCGGCTCGATCGAGGCGCTGATCGGCTCGCGCCTGCTGCTCGGCATCTGCGAGGCTGCGATCCTGACCGTCACCAACACCCTGATTGCCGACTATTTCACGCACGACCAGCGGCGCGGCTGGCTGACGTTCCAAGGGGTGATCGGCCCGATCTTCGGCACCGGCACCGTCTTCCTCGCCGGCTTCATGGCCGCACAGTCGTGGCAGTTGCCGTTCGCAATCTACGCGGTCGCCTTCCCGATCTCGTTGCTTATGCTGTTCTTCCTCTACGAGCCTGACGTGGCGAGCGAAGTCGCGGCTGAGGCAGCGCCGGCGGGTGCGTTTCCGTGGGGTCGCCTCGCGGTCTGCTGCGGCTTCACGCTGTTCGCCGCCGCGCTCTACTACGTCTACATCGTCCAGGTCGGCCGCGCCTTTACCGAGGTCGGCGTCCTTGATGCCGGGCGCATCGGCATGCTCATTTCGATCGCCAGCATCGGCGTGGTGATCGGCGCAGTCCTGTTCCAGTGGATTTCGAGCCGGCTCGCCTCGGGCAATCAGTTGCTCGTCTTTCTCGGTCTGCTCGGAATCGGCCTGGTCGGGATCGGCCTCAGCGACGGCGCGCAGATGATGACGAGCTTTGCCTTCGTCCAGCAGCTGGGTGCGGGCATCCTGATCCCGGCGCTCGCGCTCTGGACCATGGCGCAACTCCGGCCCGAGCATCGCGGGCGCGGCATGGGGATCTGGAGCGGTTGCTTCTTCCTCGGCCAGTTCGTCAGCCCGCTGATCGTGACAGCGGCGGAGAGCGCATCCGGCTCGATCCGCGGCGCCTTCGTCATCCTGGGCGCGGTGTCCATCGCGGGGGCGCTGTCGACGCGGCTGATGAGCAGAACCATTCGATAAAACATATCCTTGGAGGGGTTGGACATGAAGAAGACGAGCAAGTGGCTGGTGTCGAGCGCGGCACTGGCGGCGGCCGGCGCGTGGGTGCCGGCGGCGATGGCGCAGACCGCGGTGCCGCAGTCGGACACCGCCCCGACGCTTCAAGCAGCGCCCGCGACCGAACCCTCCTCGACCAGTCCGGCGGCGAGCCAGCAGGCTGCCGACATCGATACGGGTGACATCATCGTAACCGCCCAGCGCCGCAACGAAAGCGTGATGAAGGTGCCGGTCAGCGTGACCGTCGTCAGTGCCGAGGCGCTGACCAAGAACGGTATCAACGATCTTCGCGCTGTCTCGAAACTCGCGCCGAGCCTTCAACCGGGGCAGGACAACCAGTTTTCGATCCGCGGCATCGGGACCGCAACGTTCGCGGACACCGTCGAGGCGAGCGTGACGCAGGTCATCGACGACGTCGCGCTCGGCAGCCGCTATTTCGCGAGCGCCGGTTTCTACGACATCGAGCGGGTCGAGGTGCTGAACGGGCCGCAGGGTCTGCTCTTCGGCAAGAACGCTTCGGCCGGTGTCGTCAACATCACCACCACCGCGCCGAAGTTGGGCGAGGCGAGCCTGTCCGCCGATCTTGAGGGCACCACCCGCGCGCGCGACGGCAAGGACGGGCTCGGCATCCTCGTGCGTGGCACGGCGAACGTGCCGGTCGGCGACAACAGCGCGCTTCGCGTCAACGCGATCTACAGCAGCCAGGATGCGATCACGCAGCTTCGCTCCACGGGCAATGGCCGCGCCGAAAACGATGTCGGGCAGCGCGCCTTTCGCGCCAAGTTCCTGACCAAGCCGACCGACAATCTGTCGATCTACCTGATCGGCGATTACGGCAAGTTCACCGGCATTTCGGGCACGTTCGACTTCACCTATCGCTCGCTGGGCGCAGGCAGCCAGTATCCCGCGATCCTCGCCGGTGCCGGGGTGACGCCGAGCGACCGGAACCTGACCTCGGTCGTCAATGCCGATTACTACCGCGATCTCGAAACCGGCGGGCTTCAGGGCAAGGTCGCCTATGCCTTCGATTCCGGGGTCGAGATCAGCAACATCGCGGCCTGGAAGACCTATTCGCTCGACACGACGTTCGATTCCGATTTCACGCCGGTCGACTTTCTCGATCGGAACGCCAACACCAGCAGCTATGACCAGTTCTCGAACGAGCTGCGGGTCACGCTGCCGGCTGAGAACAGGCTGACCGGCCAGTTCGGCCTCTACTACTTCTATTCTAAGAACAACTTCACCAACCAGCGCGGCGGCAGCAACGGCTTGCCGGGTTTCGTGATCGGCGGCTTCCCGTTCTGCGTCGGCGCGACCCCCGTCGCGGGGCCGCCGCCCGCCTGCAACGTCAGCAACCGCTACTTCCTGGGTCAGGACAGCGCCGGGCGGAACACCAACGAGAGCTTTGCCGGGTTCGGCCAGTTCACCTATGCCGTTACCGACACGCTCAAAGTCATCGCCGGCGGCCGCGTGACCCGCGACAAGGTGACGCTCGACCTGACCGAAAACGTCAATCCGTATTTCGTGACGCTCGGCGTGCCAAACAACCGCTTCTCGGGTAGCGAGAGCAACACCAATTTCAGCTGGAAGCTGGGCGTCGACTGGCAGCCGACACCGACCACGCTGGTCTATGGCTTCTACGGTCATGGCTACAAGGGGCCGGGCTTTTCCAACGCATCCCCCGCGCCGGGCGCAGATCTAGGCGTGGCGCCCGAAATATCGAAGGGCGGCGAAGTCGGCCTGAAACAGGCGCTGTTCGATCGCCGCGTGAACCTCAGCGTCTCGGCCTTCTACACCAGGTTCGACAATCTTCAGGTTCAGGCGTTCGATGCCGCGCTCCAGACCGTCGTGCTTCAGAACGCGGCACAGGCGACCACCAAGGGCATCGACTTCAGCATGCAGGCGCGGCCGGTCAAAGGGCTGACACTGTCGGCGGGCGGCACGCTGCTCGATGCCAAGTACGACCGCTATCCGGGGCGCCAATGCTATCCGGGGCAGCAGGCGGCGAGTTGCGCCGTCAACGGCACGTTCGACGTGTCGGGCCGGCAGGTGCCGCAATCGGCGAAGTTTACCGGCGTCCTGTCGGCGGATTACGAAACGCCGCTGACGGGGGACCTCAGCGCCACGATGGGCGGCAATTTCTATCATCGCTCGCCGCTGCTCAGCGAATATGCGCCGGGGGCGACGATCCCCACCTGGAATACGTTCGACTTCAATCTGGGCGTCCGCAGCGACCGGTGGAGCGCCTCGCTGTTCTGCAAGAACTGCTTCAACGAGCTGCGCCCGGTGTCGATCGAGGTCGAGGCGGGCGACGGCATCAACGCCGGCGCGCTCTCCTACGTCCAGCGTTGGAGCTATGATTCGGTGCGCACGATCGGCCTGCGCCTCGGGCTCCAGCTCTAGCCGAGATGGACGGGGTCGGGTGTTCGCGCCCGGCCCCGAAACCAACTAATGATGATTTGGGAACGGGTGATGTGGGACAGGCGTGAAGTGATCGGGGCCGGCGCGCTGGCGCTTGGCGTTATCGGGCTCCCCACAGCGGTGATGCGGCTGTCGCGCCCCGCTGATCCCGATGCCCCGCCCAGCGACAGGCAGCGTGCGATCGCCGCCGACGTCGCCGACCTGCTCATCCCGGCAAACGATACGCCGGGCGCCGCCGCGGTTGGCGCGCATGAGTTCCTGATTGTCGCGCTCGACCATGGGCTGGACGGCACGCGCGCACCTGCTGCTGGCAGCGAGATACAAGGCGCCAACGCCGTGTACGCCCGCGCCGACGGCAGCCTCGACCATCTCGCCTGGCTCGAGGACGAGCTCGATCGCGGCGCGCGCGGCGACTATCTGGCGCAGCCGGTCGCGCGGCGGCAGGCGGCACTCGACCGAATCGATTCCGCGGCGTTCGCAAACCATCAGGCAGTCGGCCCGTGGCCTCGGATCAAGGGCCTGTTGATGACCGGCTATTACACGTCCGAAATCGGCGGCTCGAAGGAGCTTCGCTACGAACTGGTGCCCGGCCGCTTCGACCCGGACATCCCGCTCGCCCCCGCCGATCGGGCATGGTCGAGCGACTGGAACGCGGTGGCGTACGGATGAGCGCGCAATTCGATGTGATCGTCGTCGGATCGGGCGTGACTGGCGGCTATGCGGCCAAGGAACTGACCGAGGCCGGCTTCAAGGTGCTGATGATCGAGCGCGGGCCGAAGATCGAGCACGGCTCGGGGTACAAGACCGAGACGCTGGCGCCCTGGGAGCTGCCGTTCCGTGGGCTCGGCGACGCGGCCACCTATGCCCGCGATTATCCGATCCAGGCGCAGAACCGGCACTTCAACGAGTTCACGCAGAACCATTTCGTCAAGGACAGTGAGAATCCCTATTCGACGGAGCCGGGGAGCGAATTCACCTGGTTCCGGTCGTACAATCTGGGTGGGCGGTCGCTGACCTGGGGGCGCCAATGCTATCGCTGGTCCGACTATGACTTCGGCGCGAACAAGCGCGATGGACACGGCACCGACTGGCCGATCCGCTACGCTGAACTCGCCCCTTGGTACGGCCAGGTAGAGGCGTTCATCGGCGTGTCCGGCGCAGCGGAGGGGCTGGCGCAGCTTCCCGACGGCCGCTTCCAGCCGCCGATGGCGCTCAACGTCGTCGAGCAGCATCTGCGCGAGGGGATCGGCGCGCGCTGGCCAGAGCGGCGGCTGACGATCGGGCGGACCGCCAATCTTACCCAGGCCAAAGACGGGCGCAGCGCCTGCCAGTACCGCAGCATCTGCGCGCGCGGCTGTTCCTATGGCGCCTATTATTCGACACAGAGCGCCAGCCTGCCCGCCGCTATGGCCACGGGACGCCTGACGCTGGTGACCGACAGCGTGGTCGAGGGCGTCGATTACGATCCCGTTACGCGGCGCGCGACGGGCGTGCGCTTCCTCGACACCGCGACCGGCAAGCGGGGCAGCGCGACCGCGCGCGCCGTCTTTCTCAATGCGGGTGCGTTCAACACCAATCACATCCTTTTGCGTTCGCAATCGGAAGCGATGCCGCGGGGGCTCGCCAATTCGAGCGGGGTGCTCGGCACCCATATCATGGACCACGCGACCAGTCTGTCCGCGCTGGCGATCATGCCGGGCTTCGACGATCGGACGAGCTTCGGCAATCGTCCGACCGGCGTCGTCATCCCCCGCTTCCGCAATCTCGACACGCTCGATGGGAAAGGGTTCACGCGCGGCTATTCCTATCAGGGCGGGGCGCTTCAAGGCACTTGGACCAGCGGCAAGCGCGAGGCGGGTATGGGGGCGGCGCTGAAGGGGAAGCTGCGCCATCCGGGCCCATGGAGGGTCGTGCTCGTCACCTTCGCCGAATCGATGCCGCGCGCCACGAACCGGCTCACGCTCGACCCGGTGAAGACCGACGCCCACGGTGCCCCGCTGCTTCGCATCGCCTTCGAGCATGGCGCGGACGAGCGCGCCGCGCTTGCCGATGCGAAGACGGAGGCGGCGGCGATGTTGTCGTCGGTCGGCGGCCAGGTCGTGATGGGCATGGACCAGCCGGGGCCGGGCGGGTCGTCGATCCACGAGATGGGCGGTGCGCGCATGGGGCTCGACCCCGCCACGTCGGTGCTCGACAAATGGAGCCGCGCGCATGACGTCGCCAACCTCTTCGTCACCGATGGCGCGCAGATGAGCTCCTCGGCCTGCCAGAACCCGTCGCTCACCTATCTCGCGCTGACCGCACGTGCGTGCGCGACGGCCACATCGATGCTTCGCGAAGGAACCCTTACATGATCGATCGCCGCCAGTTCGTTGCGGGCGCTGCCGCGCTGTCGGCGGTCCCTGTCGCTGCCCGCGGTGCGCCGGCCGGTGCCTTTCCGAAGGGCTTCCTGTGGGGTGCCTCGACCGCCGCGCATCAGGTCGAGGGCAACAACGTCAACAGCGATTGCTGGGCGCTGGAGAATGTCGAGGGGACGGCGTTCGTCGAACGCTCAGGCGATGCCGCAAACAGCTTCGAATTGTGGCCAGTCGATCTCGACCTCGTTCGCGGCATGGGCCTCAACACCTATCGCTTCAGCCTCGAATGGGCGCGAATCGAACCCGAGCCGGGCGTCTTCTCGGTTGCGATGCTCGATCATTACAAGGCGATGATCGACGGTTGCCGCGCCCGCGGCATCCACCCGATCGTGACGTTCAACCATTTCACCACGCCGCGCTGGTTCGCGATGCGCGGCGGGTGGATAAACGACGACGGTCCGGCGCTCTTCGCGCGATACTGCGACCGGGCGGCGCGGCACCTCGCCGGCGGGATCGGTCATGCCACGACGCTGAACGAACCCAATCTGGCAGGCGTGCTCGACCGGGTCCTGCCGCCTCCGATCGGCAAGACGATCCTCGACGCCGATCGCCGTACGAGTGAGGCGGCAGCGAAGAAGTTCGGGGTGCCTTTGTTCATCGGCGGCATTTCGGTCTGGCTACCCGACCCGGCCAAGGCGCGCGCAAACCTGCTGCGCGGTCACGCACTTGGGCGTCAGGCGATCAAGGCGGTGCGCGGCGACCTCCCCGTCGGGGTGACGCTCGCGATCATCGACGACCAGGGGGTGCCGACGAAGCGCGACGCGATGCGCGATCTGCTCTACCTCCCCTGGCTCGAAGCAGCGCGCCAGGACGACTTTGTCGGCGTCCAGAATTACGAGCGCGCGGTATGGGGAGTGGAGGGGAAGCTGCCCGTGCCCGCTGGTGTACCCACCAATGCCGGCGGCGGCGAAATCTATCCGGCCAGCCTGGCCGGTGCCGTCCGCTATGCTCATTCGGTAGCGAACGTGCCGGTGATCGTCACCGAGCATGGTATCCAGACCGAGGACGACACGCAGCGCGCCCGCTTCATCCCGGCAGCGCTGCGGGCGTTGAGGGAGGCGATAGCCGAGGGCGTTCCCGTGCAGGGTTATTGTCACTGGTCGCTGATCGACAATTTCGAATGGGGCTTCGGCTACAAACCGAAATACGGCCTGCACAGCTTTGACCGGCAGACGTTCAGGCGGACCGCCAAACTCAGTGCGAAAGTGCTGGGACGTATAGCGAAGGCCAACAGCTTGTAAACGCGCGCGGGCCGATCGGCTGGCCGCGGTTGCCGCCCAGTCGGCTAGCCGAAATGCGCCGGATTGAGGCGACGGGGCATCGTCTGAACCAACGGCTGCTTTCGGGAAACGTCTGAGTGATCGCGATTGTCGCTTTCTGGGTCGTAGCAACGTAAAGTGGCCGGATCGGATACGCCCAAAACCCGGCCGTTCCATGCCGACCGCAATGAATGCCGGCCTGCTCCAAGCATTGGGTCACCGATCTCGCGCGCAACGATATGCGCGGCTGTCAGACGGCTCGTGATTCCAGATAGCAGGAGCGCGCGAACATCGCCGTCAGACCGATGCCACCAAGCGTATCGCTGGCGGCGCCTATGGCTCTCAAGCCATTCGATTTGTCCGATGTCGCTGCGATGGGTAATTTGCGATCGATCGCAAAACTGATGAGAGCTGCTTCGAAAGAATACGGCTTATCAAAGAGATTGCGAAAACCCTCCATCATCGACATATCGCGTCCGGCTGCTTGTCGAGCTTATGGATTTCGCTGCGTTCCGCGGCTTCAAGATTGGAAATGATCATGTCTGACGAAACGACGCTCAACCCGGTCGAGTTGGCCACCGAGCTCACGATCGCCTGGCTTGGTAACCAGAACAATCGGGTGTCGCCTGACGACGTGCCGGCTTTCCTCCGTACGATGCATGCGACCCTCAATGAGCTTTCGGGAAGCGCGGCTCCGACGGTTGAAGCCGCCGATGCGAAAGTCGATACCGCCGAATACACGCCGGCGGTTTCTGTGCGGAAGTCGCTGGCGTCACCGGATCACATTGTCTCTATGATCGACGGTAAGCCTTACCGCACGCTTCGTCGTCACCTTTCGACGAACGGCCTCACACCGGATGAGTATCGCGCGCGCTACAATCTGAAAGCCGACTACCCGATGGTCGCGCCGAGCTATTCGGAGGCGCGGCGCTCTATGGCAAAGGCCATCGGCCTCGGGTCAAAAGGGCGTCAGGCGCGTACAGACGCATCGATGGAGCCGGCTGCTGCAACCGAGGTGAAGCCCGCCGCACGCCGCCGGAAGAAAACCGAGGAAGCTTAAGTCCTGATGGGAGCACTGCCCGGTCTTGGCCGTGCGGTGCTCCCCGTTATGATCCCCGGGAGCTACCACATTGAAAAACGTTGCTCGTCCCTGCGGTTCGGCTCAGCGATAAGGCGAATGTCAGGGCGCCCAGAAACCTGGCGACAGATAGACCGGAACCGCAAGTCTCATCTGATGATCGGATGCGTGGAGGCGATCTCTGCATCGGTCTGCTCGACCGCCAGCACGAACGCAGCCAGCTTCTCCGGATCAAGCCGACCGTTGGTCCGCACGCCGGAACACAGATCAAGTCCGTAGGGGCGGACCTGCTTGATCGCATCGGCCACATTGACGGCCGATAGGCCACCCGCAAGGAACACCGGCCGTTCGGTCGTTCGAACAAAGGCGGCGCTCACCGCCCAATCGTGAGCGCCACTGGTCCCACCCGACTCCGAGACCGCAGCGTTTGGCCTGCCCGAGTCCAACAGGAAGGCGTGGACGTGAGGCGCATAGGCGGGGATCTGGTCCAGGGCTTCGGGCCATTCAACATGGATGACCTGGACCCGCGGCAAATGCGGTTCGAGCGCGGCCAGTCTTTCCGACTCGACCGGGTCGATATGCCGACCATGCGCGGGCACTGGTCGCCGGCGAACCGCTCGAGACGTGGCACGCGCAATCTGTGTTTCGTGAAAAGGCGGCAGGTACGAAGCGGCAGACCACCCGCATCTTTCCGCCGAAGGAGAAATCCGCGTGGGAGATGACGCGTCAGTTCTTTACGACCGTTGCGCAGGCGAACGGCCAAACCGTCGAGCGCCGAGTGAAGGTGAAGGAAAATACGCTAGATCAGGCTGCATGGGAGCGTCTGCTCTTGCGAATAATGGGTGAGCAAGAAGACCGCTGCGCACTGACCGGCCTACCATTCGTCATGCCGATGAGGGCGACGACCTCCAGATACGCCCCTCCCTCGACCGTATCAACAGCAACGGCCATTACACGCCGGATAACGCGCAAATCGAAGTGCGCTTTATGAACCGCCGGAAAGGCGCAGACGAGGATTAACTCGCACGGCGGCTGATCAAGCCGCTATAGCAATACTAATATTCTGCATCAATATTTTATACCGACGCTGGCTCGCAGACGGCTAATTTCGCCATAAATCGATAAGATCGACCATGCTCTGCCGATACCCGAAAGAGTCTGCGTAAACCGCATCTGGATACTCAGCGATATACGTGAAGACGGTAGCCACGTCGGCAGCCACTTTTTGGTCCAGTCCAAAAAGATCGGCAATTGGAAAGTGCCCCCAGGTGTTCCCATCCCACCACGCGAGCAAAAAATTCGCAACCCGCGCCGATTGTCCTGAGTCTGACTTTGCAACATGAAAGAGACGATCAAGCGCCATAGTGATATCATCGTGACTAACCATTGAATGCGGCTCCTACTTTCGATCAGCGGTAGGGTCTTCTTTGCCAAGCGAGTTAACTGACGAAATCGCTTGTGCGCTTTTTGTTCCTCCACGCAGAAGCGTCGATAGTCGAGCGTCAGAACCACGATCAGAAACGCGGGCACTTCGAGGAGCGCATCGCTGCGCTATCTCCTGTCGGCGAGGGCGCAAATTGACCGATTGCCGCGCCGTTGGAGGCGCCAAATCAGCTCCCCAAGCAACTGCGGTGACCGTGCGATGAAGCGTTCGACGCGGCTAGAGATCGAGGCTTGGCTGATCGGCGCGCTGCTTTTCAGCAGTTACCTTCTCAGCCTTGCCTACCTCGGCGCGGGGATCCGCGGCTTGCTTTGCTGACATCAGCTGCGATGGGAATGGTTTCGCCAAGGTAACGGCGTCATCGAACGAGCAGGTAAGCCATTGCTCCTCGGCTTCCTCGTCAAGCAGCACTGGCATTGCCTTAGGGTGGACCGGGGCAACGAGCGGGTTCGGTTCGGTCGTCAGGAACGCAAAGACGGCGCCGGCTTCGGTCGGACGCCATACCCCCGCAAAGCTGACAATGGGTCGGCTGGGGACGTCGAACCAGAACAGAGGGCGTTTCCCCGTCGGGCCCGGCCCATACTCGCTGAAGCTTGTGAACGGGACCAGGCAACGCCGCTCGGGATTGGCCAACGCCGACTTCCAAAAGGGCGAGGTGTAGTTGCGCACGTTCGTGACCTTCGTGTCGAGCAGCACGGGCTTCCCCGTGACCTTGTCGATCCGTTTGCCCGGGACCTTTCGCGGAAAGCCCCACGACATCGTGTCCAGCCGCCGTCCATCATCGTCGTGCCGAATCACCCAGGCCTCGCGATCCGGGAACAGCTCCGGCGGGGGGAACGTGACGTCTTCCGGATAGATCGCATCGACGCCGTATCGAGCCGCGAGCTCGGCCTGCTTTGCCGTCATTCGATAGCGATTGCACATACCACCATCCTCGCATTTGCTGGCCAGACGTCAACGCTCGTGGGATCGCCATTTTGTGGGTGCAGAGCGGCAGATCGAGGCGTTGCAATTGGTGCCCGTTTGCTCATTCTCCTTTGGGCAACAGGGGGGGATACCAGCAGTGACAACAAGGACATCGGCAGTCTCGCCGCGGTTCCTAATCGGCGTTTTGCTCGGGGCGTCGCTCGCCCTCATCGCTCTCGCCGTCTGGATGATCATCAATGACGAGGGATCCCCTGTGCTCGTCGCTGTCGTCGGTTCAATGCTGGCGTGTGGCGCGGCGATCGCCTGGTCGCGGATCGAAAAGAGGTCTTGATCAAGAAGGAGCCCCCCTAGCGAATACGTCAGGGCAAGTTTTCTCGCTCGACGTCCGCCTTCAGCGGGATCAGCCCGTCGACGATCGCTCGATGCGGCTTGTGACAGCTGCACCATGGATGCCGCGGCGTTTCGGTGGCGGCCATCCAGTGGCTAGGGTCAAGACCCATTGATGTGAGGATCGCGATCTGATTCAGGCTCCGCAAGGAGACCGGGGTGAGCGCCCTGTTTTAGTTGACGGACGAGCAGATCGAGCGGCTGCGGCCGTTCTTTCCCAACAGCCATGGCAAGTCTCGAGTGGATGACCGGCGGGTCCTGATTGGCATCGTCTTTGTCAACCGCAACGGGCTGCGCTGGCGAGATGCGGCCAGCGCCTATGGTCCGCACAAGACGCTGTACAATCGATGGAAGCGCTGGGGCGAGCGAGGCGTTTTCACGCGCATGATGGGGGGGGCTGGCTGCGGGCGATGCAGAGCCGAAGACCGTCGTGATAGACGCGACATACCTAAAGGCGCACCGTACGGCATCAAGGCAGCGGCCTAAAAAGGGGATCCCGGCCGCCTGATCGGACGCACCAAAGGCGGCATGAACACGAAGCTCCATGCCGTCGCCGACGCGAATGGCCGCCCCTTGAACTTCTTCATGACCGCGGGCCAGGTCAGCGACTACACCGGCACGGCTGCCCTGCTGGATGACCTGCCAAACGCACAATAGCTGCTCGGCGACCGCGGCTACGACGCCGATTGGTTCAGGGACGCTCTCCAAGCCAGGGGCATCCAGCCATGCATCCCCGCCCGACGATCGCGCAACGGCCGGTCAGATCCGACAAGCGTCGCTACCGGCGGCGCAGCCGCATCGACATCATGTTCGGCCGCCTCAAAGACTGGCGAAGCGTTGCCAGCCGCTACGATCGCTGCCCCACGGCCTTCTTCGCTGCTACCGTCATCTTCTGGCTCTAATCAGCGAGTCCTGCCCGTAAAGGAGTTACTCACATTCTGCATGCGCCAAGAATCGCCGCCATGATAGGACACAGGGTTCAGGTGAACTCAAGCTCGACGTTAAAAAATGTAAATTTCGGCGGCGAGCACAGTAAAACTCGATCTATAATGACAAAACGACTTGCGACGAGATCCTAGCCATCGACAAGAGATTACAAAATTGGGGATTGTGCGCTCAAAGGTACGCAGCGAAATCCCGTTTCCTACACGCCTAAAAGCCTGTGGATCTCAGGTCCATTAAGACCAAACTGAGCGAACCTGCTAAACATTCGAGCAAAGGCGAGCATCTCGACTTCGCGTCTTGCCCTAGCCACTGTCGATAAACCCTTCTCAATTCGGATGTAGGGCTTGAAGCTGCAGCCAGCGATTGGTTCGAATGAAAAAGAGTCAAGCAATGAGTAGGGCGGTCCAGATACTCGGTACCATGATGGCTTAACCTTTGCAATCCTATATAGCCTCTCTTCTGGCGTGTCGCCCATCCGAGGTTCTCGATCCACATAGCAATTTTGAAGCCGATAATTCAATTCCCTCGCGACTGATCCTAAATCACCTCCAATCAATATTCGGCCGCTAGTTATGACGTTAAGTCCGTCGAGGCGAGCCCATCCGATTTCACGGCCGGGTTCACCCTCGCAAAATGTACAATAAATTGATGCAATGGAAGCTTCGGGGTCAAGCTCATCAAATTGCGCCGGCCGATATTTATTGTATGGAGATTCATAGGGAGAACGCTTGGGATTCATAAAGCCCCCCGTGCAGCTCCGAGAGAGCTGATCCTCCTGCATCGAGAATCTCGATGAGAGTCTTTCACAACTGGCGAGCTAAGGCATGGCAGTACATGCATAGGCGATACCACGCCGAAATTGGCAGATCCGGCAGTGGCAAATGAGCAGCCAGCCTTCCAAGGCATACGGTCCTCCTCAACTTAGATGGGGCGGACCGGCGCAAGCCGGGTGTTCGAAACCTGGTCGCTAGAACAGGCGCATGCGCTTTTATCGGCGGAGCCGACTGGACATGCGCGCATGCCACCCGGCCTCCTGAATGTGGCCGAGTCTAGCGCTTCGGGGTTTCGAAGCCCCATCGTCGGACTTTCAACGACGACAGTGCTTCCATCGCAGATCCAGTGGGTCTCTGCAAGGAAGGGTCTTTAGCCCGGTCACTATTCGAAGTGGGGAGGGCGCAGCCAAAGGAGGTGTTGCCTTTGGCGGTTGCGACCAGGGGAGTTCGAATATGAAATTCGAACTCCCCTGGTCGCCAAGAATTTTTTGATAGCCTATCACCTGCGGTTAAGACGATTCATCCCTTGAATCTATTAGTTTAGGGTCAACTGATAGGTTGGCAAAAAGTGAGGCGCACGCCCTCCTTGGGCAGGTCGGCGGGCGAGAGGTTGACGGTGATCCGCTTGGGCGGGAGCGCAAGGCCGATCGCCGCGATTGCGCCGCGTACCCGCTCCCGGCTTTCCCCCACCGCCTTGTCGGCGAGGCCGACCATGACGAAGGCGGGGACGCCGGCGACGAGGTTGCACTGCACCTCGACCCCGCGGGCCTCCAGCCCCAAATACGCTACCGTCGATACGATCGCGACCAATGCCGCTTCCCCCCATTTCGCCCGTCGGTTACAGGCTTAGCGGGCCGCGCCGCGATTGGAACGGGGCATCGCGCGATTGACTCGCGGCTTCCCCATGCGTAAGGGCGCGGGCTTGTGACGGCCGTCTTCGGGCGGCCCTTTTTCGTTATGCCAGGGAATGAGCGATGAAGCGGACTTTTCAGCCGAGCAATCTGGTGCGTGCGCGCCGGCACGGCTTCTTCGCGCGGATGGCGACGGCGGCGGGCCGCAAGGTGATCCGTGCGCGTCGTGCCCGCGGTCGCAAGAAGCTGAGCGCCTGATTCGACTGACCGAGCGCCGCGACTATCTCGCGGCGAACGGCGGCAAGCGCGCGGCCATGCCGGGATTCGTCCTGCAGGCGCGCGATCGCCGCGATGGCGACGACGCCATGCGAATCGGCATCACCGTGTCGAAGAAAGTCGGAAACGCCGTCATCCGCAACCGGATGAAGCGCCGTTTTCGCGCATTGGCGCGCCAGGTGCTGCCCGAGCACGGGCTGGCCGGCCACGACCATGTGCTGATCGGCCGGGCGGGCGGGATCGAGCGGCCGCATGCCGACCTCGTCCGCGAACTCGAAAAGGCGTTGCGAAAGGTCGCGCGCCCTTGATCGCGCGGGCGCTGATCCTCGTCGCGCGCGCGTGGCAGGTGGGGCCGTCGCGCATCCTGCCGCCCTCGTGCCGATACGCGCCCTCCTGTTCGGCCTATGCAATCACGGCGCTTGCCCGCTATGGCGCGCTCAAAGGCGGCTGGCTTGCGCTCAAGCGCATCGCCCGCTGTCATCCATGGGGCGGTTGCGGCCATGATCCGGTGCCCTGAGGCACGGGACGGGGCGGCGACCAACCCAGACGGAGAAGTCGGTTGGTGAAGGAAGACAGCAAGAATTTCGTCCTGTTCGCGGTGCTCGCGGCGCTGATCCTGTTCGGCTGGCCGGTGATCTCGCGATACGTCTTCCCCGCCGCCAACCCGCCGGTGACGAAGATCGAGGGTGGCAAGACCAAGGTCGTGCCGAACCCCGGCGCCGATCCCACCGCCGACACCGCCGGCGCGCTGCGTGATCGCCGCGTCGTGCTGGCCGAGACGCCGCGCGTGCGGATCGACACGCCCGCGCTGTCGGGCTCGATCAACCTCAAGGGCGCGCGCCTCGACGACCTGGTGCTCAAGCGGTACGACGAAACGGTGGCAAAGAATTCGCCGCCGATCCACCTGCTCTCGCCCGCGGGCGCGGCCGGCGCCTATTTCGGCGGCTTCGGCTGGCAGGGCGCGGGCGTGCCCGATGCGAACACCGTCTGGACCGCCAGCGGCGGCGTGTTGGGCGTCGGTCGTCCGGTGACGCTCCAGACCGCCAATGCCGCCGGCCAGCGCTTCCAGATCAAGCTGTCGGTGGACGAGAACTACATGTTCACCGCCGAGCAGACGGTGGCGAACGCCGGGGCGGCGCCGATTGCGGTACGCCCCTACACCTATGTCCAACGCGCCGACAAATCGCCCGATCCCGACCAGTGGACCGCGCGCATCGGCCCGATCGCCGTCGTCGACAATGATGAGACCAACCTGAAGTGGGACGAGGTGACGCCCGCGGGCAGCCGTTTCCAGACGACGAAGGGCTGGGCGGGCTTTACCGACCATTACTGGCTGACCGCGATCATCCCCGACCAGCGCGCGCCCGTCGACCTGACGATCCGCAAGAGCGCCGCGGGCCGCTTCGGCGCGGAGGCGCTGGCGCAGAACCCGACCGTGGTCCAGCCGGGCAAGGCGGTGACGCAGACCGTCCGCCTGTTCGCCGGCGCCAAGGAAGTGAAGGTCCTCGACGGCTATGCCGCCGACCTTGGCATCCGCAACTTCGACAACGCCATCTACTGGGGCTGGTTCAAGGTCGTCGAGAAGCCGATCTTCTACTATCTCGACTGGCTGTTCAAACTGATCGGCAATTTCGGCGTGGCGATCATGCTGCTGACGCTGACGATCCGCCTGCTCCTATTCCCGATCGCGCAGAAGCAGTTCGCGTCGATGGCCGGCATGCGCGCGCTCCAGCCCAAGATGAAGGCGCTGCAGGAGAAGTACAAGGACGACAAGCCGCGGCTGCAGCAGGAGATGATGCAGCTCTACAAGACCGAAAAGGTCAATCCGCTCGCCGGATGCCTGCCGATGCTGCTTCAGATCCCGATCATGTTCGCGCTCTACAAGGTGCTGATCCTGACGATCGAGATGCGGCACCAGCCGTTCGTCGGCTGGATCCGCGACCTGTCCGCGCCCGACCCGCTGACGCCGGTCAACCTGTTCGGCCTGCTGCCCTTCACGCCGCCGCACTTCATCGCGATCGGCGTGATCCCGATCCTGCTCGGCATTTCGATGTGGGCGCAGTTCAAGCTCAATCCCGCACCGATGGACGAGATGCAGAAGCAGGTCTTCTCGATCATGCCGTGGATGCTGATGTTCGTGATGGCGCCGTTCGCGGTCGGGCTCCAGGTCTACTGGATCACGTCGAACTGCCTGACGATGGCGCAGCAATGGTGGCTGTATCGCCAGCATCCGGGCATGAAGGTGGCGACCGCAAAGTGAACCCGACCTTTGACGAGGACCTGACGGAAAACGCGCGGAAACTGTTCGCGGGGCCGGTTTCGTTCCTGAAATCGGCGCCCGAACTGCGCTTCCTGCCCGATGCCGAGGTGCCGGAAGTCGCGTTTGCGGGGCGATCGAACGTCGGCAAGTCGTCGTTGCTCAATGCGCTGACCAACCGCAACGCGCTGGCCCGCACGTCGAACACGCCGGGGCGGACGCAGGAGCTGAACTTCTTTGACGTGGGCGAGCCGCTGGCGCTGCGCCTCGTCGACATGCCGGGCTATGGCTTTGCCAAGGCGCCCAAGGACATGGTGCGCAAGTGGCGCTACCTGGTGAACGATTATCTTCGCGGGCGGATGGTGCTGAAGCGGGCGCTGGTCCTGATCGACAGCCGCCACGGGATCAAGGAGGTCGACCGCGACATCCTGAAGATGCTGGACGACGCCGCGGTCAGCTATCGCATCGTCCTGACCAAGGCGGACAAGGTGAAGGCGACCGAACTCGCCGACGTGCGCGCGCGGACCGAGGAAGAGGCGAGGAAGCGCCCGGCGGCGCATCCCGACATCCTCTCGACCTCCAGCGAGGGGGGCATGGGGATCGCCGAACTGCGCGCCGCGGTGCTCGAGGCGATCGGCTGACGGACCCTTCGCGGCGCCCAACGCGTTGATCGGCCAAGGAGAATGGCCATGGCCGACGAAAAGGCGCAACCCGACGACCGCAAGCCCGAGGGCGGACGGCCGCAGGAAAGGTCGAGGACCGGCCCGTCGTCGGCACGACCACGCCCGACGCCTATCCCGACAAGGCCAAGGGCCAGCAATAAGGGTGATGGTGCCGGCTGCAGGGATCGAACCCGCGACCCCCTGATTACAAATCAGGTGCTCTACCAACTGAGCTAAGCCGGCGTTGGCCCCCTTTGCTTCAGGCGATGCCGAAGGTCCAGCCTTCGGTTGCGGCGATTTCAGGCGTCATGCCTTTCGGCCGCCAGAGTTCCGGCCGGTGCGCGTCGCTGCGGAGCCAGGCGGCGGTGAGGATCGCGTCGCTTTGGTGGTCGTCGATCGGGCCTTGGTCGTGGGTAGGCTCACTGCGTAACATCCTCAGAGCCTCGTCGAGCGCGGCATGGTCGCGCATCTTGGCGCGGCCCTTCGGCCGGCCGGCGGCCAGGGCGGCGAGGCTGGTGTAGATCTCCAGCGCGACGGGCCCCGTCGCCGGCAGCGGATCGAACGGCCAGATCGCGATCCGCCCGGCCAGGCGGTGGAGGACGCGCATTCCCGTCAGGCTCGACTTGCCCACCTGTGCCGCGCCGACGAGGTTGAGGTTGCTGTAGGGGTTGAGCCCCTGCTCGCGCTGCGCCGCTTCCGTCACCCGCAAGCGGCCGCGGCCGGTGAAATACTCGCCCTTGCGCCCGCCATGGCGGCGCAGGTGGCGGGCGATCTCCGGATGGTCGACGAAGCTGCCCGCCGACAGGTGCGGGTCGTCGGAAGCGATGCCCTCGATTGTCGCCCAGAGCGCGCGCGCATCGGTCGGACTGTCGGCCCAGCCGGGGAAGAAGGCGCCCTCGTCGGCAAAGGGCAGCGACGCGCCGAGGTCGAGGCCGACGATCGCATCATGGGGCAGGTCGTGGATCAGCCAGTGCAGCACCTCCGCCCGCGACCAGATATGGCCGGGCCGGACGAGCATCGGCGCCGCATCACCCGCCGCGCAGATCGCCACCGCAATCCCGCGCTGCCGCTCCCCCGCCGCGCCCGACCAGTCGATGCCGACGAAATGGCCGAAGCGGTCAGGGGCGGGGACCGAAATCTGCCCGCTCCGCGCGCTTGGCGACGTCCCACCATCGGCGGGCGATCAGCGCCTCGATCCGCTCGCGCGCGCCGCTGCCGTAGCGGACGAGGACCGCCGGCCAGCCGCGATAATGGTCGGTTTCCCAGAAGGTGGCGGGGTCGGTGTCGATCAGCACCGCCTTCTCCTCGATCCCGATCATCAGCACGAAGCTGTCCGGCTCGCGGCCCGGCGCGACAAGCGCCTTGCCGTTGTGCTTCGGCACCGGCGATCCGTAGTAGCTGTCCATGACGACGCCGGGGAGCGTCAGGGCATAGGCGACGACGGCGTCCCAATCCTCCATCACCGCGCCTCCAGCACGGCCTTGGTAAAGGCGGCGATGTCGAAGCCGTTGCCCGTCCCGTCCTCGCCGCGGCGGACGACGACGAGGCGGGCCGACGGGACCACCATTACATATTGCCCGCGATTGCCCTGCGCGGCGTAGCTGCCTGCGGGCAGGCCCTGCGCCGTGCCGAACAGCCACAGCGTCGCGCCATAGCCGGGCCCCTTGGCGGGCTGCGGCCCGGTGGGCGTCGTCATCCGCTGCATCCAGCCGGCGGGGAGCAGCCGTCGACCCTGCCACACCCCGTCGTCGAGCCAGAACTGGCCAAGACGGGCGAGGTCGCGCGCGGTCGACCAGACCTGGGACGACAGGATGTAGTTGCCGCGCCAGTCCTGCTCGGCGACGGTGTGCGCCATGCCGAGCGGCGCGAACAATCGCTGCGGCAGCGCCCGATAGACCCGCTCGCCCTGCGCCTCGCGGATCGAGCGGACCGCCAGCAGAATGTCGTTGTTGGCGTAGCGGAAGCGGGTGCCCGGCGCGGCCTCCAGCGGCCAGCCGGTCGCCTGTTCCTCGACCGCCGTGCCGCCGAAATAGAGCGCGTCGGTGCGGTTGCCGGCGGTGTCGCTGTGGAGGCCGCTTGCCATGCGCATCAGGTTGTCGAGCGTGATCGTGCGGCGCGGGTCGGCGGGGGTGGCCCACGCGGCGATCGTTGCAGGCTTGGCGGGGTCGACGCCCGCCATGCCGATCAGCGTCCCGGCGATGCTCTTGGCGACCGACCAGGTGCGGTTGGACACGAACGGCCCCCAGCCGTCTGCGTAGCGTTCGCCGACGACTTCCCCGTCGCGGACGATGACGACGCCGATGGTCTTGGCGTCCTTGCCGAAGGTGCCGGCGAACGCGCGGTCGATCGTGGCAGCAAGCGCGGGCGAGGGGGCAGGGGCGATCCCGGCGTCGCCCAGCGGCCATCGACGCGGATCGGCTCCGCGCACCGGCGGCGGCGGGGTGCCGGTGGGGGGCGGGGTCCAGCCGATCGGTTCGCTGCGGCAGCCGCGCCCCGCCGCGAACGTCGAGACGCGCGGCGGCAGCTTGTCGTCGAACGCGACGCTCACCCGGCCCCGCGCGCGATCGACCGTGGCAGGGAGGGCGGCGATCAGCGGCTGGTATTCGGGATAGATGCCGGCGAGTTCGTCGCGGGCGACCTGCACTTCGGTCCGGGCGGCGTTGAAGATGCCGCTGCACAGCATGGCGGCCTTGTATCCTGCGGCAATCGCTTTCGAATAAGGCGCGGGCGCCTCCGCGACCTGCTGCGCCGGCGCGGCGGCGCTAAGCGTCGCCAGTCCCGCGATGCTCAGCGCGGCGCGCATCCCACCACGCCATCCGCTCGGCGATGCGCTTTTCGTAGCCGCGGTCCGTGGGCTCGTAATAGGTCTGCGCATCCATTTCCCCCGGCCAGTAATCGGCGCCCGAAAAGCCGCCCTCGCGGTCATGGTCATAGGCATAGCCGCTGCCATAGCCGATGTCCTTCATCAGCTTGGTGGGCGCGTTGAGGATGTTCTGCGGCGGCATCAGCGATCCGGTCGCGCGCGCCGACTTGAACGCTGCCTTCTGCGCCTTGTACGCCGCGTTCGATTTGGGGGCGGTGGCGAGATAGAGGCACGCCTGCACGATCGCGAGTTCCCCCTCGGGGCTGCCGAGGAAGTCGTAGGCGTCCTTGGCGGCGAGGCACTGCACCAGCGCCTGCGGGTCAGCGAGACCCACATCCTCGCTCGCGAACCGGACGAGGCGGCGAAGGACGTAGAGCGGCTCCTCCCCCGCGGTCAGCATCCGCGCGAGATAGTAGAGCGCGGCCTGAGGGTCCGAGCCGCGCAAGCTTTTGTGGAGCGCGGAGATGAGGTTGTAATGCCCCTCCCGGTCCTTGTCGTAGACGGCGACGCGGCGGTGCAGCAGCGCCGACAGCCCGGCGGGATCGAGCGGCTCCGTCAAATCGACTGCGAACAGCGTCTCGACCTGGTTTAGCAGGAACCGCCCGTCGCCATCGGCGCTGGCGATCAGCGCCGCGCGCGCTTCTGACGTGAGTGGCAGGTCGCGGCCGACCTCCGCCTCCGCCCGCGCGATCAGTTCGCCCAATGCGGCGGCGTCGAGGCGGTGGAGGATCAGCACCTGTGCGCGGCTCAAGAGCGCGGCGTTGAGTTCGAACGACGGGTTCTCGGTCGTGGCGCCGACGAGCGTGACGGTGCCGTCCTCGACATAGGGGAGGAAGCCGTCCTGCTGCGCGCGGTTGAAACGGTGGATCTCGTCCACGAACAACAAAGTGCGGCGGCCGGTGCGGGCATGGTCGCGTGCCTCGGCGAATACCTTCTTCAGGTCCGCGACGCCGGAGAAGACCGCCGAAATCTGCGCATAGCGAAGCCCCACCGCATCGGCGAGCAGCCGCGCGATCGTCGTCTTGCCGGTGCCGGGCGGTCCCCAGAGGATGATCGACGACAGGCGGCCCGCGGCGACCATCCGGCCGATCGCGCCCTCCGGCCCGGTCAGATGATCCTGCCCCACGACCTCGGAAAGGCCCTGCGGACGCAGGCGATCGGCAAGCGGGGTGTCCACGGCGGGCGGGGTCGGCGGGGCGAGGTCCCCGAAAAGGTCGGCCATCACGCGAACATAGCGTGCCCGGCCGGATTTTTCAGCAGGGGGCTTGCGCAAACTCTTTTAAGATATATCTTGAGCGCATCAAGACGGATTGGGGAATCATCATGTTCGGACGACATCATCAACATCACCGGGGCGGTCACGGCCGCTTCGCCATGCGCGGCGGCCGTCACGGCGGGCCGTTCGCGATCGAGATCGACCTGGGCGAGGGGCCGCGCCGCGGCGGCGGCGGGCGGCGGCGCTTCGACGGCGACGAGCTTCGCCTCATCCTGCTCGCGCTGATCGGGGAGGCGCCGCGCCACGGCTACGACCTCATCCGCGAGATCGAGGCGCGGACCGGCGGCGCCTATGCCCCCAGCCCCGGCGTCGTCTATCCGACGCTCACGCTTCTCGATGAGATGGGCCTGATCGAGCAGGCGGCGAGCGAGGGTGCGAAAAAGCTGTTCGCCGCGACCCCGGCGGGCGAGGCGCATCTGGCCGAGCATGCCGAGAAGGTCGAGGCGCTGATGGCGCGACTGGCCGACCTGTCCGACGCGAAGGCGCGGGGCGAGGGCGGGCCGGTGCGCCGGGCGATGCACAACCTCAAGGCCGCGGTGATCGGCCGCGTTTCCCAGGGCGCGGAGACCGAGACGCTGCACGCCATCACCGACATCCTCGACGATGCGGCGCGCCGCATCGAACGCCTCTGAAGGACGACCCCATGACCTACACCACCACCGCCGCGGTCCCGACCGAGCACGGCTCGAAATATCTCCAGCAGCTCTGCAAGCACTGGACGCACAACCTTGCCGTCGAGTTCGACGAGACCCACGGCCGTGTCGTGTTTCCGAAGGACGCGCGCGGGGCGGAATGGCCGGACGATGCGGTCGTCCGCTTCGATGCCGCGCCGGGTGCGCTCACCATCACGATCGAGGCGAGCGCCGACGGCCAGCGACAGGGGCTGAAGGGCGCGGTCGAACGCCACCTCGACCGCTTCGCGTTTCGCGAAGTCCCGCTGGCGTATGACTGGCGGGATGCGTGAGCGCCTTCGCCACCCCGGATCAGGTCCAGGGTGGCGAGGCTTTCATGAGCTCGAGATACGCGTCCAGCACCGCCTGGTTCGCGGTATCCCAGACGTATTTCTGCGCGGCGCGGTGCCCCGCCGCCCCCGCAGAACGGCGCAGGCCCGTATCCTCGATCAGCCGCTGGATCGCGTCGGCATAGGCGGCGACGTCGGTCGGTGGGACGAGGAAGCCGGTCACGCCCTCCTCCACCAGGTCGATCGCGCCGGTCGCGCGGGCGGCGACGACGGTGACGCCCGCGGCCATCGCCTCGGTCGTCACGTTGCCGAACGTCTCGGTGACGCTCGGCATGAAGAACACATCCATCCCCGCGACCGCGCGGCCAAGGTCGTCACCCGACTGGAAGCCGGTGAAGACCGCTTGCGGCACGCGCTCGGCGAACCAGCCGCGCGCCGGCCCCTCACCGATCACCAGCACCTTGTGCGGCACCCCGCGGCGGCGCAGTTCGGCCACCACCTCGGCAAAGATGCCGAGGCCCTTTTCCAGCACCAGCCGGCCGAGAAAGCCCACCGCCACCTCGTCGTCGGCGATGCCCAGCGAGCGGCGCCACGCATCGTCGCGGCGGCCGGGATTGAAGCGCGCATGGTCGATCCCGCGCGACCAGATGCCGATCGGCGTCGTCACGCCCCATTCGCGCAGCAGGCTCGCCATGCCGGGGCTGGGCACCATCACCCGGTCGGCGCGGTTGTAGAAGCGGGTCGAGAGCTTCACCGCCAGCGGCTCGAGGAAGCCGATGCCGTAATAGCGCGGATAGGTCTCGAACCTCGTGTGCAGCGAGGCGAGCGTCGGGATGCCGCGCTGCTTCGCCCAGGTCAGCATCCGGTGGCCCGACCAGTCGGGGGCCGAGACATGGACGATGTCGGGGCGATAGGCCTCGAGGTCCGCACGCACGCTTGGCGGAAGGCCGCGGCCCAATTTGTATTCGTCGCGTCCGCCCGGCAGCGGGACGGCCGGCACGTCGACCAGATCGCCGGTCGCCGGGAAGGCTGGCTTCGCCACCGTCGGCGAATAGGCGCGATAGGTGACGCCCTTTTCGAGGAGGAACGCCGCCAGCCGGTTCAGCGCCTGGTTCGCGCCGTCCCGCACGTAATTATAGTTGCCGCTATAGAGCGCGATCCGAAGGTCCTGGGGCTGCATCGCGCGCTCGCTTAGACCGGATACGGCCCTTTGGCCATTGGAACGAAGCCCCCCGAATCAGGTTAGCTTGACGAAACAGAATGATCGGGAGCAGCCGTATGTCCAACGCCTTTCGCAAGGGCCAGTCCGTCAAGTGGGAATGGGGTCAGGGGACCGCCAAGGGAAAGGTCGCCGACAAGTTCACCCGCCGCGTCCAGCGCACGATCAAGGGATCGAAGGTCGTCAAGAACGGGACCGAGGACAACCCCGCCTATCTGGTCGAGCAGGACGACGGCGATCAGGTGCTGAAGCGCGGCAGCGAGCTGAGCGCGGGTTGAGCGGAGCGTCGGCCGGCGATCAGCCAGTCGAGCGCGGCATCGGCGGTGGCGGCGATTTCCAGATAGGGCTGGCGCATCTCGCGCAGCACCTGAAGCGCGGCAAGCTTGCCCTGCGTGACGATGGCGATCCGTGTCGCGGGCGGAAACCCCGCGAATTCGCGGCGAAACGCGACCAAGGCGTTCTGGCTCTGAACGCCTGCATCGGCCATGTCGATCCGTAGGAGATAGCCGGGCGCGAACCCCATCTCGTCGAACCGGCGGCGTACCGCCGCGGCATAGCGGGCCACTTCGCGCGGGCAGAACAGGCCGAACCACCGCACGTCGAGCAGCTCGAAACCACGATCGAAATCAAAGGCGTACATGAGCCGGGCTTATCCCCCATGCCTTTCGAAAGCGTAAGCGGGACAGAGCATATTCCCCTTTCGTTCCGTGCCTGCTAAGCCGCCGCCATGGCCAAACCCCGAAAGCGATATGTCTGTCAGGCGTGCGGCATCGCTACGTCGCAATGGGCGGGGCAATGCATCGACTGCGGCGAGTGGAACACGCTGGTCGAGGAGGCGCCGGTCGCGGTCACGCCGTTCCAGCAGAAGCACAATCTCCAGTCGGGCGGGCGGGCGATCCTGCTCTCGGGCCTCGATACCGACGTGGCGCTGCCCGACCGGATGGCGACGGGTATCGCCGAACTCGACCGGGCGTTGGGCGGCGGGTTCGTCGAGGGGTCGGCGACGCTGATCGGTGGCGATCCGGGGATCGGCAAGTCGACATTGCTGCTGCAAGCCACCGCCAAGCTGGCGCTGGCGGGCAAGCGCGTCGCCTATGTCTCGGGCGAGGAGGCGGCGGACCAGGTGCGGCTGCGCGCGCGGCGGCTGGGCCTGGGCAATGCACCGGTGCAACTGGCGGCGGCGACGTCGGTGCGCGACATCCTGACGACACTGGGCGGTGCCAATCCGCCCGACCTGCTCGTCATCGATTCGATCCAGACGATGCATTCCGACCTGATCGAAGGGGCGCCGGGCACCGTCAGTCAGGTACGCGCCGCGGCGGGCGAACTCATCCGCTTCGCCAAGGAGCGCGGCACCGCGGTCGTGCTCGTCGGCCACGTCACCAAGGACGGCAGCCTCGCCGGCCCGCGGGTGATGGAGCACATGGTCGATACCGTGCTCGCGTTCGAGGGGGAGCGCAGCCACCAGTACCGCATCCTGCGCGCGATCAAGAACCGCTTCGGCGGCACCGACGAGATCGGCGTGTTCGCGATGGAGACGCAGGGGCTGAGCGAGATCGCCAACCCGTCCAGCCTGTTCCTGACCAGCCGCGACGAGGGCGTGACGGGTACCGTCGTCTTTCCCGCGCTGGAGGGGACGCGGCCGGTGCTGGTCGAGGTGCAGGCGCTGACCGTGCGGCTGGCGAGCGGCGCGACGCCGCGGCGCGCGGTGGTGGGCTGGGACAGCGGACGGCTGTCGATGATCCTGGCGGTGCTGGAGGCGCGGTGTGGGCTCAGTTTCTCCTCGGCGGAGGTCTATCTCAACATCGCCGGTGGGTATCGCGTTTCCGACCCGGCGGCGGACCTTGCCGTGGCGGCGGCGCTCGTGTCGGCGCTCAGCGAGCGAGCGGTGCCGATCGACGCGGTCGCTTTCGGCGAGATCGCGCTGTCGGGCGAGGTGCGGCCAGTCGCGCACGCCAACCTGCGGCTCAAGGAAGCGGCGAAGCTCGGCTTCGGCCGCGCGCTCGCCTCGACCGCGCCGGGGACGGAGGAATCGGGGATGCGGCTCCAGTCGTTCCGAACGCTCGGCGCGTTCGTCGAGCATCTGCTGGGGCGTTAGCGACAGGTCCGCCACCCGCCCGCGCCGCGCTCAGCCTGGTCGAGGTGGAAATGGTCGGCGTGCGCGGCGTTGTAGTCGGGTGAGAGCACCGTCGCGAACACGTCGCAGGCGCCCCTTCGCACCTCGCGCAGGAAGGCACCCTTGGCGCCCTCGTCCTTCCAGTCGCCGACGATGGTGATGCGCGTGCCGTCCGAGAGGCGGAAACCCGCTACGTCGACGGCATCGGCGGTGGCGTGCTCGGAATAGTCGCCGGTGTCGCGGCCGTAGAGGCGGCGGCAGTTGTAGCTGCCGAGATGGTCGATCCGCCGCACCTTCGACCCGAAATGCTTCTGCGCGGCGGGCTGGACGACGTTCCATTCCCACATTGCGAGCGCCGCCGCCACGGGGCAGGAGACGCCGAGATCGGCGGGGGAGAAGCTGATCGTGCGCGCGCCGCCCGAAGCGAAGCGCACGCCGTCGCGATAGCCGCAGGACGGTCCCGCATCGACGGGCGCGAGCGCGCTGTAGCGGACGCCCGCCTGCTCCAGCAGCCGGCGGCACTCGGCGAAATCCTGGGTCAGGGCGGTGAGCTTGCGCCCGGTGAACATCCCCACCGGCTGGGAGAGGTCGAGCGGGGTCCAGGGCAGATCCTGCGGCCGGCTCTTCATCCAGGCATAGATGGCGAAGACGGCGGCGAGCACCAGGCCGGCGATCATCACCGCGCCGACGATCCGCCGCACCTCGCTCACGCGCGCTCGGCCGAGGCCATGGGCTCGGCGGTCACCGGATAGCCGAGGTCGTCGGGAATGCAGAGGTGCGGCACCCCGCCACGATCCTCGACCCACGGCGTCACCGTCCGCACGGGCCGCGCGCGAGCATCGGCGATCGCGGCCTCGACGGTGGCATAGGTCGCCAGCCGTTCGAGGTTGCGGCGCGTAGGAAAGATGATCCGCCCATTGCCGGCCAGTGCATCGGCGGGGCGGGTCCAGAAGGCTCGGGCATTCTCCTCGCCATCCGGGACCGGATCGCCGTCGCCGCGGGCGAGGTAGAAGCGCGTGTCGAAGATGCGGTGCGACAGGCCGAGGGGGAGCCAGCGCGCGAAATAGACGAGCGCTTCGAGATCGAAGGCATCGGCGGGGAGCAGCGTGTCCGCCGACTCGCCCGCCAGCAGCGCGTCGCGGTGTTCGGCCAGGCTCGCGTCGATGCCGATCGCGAGACTCACTTCCTCGATCGTCTCGCGGATCGCGGCGATGCGTGCGGCGGTGTCCTCGGGTTCGCCGCCGATCGCGCGCGCGATGGCGTGGTCGCCGGGATCGATCCGCCCGCCGGGAAACACCAGCGCGCCGCCCGCAAAGGCGAGGGTGGCGCCGCGCTCGACCATCAGCACTTCGGGGCCGCCGGGCCGGTCGCGCAGGATGACCAGCGTGGCGGCAGGAATGGGGTCGCTCACCAGAAGCGTGATCCCGGACCGCCCTTGAACGGGCCGGCGAGATCGCTCGTCATCCAGCCGCCATAAAAGCCGCCCGGCTGTGGCAGGGCGCGTTCGCCATCGACGAGGCAGGTGTCGAACAGGTGCGGATAGAAGGCGAAATGGCCCGCGATCGAAGCAAAGGGCCGGGTCGGTTTGGCATAGCTCCAGACCGCGGCGGCGATGGTCTCGTCGGCCACGCGCGCGTCAAAATAGCGTGCCTGTCCCTTCCATTCGCACAGGCTGCGCTGCGCGGTCGGCGTGAGGAGGTCGGTCGCGACGTCCTCTGCCGGGAAATAATAGGTGGGCGGGTGACTGGTCTCGAGCGTGCGCATGCCGCGCCGCGTGTCGGCGATCGTCACGCCGCGATGGCGGACGATCAGGTGGCGGCTCGTCGGCTCGGCGATGGCGGGGCGGGGATAGTCCCACACGCTCTCCTGCCCCGGACCGACGGGATCGGGCACCGGCCTCATGCCAGCCACCGTTGCAGGCGCGGGCGGACGGTGAGGAAGCGGTCGTAGAGACGGTCGAGCAGCCTGAGCACGACGGGGTTCCGCGCGGCGAGGCCCAGCGGGCGAAGCCATGGGATCGCTCGCCACATCGCCGCGAACGCCGACGCGCCGGAGAGGAGCCGGCCGTCCTCGACCGCGTGAAACCGGGCGAGCGCCGCGCGCCGGTCGATCGGGCAGGATGCGCCGGGATCAGCCACGTCGACGAAGTCGATCGCCCCGCGCCGATCGAGCCGCCGCACCAGCGCGATCTCTCGCGCGCAAAGCGGGCAGGCGCCATCGTGGAAGACGGTGAGCTTCGACATTCGCCCAAGGTGGCGCTCGGTCCTCGCGGACGCAAGCACCGGCTAAAGCCTCAGCCGGCGCGACCCATCTTGAGGAACTTCGTCCGGCGGTCCTTGCGCAGCGCCTCGGGCGACTTGTCGTCGAGCGCGGCGAGCGCGGCCTCGATCGCGTCGCCCAGCGACAGGATCGCGGCGGCGGGGTCGCGGTGCGCGCCGCCCAGCGGCTCTGCCACGACGCGGTCGATGACCCCGAGGCCGATCAGGTCCTGTGCGGTCACCTTCATCGCCTCGGCCGCGTCCGCGGCCTTGTCGGCGGTGCGCCACAGGATCGAGGCGCACCCCTCGGGCGAGATCACCGAATAGACCGCGTGCTCCATCATCAGGACGGTGTTGCCCGCCGCCAGCGCCACCGCGCCGCCCGAGCCGCCCTCGCCCAGGATCGAGGCGACGAGGGGGACGCCGAGGTTGAGGCACGTTTCGGTCGCACGTGCGATCGCCTCGGCCTGACCGCGCTCCTCAGCCTGCACGCCGGGGAAGGCGCCCGAGGTGTCCACGAGCGTGATGACGGGCAGGCCGAAGCGGTCGGCGAGCTGCATCAGCCGGATCGCTTTCCGATACCCCTCGGGCTTGCCCATGCCGAAATTGTGGCGAAGCCGGCTGGCGGTGTCGTCGCCCTTCTCGTGGCCGATTACCATCACCCGGCGCCCGCGGAACCGGCCGAGCCCGCCGATGATCGCGGCGTCGTCGGCGAACGCGCGGTCGCCGCCCAGCGGCATGAAGTCCTCGATCAGCGCGGCGACATAGTGGAGGAAGTGCGGCCGCTCGGGATGGCGGGCGACCTGCGTCTTCTGCCACGGGGTCAGGCGGGCATAGGTTTCGCGCAGCAGCTTGTCCGACTTGGCCTGGATGCGGCCGACCTCGGCGTCGATGTCCACCTCGCCCTCGGCGGCAGTGTCGCGCAGTTCGTCGATCCGGCCCTGAAGCTCGGCGATGGGTTTTTCGAAGTCGAGAAAGCTAGCCATGCGACCCGCGCGGTTAGGCCCCCGCGGCGGGCACGTCAACTTGGCGGCAGAAGCTCGGCCAGCGGATGGCGGGCATTGACTAGCTCGACCAGCCGGCGGCTGTCGACATGGGTGTAGATCTCGGTCGTCGCGATATCGGCATGGCCGAGCATCGCCTGGAGCGCGCGAAGGTCCGCGCCGCCCTCCAGCAGGTGCGTGGCGAAGGCGTGGCGCAGGACGTGCGGGCTCACGCGATCGGGCGGGATGCCGGCGAGCGCGGCGAGCGCCTTGACGAGCTGATAGAGGCGGATGCGCGACAGATGTCCCTTGCCCGAGGGGAAGAGCCACGCGGCATCGGCGGGGACGTGCGCGCGCCACGCGCCCACCGCGGCGCGCGCGCGGTCGGAGATCGGGACCAGCCGCTCGCGCCCGCCCTTCCCTTTCAGGATCAGGAACGGCCGGTCGGGATGCACCGCCCCGCGCGGCAGTGAAACCAGCTCGGTCGCGCGCAGGCCCGAGCCGTATAGCAGCTCGATCAGCGCCGAGAGCCGGAGGTCGAGCGGGTCGGGGGGCACGCGCGCGAGGCGATCGTTGATTGCGGCGAACAGGCGATCGACCTCGACCGAGGACAGGATCTTCGGCAGTGTGCGGCGGGTGCCGGGGCGGGGGAGCGCATCGGACGGATCATCGGCGCGCAGGCCGTCGTCGACTAGGAAGCCGAAGAACCGGCGCAGCGCCGCTGCCTTTCGCGCGACGGTGGCGGGCGAGAGCGCGTCCCAGCCATCAGCGAGGCGGGCGAGCGCGTCAGCATCGGCGTTGCCCAACCCGCCGCCAAGGGCTTCGGACGCGAGGCGCAGATCGGTGCCGTAAGCGGCGAGCGTGTTGCGCGCGGCGCCCCGCTCGGCACTCAGCATTTCGAGGAAGCGGTCGATGAGGGCAGGGTCGCTCATCAATGGCGCAGGCCTTCGAGCCCCTCCCTGGAAGGGAGGGGTTGGGGTGGGTGAGTTTGTAAGAGGCGGCCCGTGCGCCACGGGCCGACCCACCCCCGGCCCCTCCCTTCCAGGGAGGGGAGATCGTCGGGTGCCACCTCGAGGCTGGCCCCGCCGTGCTTCCACGACAGACGGAGCCTAGGGTCGCGCGCACCGGCACTCCCGCTATCGCGCGAGTGCTGAGCGCCCAGCCTCACGCCCGCGACACCGCCTCGGCCGCGATCATCCGGGCCTCGCCCTCCAGCCCGACGCGGGCCAGCGATGCGACGATGTGGAAGAGCGTGGCGGGGGCGACGCCGCGCCAGTCGGGGGTCTGCATGCCGACCGCGGCGAGGAGGACGACGGTCGCCGGCTCGCCGCGCTCGGCGGCGGTGCGGATCGCGCGGACCCAGGCGTTGTCGGCGTTGATCGGGACGGCGAATGCCTCGGCAAGGCTGGGGATGCTTCCCGCATCGACGCGGCCGAGGCCGGCGATCCCCGCGAAGAACAGCTGCCCGCGTCGCGTTTCAGCGGTGCCGCGATAGCCGTCGACTTCGCCCTGGCTCACTTGCCCGCGCGCATCGGGATCGGTGAGCGCGATCAGCGCCCAGGCGTCGCTGCCCGCCTCGACATGGCTGCGCCAGCGCGCGGCGGGGCGGTCGAGCCCGGCGGTCAGCATCGCCGCGATCAGGTCGCCGGCCGACGCCGCCTGTGCCGCGGCGGGGCGGACGCCCGCCGCCGCGCGCGCGGCGAGCACCATGCGGGCGTAGCGCTGGCGCGGGTCGGCGGCTTCCTTCCAGAGCTGGGTCAGGATCGACGTGCGCTCGGCCATGTCGGCGCTGGTATAGGCGGCGCGCAGATCGCGGGCGATCGCCGCGTCGCTGTTCGAGGTGTCGTCGGCGTCCTCGACCTGACCCCACAGATCGACCATCGCAAGGTTCGAGAGCACACCTTGCGACGCGGCCCAGTCGGCGGCGCGCAGCCGGGCGGGCGGCGCGATCCCCGCGGCGCGCGCGGCCCAGCCGCGCACCTGCGGCCCGGCGCTTGCGAGCAGCGTATCGGGCACCGCGACCCCGGCGGCGGTGGCGAGGCCCCAGCGCCATGCGGACAGTCGATCGACGCCGTCCCATTCGATCGTCACCGCGCGGCGTCCCTGCGCGCCGGCGCCGAGGATCTTTTCGGCGAGCAACAGGTCGATGCCGCTCGCCGCCTTCTGTCGCCGTGCCGCGTCGATCAGCTTGCCCGCGCGCGACGGCTCGCCCGACAGGCCCGCGCACATCGCCTCCGCCAGCCGCCAGCTCGTGTCGCGGGAGCGCGCCATCGCAAAGGGCTGGAGCGGGCAGAGCATCGCCGGGTCGGCGGTGGCGAGCGCCGCCTGCATCGCCACCTGATCGAGCTTGGGGGTGAAGTTCTCGGTGTCGACGCCGTTCACGACGTCGCGCGCCGCCTGCGCCTCGCCCATGCGAAGGAGCAGCCACGCGCGCTCGGCGGCGAAGTCCGCGCCGTTCACGCCCGCGGGCGTGTCGAGCCGGGAGACCAGCATCCGCCGGAGCGTGATCGACAGCCAGCGCGAGGCGATCGGCGCGTCCAGCCGGCGCATCAGCCCCTGAAGAAACCGCCCGTCGCTCCGCCCGAACCCGTTTGCGGGCAGTCCGCCCTCGGCGAGCCCGATCGCGCCGACCCGCGCGACCGAGCGGCGGGCATAGTCGGGCAGGTCGTATTGGAGAAGCTGTGCGGCGCTCAATGGCGACGCGGTCGGCGTGGGCGTCGGACCGGGCGTCGGCAGGCCGGGCGCGGTGGGCAGGCCGGGAAGCGGCTGGACGATCTCGCCCGGCCGGCGCACCGGCGGCGGCGCGGTGCCGGTGGGCGGCTGTGCGGGCTGGGTCTGCGGGCGCGGGCGGTCGGCGGGGGGCGGCGGCGAGGGATCGCCGAACCCCTCGGGCAGCAGCGATTCGGGGGCGTCGCGGTCCTGCGACTGCGCGTGCAGGCCCGCACCGGCACCCGCCAGCGCAATCGCGACGAGCGACGCCGCCCAGCGCCGACGCATCGGCGTCAGTTCGCCAGATTCTCGAGCGCGACGGGCTTTTCGACCGTGACCGGCGGCTTCTCCGTCGCGCGGCCCGACAGGAAGAACAGGCCCCCGATCAGCACGACGATCACGACGACGAGCAGGATGAGCGCACGCGAGCCGCCCGAGCGCGACGAGGAGGAGCGGGACAGCGACGAGCGGGAAATCGGCGAGCGGGACACGGGGAACAGGATCCTTTCGGGCGATCGGTCGCCACACGGCTTTTGCCGCAGGCGAAGGGGCGCTGTATAGCCCCCGCGCAAATGCTGCAAACCCATGAGCGCCCCCGCCGAACCGCCTTCGACCGACCCATCGTGCTGGTCGGGCTGATGGGCGTGGGCAAGTCGACCGTCGGCCGCCGGCTCGCCGTCCGCCTCGGCCTGCCCTTCGTCGATGCCGATCACGAGATCGAGGAAGCGGCGGGGATGACGATTGCCGACATCTTCGAACGCTTCGGCGAGCCCTATTTCCGCGATGGCGAGCGGCGGGTGATCGCACGGCTGATCGACGGGCGGCCCAAGGTGATCGCGACCGGCGGCGGCGCGTTCATCAACGACGAGACGCGCGCGCTGATCCTGAACAGTGCGGTCGCGATCTGGCTGGATGCGGAACCCCGCGTGCTGGCCAGCCGGGTCAGCCGGCGCGACACCCGGCCGCTGCTGCGCGGGCGCGATCCGCTTCAGGTGCTCACCGACCTCGCCGAGAAGCGGAACCCGTTTTACGCGCTCGCGCCGATCCACGTGACCAGCTACGACGCCCCGCACGAGGCGACGGTGAACGCGATCCTGGAGAAGATCGAACGATGACGAGCGTGCATGTGGCGCTGGGGACGCGCGGCTACGACATCCTGATCGAGGCGGGGGCGCTGGCCCGCGCGGACGAACTGCTCGCGCCGCTGTCCAAGGGGCGGCCGATGCCGATCGTCACCGATGAGAATCTGCGCCCGCAGCTCGACGCGCTGGCCGCGTCGCTCGCCGATGCCGGAATCGCGACCGAGGCGATCGTCGTGCCGCCGGGCGAGGGGTCGAAGAGCTGGGCGACGCTGGCGCACGTCACCGAACGGCTGCTCGACCTCGGGCTCGAACGCTCGGATCACGTTATTGCCCTGGGCGGCGGGGTGATCGGCGACTTGGTCGGGTTCGCCGCCTCGATCATGAAGCGGGGCTGCAAGTTCGTGCAGGTACCGACCTCGCTCCTCGCTCAGGTCGACAGTTCGGTCGGCGGCAAGACCGCGATCAATACGCCTGCCGGCAAGAACCTGGTCGGCGCGTTCCACCAGCCGTCGTTCGTGCTGATCGACCCGCTGGTGCTGGAGACGCTGCCGCCGCGCCAGCTTCGCGCGGGCTATGCCGAGGTGGTGAAGTACGGCCTGATCGACGATGCGGGGTTCTTCGGCTGGTGCGAGGCACACGGGCAGGCGCTGCTCGATGGCGATACCGAGGCGCGCGAAGTCGCGATCGCCCATTCGGTGGCCGCGAAGGCGCGGATCGTCGCCGAGGACGAGCGCGAGACGAGCGGGCGGCGCGCGCTCCTCAATCTCGGCCATACCTTCGGCCATGCGCTGGAGGCCGAGACGGGCTTTTCCGACCGGCTGCTGCACGGCGAAGCGGTGGCGGCGGGCATGGCGCTGGCCTTCGCCTTTTCGGCAGAGGAGGGGCTTTGCGACCCGGCCGATGCCGACCGGGTGGCCGCGCATCTGAAGGCGGTGGGGCTGCCGCACGACCTGACGAGTGCGGGCGTCGATGCGTCCGGCCAGCGGCTGGTCGACCATATGCGCCACGACAAGAAGATGGAGGGCGGCACGCTCCCCTTCCTCCTCGCACGCGGGATCGGGGCAACGTATCTGGACCGCACCGTCTCGCTCGATCGGGTGGCGGCGTTTCTCGACCGTCAACTCGTCGCGGCATAGGACGCCGACCCCAACGGGACTCTTGCCAGCACGCGGCGCATCATGTTTAGATTCGGACAGGCCGATCCGGTCGACCCGGTTTGAAAAGTCGCCGAAATGATCCTCGAATGCACCCAGTGCCGTACGCGCTATCTGGTCCCCGACACCGCCATCGGTATCGAGGGCCGCACCGTCCGCTGTGCGAGCTGCAAGCATAGCTGGTTCCAGCCGCCGCCGGTGATCGCGGTGACGCCGCCCGCGCCTAAGCCCGCGGCGCCGAAGCCGGTCGAGGCGAAGGCGCCCGAGCCGGTCGAAACCAAGCCCGCCGCGCCGGCTCCATCGACGTCTGCTCCGGTCCCCGCCGCACCGGCCCCCGCCGCGCCCGAGCCGGCCAAGGCCGTTACCTATGTCGATCCCAATATCGACAACCCGAACTTCAGCCCGTTCGCGCACCGCCCGCCGTTCCAGCCGACGCGCAACCCGGCGCGCCGCTGGACGATGGCCGCGGCGATCGCGGGGACGTCGATGCTGCTGGGTGCGGGCGCGATCCTCTATACCGGCGCGCCGGGGATCGCCGCGCAGCTCGGCCTGCCGCTGCCCGGCGCCGAATCGCCGCTGCGCTTTACCGAGCGCGCGATCGAGCGGCGCTATCTGTCGAGCGGCAACGAGCTGTTCGTCGTGTCCGGCAAGGTCTCGAACCCCAGTTCGAGCGCACAGCCCGTGCCCGACATCCGCGCCGAACTACGCGATCCGCAGGGGCGCATCGTCTATAGCTGGACGATCACGCCCGAGATGCGGCGGCTGGCTCCCAACGGGACGGTCGCGTTCAGCAGCGGCAAGCTCGACGTGCCGGCCAATTCCAAGCAGCTCGACCTGAGCTTCGCCGGCGGGATCTGATGCCCTTCTAGCCCCTCCCTGGAAGGGAGGGGTTGGGGTGGGTCGGCCGGCTTGTGACAAGCCGCCTGCGACAAACCAACCCACCCACCCCCGGCCCCTCCCTTGTCAGGGAGGGGAGAAGGTAGCGCTGATTTCCTGACCCGTCGCCCCAGCGAAGGCTGGGGCCGCTATCGGTTCCTGCGGTGTGCGATTACCGGGCGATCCCAGCTTTCGCCGGGATGACGGTGGAGGGTCAGGCCCGCGCCGCCTTCACCGCGGCCTGCATCGCCTCCAGCGACACCGCGCCCGACAGCACGCGGTCGCCAACCACCCAGCTCGGCGTGCCGGTCATGCCGAGCTGTCCAGCGGTCTGAAGGTTGCGCGAGATTTCCTGTTCGGCGGCGGGCGTCTTGATGAAGGCGGCGGCGCGATTTCGGTCGACACCGGCACGTGCGATCGCCGCGTCGACCGCGGCCTGGCTGAGCTGGCCGACCGCGAACAGCGTGTCGTGATAGGGCTTGAACTTGCCCTGCTCGGCGGCGGCAAGGCTCCACTCGGCGGCGACGCGGCTCTCGGCGCTCAGCACCGGAAGCTCGCGGAACACGACGCGGATCTTCGGATCGCTCGCCACCAGTTGCTCCAGCATCGGCAGTGACTGGCGGCAATAGCCGCAGGCATAGTCCATATACGCGACGACGGTGACGTCGGGGTTCGCCGATCCCTTCCACGCATCGCCGAAGGGCGTGGTGATCGCGGCGCGATTGGCGGCGACGGTCTTGCCCGTCTCGCGGTCGCGCAGCGCCTGCATCGCCTCGGGGATCATTTCCGGTCGCTCGAGGATCGCGGTGCGGACGGCCTCGGCGCTGACGCTGCCCGATGCGGCGGGGCGGACGAGCGCATAGACCGCCGCCCCGGCGAGCGCCGCCAGCAGGAAGGCGAGCGCCAGAACGACCGGGCGGCCAAGCATCCTTGCCATCATCGCTGTCGCCGCCTGTTCTTCTTGTCCGCCTCGACCGCCACCTCGGCGGTCATCTGGATGTCCTGCGCGCGGATATAGTCGGGGCTGCCCTGCGGCAAGCCGGCGAGCGCGGCGCGCGCCGAATAGAGCGCGCGGGCATTGTCGCCCGACAGGCTCGCCTGTTCGGCGGCGGCGAGCGCGGTGCGCGGGCCGTCACCCTTGCGCTCGTAGACGGTGCCGAGCTGATACCAGGCGAAGGGGTTCTGGTCGTCGCGCCCGACCGCCTGTCGCAGCACCCTTTCCGCCTCGGGCAGGTTCGCGGGGTCCTCGGTCGCGACGAGGGCGTGGCCGAAGGTGGTGGCGATCAGCGGCTGGTAATTGGTTCGCTCGGTCGCGGTGCGCAGTGCTTTCAGCGCCTCCGCCGGCTTGCCCGATTCGAGCAGGATTTGTCCCTCGAGCTCGAGGAAATAGGGGTCCTGCGGCGCGGCCTTCACCAGCGCCTCGGCCTCCGCCGCCGCCTGCTCGGGATAGCCCGAGCGGTGATAGGCATAGGCCCGAGCGTAGCGCGCGGGGATGGTCGTGTCGGTCGCCGGATATTTGCGCAGCGTATCCTTCGGATCGTCGACATAGCCGCGCAGTTTGGCCTGGATGCGCTTGAAGCGGTCATCCCAGCCCGCGGGCGTCGGCACGCGCCAGCCGGGGCCGTTGGTCAGGTCGGTGGTCAAATTGGCGATACGCTGACCCGACAGGGGGTGGGTGCGGTTGTACGGATTGTTCTGCGGGATCGCGAGGCGGAACTCCTGGTTCTGGAGCTTCTTGAAGAACTCCAGCATCCCCTTGCCGCTGATCTTGGCGGTGTTGAGATAGCGCACGCCCGCCGCGTCGGCCGAGGATTCCTGGTTGCGCGAAAAGGCCAGGACGGTGCCCATCGCCGCCTGCTGCCCCGCCGCGAGGATGCCCGCCCCCGCCTCGCCAGCGCCCGCCGCCATCGCTGCCACGCCGAGCACGAGGCTGAGGATCGAGATGCCCGTCGCCTGCTTGAACATCTGGCCCGACAAGGGCGCATGGCCGCCGGTGACGTGGCCGAGTTCGTGCGCGATGACGCCCTGTACCTGGTTGATGTCGTCGGCGGCGTCGATCAGCCCCGAATGGATATAGACCGCCTGTCCGCCCGCGACGAAGGCGTTGATGGAAGGATCGTTGATGAGGACGATCCGGACGTTGCGCGGGGACAGCCCCGCCGCCTCGATGATCGGGCGGGAGGCGTCGTTCAGCAGCGCCTCCGTCTCGGCATCGCGCAGGATCGACTGGGCACGGGCGGGTTGCACCGCCACCAGCATCAGGAGCGCGAACAAGGCATACAGGCGCTTCATGGGCGAGGGGTATCGGCGGATTCGGTGCGGGGCGCAACGGGGGTGCGTTTGCTTGCCGCGAGCGCAGGCTTAACGCCGCCTCAACGCCTTTGCCGCTACCCCATCCCCGATGCGCTTGCGCCTGCCCCCACTCGCGATCGGCTGACCGGCCGATGCGCGACCTGTTCTTCGTCGCGTTTCTCGGCGCGCTGATGCTGCTGGGGATGAAGCGGCCGTTCCTGCTCGTGCTCGGCTATGTCTATATCGACCTCGTCTCGCCGCAGCGGCTTTCCTATTACCTGCTGTCCAGCGTCCCGATCTCGCTGATCTTCTTTGCCGCCGCGTTCCTCTCGTGGATCGTCGCGGACCCGAAGGACGGCAGCCGGTTCAGCGTGCGCCAAGGCATCATGCTCGCGCTGCTCCTCTGGGCCGGCTGGACGATGAAGGACGCCGATTTTCCCGTAGAGGCGGCGCAGAAATGGGACTGGGTGTGGAAGACGTTGGTCTTCGCGATGTTTCTGCCGCTGACCCTGCGCACGCGTCTCAGGATGGAGGCGCTGATCCTCTTCATGACGCTGTCGGCGGGGTGGATCATCATCACCGGGGGCCTGAAGACCGCGCTGTCGGGGGGCGGGTACGGCACGCTCAACCTCGGCATCGACAACAATGCCGGGCTGTATGAGGGCTCGACGATCGCGACCATCGCGATCGCAATGATCCCGCTCATCCTGTGGACGATCAAGCACCAGACGATCTTCGAGCAGAAGAAGCTGGTGCGCGTGTTCGGCTATGCGCTCATTTTCGCGTGCCTGTTGATCCCGGTGGGGACGGAGGCGCGCACCGGCCTGATCTGCATCGGCGTGCTCGTCATGCTGTCCCTTCGCGATACCAAGCGGCGGCTGACCTACATCGCGCTGATCGCCGCCGCCGGCCTGATCGCGGTGCCGTTCCTGCCCAAGAGCTTCACGCAGCGGATGGACACGATCCAGGGCTATCAGGGCGACCAGTCGGCATCGACCCGGATCATGGTCTGGAAATGGACCTGGGATTTCGTGCGCGAGCATCCGAGCGGGGGCGGGTTCGCCGCCTATCAGCAGAACGAGTTCACGGTGACGACGGTCGACGTGGCGCCGGACGGCACGGTCCGCTCGGCGCGCGTCGTCGACAAGGGGCGCGCGTGGCATTCGAGCTATTTCGAGCTCTTGGGTGAACTGGGCTTTCCGGGCTTCGGCCTGTGGGTGCTGCTCAACATCGCCGGGCTGATCCGCATGGAGATGCTGCGCCGCCGGTTCGCGCGGGCGGGGCCGGAGGACCTGTGGATCCGCGATCTCGCCGCCGGGCTACAGGTCGCGCACGTCATCTACCTGGTCGGCTCGCTGTTCCTCGCGCTCGCCTTCCAGTCGTTCTTCTACATGTGGTTCGGGCTCCAGATCGCGCTCGACACCTATGCGCGAAAGCGTGCGGCGGCGGATCGGCCCACGGGGTTCGTCAGGGCGAAGCCGGCGGCCGCCTGAGCCGCTGCGCCAGCCAGCGGGCGGCGGCCTCCGGGCTCTGCTTGTCGGTGTCGCGATCGACCTGGAGATTGGCCTCGCGCATCGTCTCGACCGGGATCGCATTTACCAGCGGCTGGAGCGCGGCGGCGAACTTCGCGTCGCCCGCGCGGGCGGGGGAAAGCAGGAGCACCGCGTCGTAGCCGGGCAGCGCGCCCTTCGGGTCGGCGAGCACCGTCAGTTTGTCCGCTGCGATCCGCCCGTCGGAGGAAAAGGCGGGGATCACGTCCGCCCGCCCGCTCGACAGCGCGCGGTACATGAAGGTGGGGTGATAGGCATTGGCGGCGGCAAAGCGCAGGCCATAGGCGTCCCGCACCGAGCGCCATTCGGGCCGCTCGAGGAACTCGACATCGGTGCCGAGGCGAAGCTGCGGCGCGGCGCGCGCGAGGTCGGCGATGCTGGCGATGCCGAGCGCCCGCGCCCGGTCGCCGCGCATCGCAAAGGCATAGGCATTCTCGAATCCCAGGCTGCCGAGCAGGCGGACGCCGTGCTCGCGGCGGGCCCAGTCGGCGACGCCCCGTACGATCGCAGCGCGTGGCGGCACGTCGGTGCGCTGCATCTGGTTGGTCCAGAGCGTGCCCGAATAATCGACGTAAACGTCGATATCCCCGCTCGCCAGCGCCTCGAACGCCACCGCCGAGCCCAGCCCCTCGCGATATCGCACGCGGTAGCCGGCAGCCTCGAGCCGGTCGCCGATCAGCTTGGCGAGGATATATTGCTCGGAGAAGCCCTTGGCCCCGACCGTCACCGTGCCCGCGCCGCCCGCCGCCCAGAGCGGGGCGAGCGCCAGCGCGATGCCGGCAATCAGCGCCACGATCGCCCCGCGGACCTGCCACCGGCGGCGCTTCGCCAGCCCATGCTCGATCGCCGCAAGAGTCAGGTCCACCGCCATCGCCAACCCCGCGGCGGCGATGCAGCCGGCGAGGACGAGGCTCCAGTTCTGCGTCTGAAGCCCCGCGAAAATGAGGTCGCCGAGGCTCGCCGCGCCCACCGTCGTCGACAGCGTCGCCGCGCCGATCGTCCACACTGCCGCGGTGCGGATGCCCGCCATCACGATCGGTGCGACCAGCGGCGCCTCGACCAGCCGCAGCCGCTGCCCGCGGGTCATCCCCACCCCGTCCGCCGCCTCGATCACCGCGGGGTCGAGGCCGGTGAGGCCGGTGACGCCGTTCCTCAGGATCGGCAGCACCGCATAGAGCGTGAGCGCCAGCAGCGCGGGCAGGAAGCCGAGCGCCGGCAGCACGCCGCCCGTCGCCAGCAAGAGCGGATAGAAGAGCGCCAGCAGCGCCAGCGCCGGGATCGTCTGGACGAGGCTGGCGAGGCCGAGCGCCACCCGTGCCACTGCCGGATGCCGCGCCGACCAGACGGCGAGCGGCAGCGCGACGACGATGCCGAGCGCCAGCGCGCTCAGCGACAGGAGGACATGCGCGGACAGCAGGTCGGGGATGCGGGCGAACGCGTCGCTCATCCCTCGCCCTCGATCGCGGCGAGCGCCCGCGCCTGCTCGCGCGGCACCGCGACCAGCGCGTCGGCGACCGGGCCGCCCCTGCCGCCGAGCAGTTCCGTTGGGGTCGCATCGGCGACGATCCGGCCCGCGTCCATCACCAGCACGCGATCGGCGAGCAGCAGCGCCTCGGCCATGTCGTGCGTGACGAGGATCGTGGTCAGCCCCAGCTCGTCGTGCAGCCCGCGCACGCGCCGCCCCAGCGCGTCGCGGGTGACGGGATCGAGCGCCCCGAACGGCTCGTCCATCAAGAGGAGCTTCGCCTCGCCCGCCAGTGCCCGCGCGATACCGACGCGCTGGCGCTGCCCGCCCGACAGTTGCGCGGGCGTGCGGTCGGCCAGCTCGCGCGGTAGCTCGACCTGATCCAGGCGCGCGCCGATATCGACAGACGCGCCGCCGATCCGCTCGGGCATCGCGATGTTCTCGGCGATGGTCAGGTGCGGGAACAGGCCGACATTCTGGAACACATAGCCGATCCGGCGGCGCAGCAGCGGGGCGGGGCCTTCGCCCACATCCGCGCCGTCGATCGTCACGCGACCCGCGTCGGGCAGGATCAGCCGGTTTATCGTCTTGAGGAGCGTCGACTTGCCCGATCCCGACTGGCCGACCAGCGCGACGAATTGCCCGCCCTCGACCGTCAGCGTCACGTCGTCGACCGCGCGCGTCCCGCCATAGGCTTTGGTCACGCCTTCGAGGGCAAGGCGGGGCGGGGCTGGCATCGCGCGCGGTTGTGCGGAATGATGGCCGCAAGGTCAAAGCGAAAGGGATGGGGATGGGTGCTAAGCGACTGTTCGTGACGGGCGGCGCATCGGGGATCGGGCGGGCGACCGCGCACCTATTCGCGGCGCGTGGGTTTACGGTGGGGCTGGCCGACATCAACGAAGCCGGGCTCGCCGCCGTCGCCGCCGAACTGCCCGCCGGACAGGCGAGCATCCACCGCCTCGACGTGCGCGATCGCGACGACTGGGCGCAGGCGCTCGCCGACTTCGCGGGGGAGGGGGGCATCGACGTGCTCTTCAACAACGCCGGCATCGCCGTCGGCGGACCGTTCGCGGCGACCAGCGCGGCGGAGATCGACCGCTGCATCGCGATCAACTTCACCGGCGTCGTCAACGGCGCGCATGCCGCGTTCCCCTATCTGAAGCGGGCGCCGGGCTCGTGCCTGCTCAACACCGCCTCGGCGGCGGGCATCTATGGCTCGGCGGGGCTGGCGGTCTATTCGGCGACCAAGTTCGCGGTGCGCGGGCTGTCGGAAGCGCTCGACGGCGAATGGCGGCGGGAGGGGGTAAAGGTCCGCAGCCTGATGCCGAGCTTCATCGACACGCCGCTGCTCGATGCCGGCGTCGCGGGCTCGAACCGGACGGCGCGAGAGGGGGTGCAGGCCGCGGGCCTCGAATTCACCCCGGTCGAGAAGGTGGCGGAGGCCGCGTGGCGCGCGGTGCATGGCGACGCAGTCCATACCGTCGTCGGCAAGACCGCCGAGCGGATGCGATTTGCCGCGCGCTGGTTCCCGGGCAAGCTGCGCGCGCAGATGGCGCGGGGCGGCATATGACCGACCGCGCCAATCCCAACCTGCCCGCGCGCGATTTCAACGTGACCGAGGCGTTCTATGCCGCGCTGGGGTTCGAGCGAGGATTTCGCGACGGCGGCTGGATGATCCTGACCAAGGGCACGCTGGCGCTGGAGTTCTTCCCCTTCCCCAATCTCGACCCGGCGCAAAGTGCGTTCGGCGCGTGCCTGCGCATCGACGATCTCGACGACATGATGGCGCGCGTCGTGGCGGCGGGCGTGCCCGACAAGCGTGAGGGGGCGCCGCGCTTCCACCCGCCGAAGACCGAGCCGTGGGGTGGTCGTATCGCGTACCTGCTCGACCCGGACGGGAGTTTGCTGAGGCTGATCGACAATCGCAGTCTGGGGGAGTGATCTGCTCCCCTCCCTGGAAGGGAGGGAGCTCTTTACCCGCCCCAAGCCATGCTTGGCTGGCCCCGCGCGGCCTCCGTCCCCATCTTCATTCCATGACCAAATACTCCCTCCTCGACCTCGTGCCCGTGCGCGAGGGTTCGTCGGTTGGCGCGGCATTGAACGAAGCCGCCGACCTTGCCGCCCATGCCGAGGCGCACGGCTTCACCCGCTACTGGGTGGCCGAGCATCACGGGATGCCCGGCATCGCCGGCGGCGCGACTGCGGTGGTGCTCGGGCATGTCGGTGCCGCGACTTCCTCCATCCGCATCGGCGCGGGCGGGATCATGCTGCCCAACCACGCGCCGCTCGCCATCGCCGAGCAGTTCGGGACGCTCGATGCGCTCTATCCGGGGCGGATCGACCTCGGCCTCGGCCGTGCGCCGGGGTCGGACCAGCGCGTCATGCGCGCGATGCGGCGGACGCTGGAGGCCAACGGCCCTGACGCCTTCCCGCAGGATATTCTCGAGCTGCAAAGCTATTTCGCGAACGACGGCCAGACCGGGATCGAGGCGACGCCCGGTGCCGGCGCGGCGATCGAGATGTGGGTGCTGGGCTCCAGCCTCTACGGTGCGCAGCTCGCCGCGGCGCTTGGCCTGCCCTACGCCTTCGCCTCGCACTTCGCGCCCGATGCGCTGGATCAGGCCGCCGAGATCTATCGCCGCCATTTCCGCCCCTCGGCCCGGCTCGACAAGCCGTACATGGCCGCGGGCTTCAATGTCTTCGCCGCCGACACCGACGAGGAGGGGCAGTATCTCGCCAGTTCGATGGAGCAGAGCTTCGTCGCGTTGCGCACCGGCAACCCCGGCCGCCTGCCGCCGCCGGTCCGCGATTATCGTGCGGGGCTCGGCGCACAGGGCAATGCGATCCTCGACCATGTGCTCGCCTGTTCGGGCATCGGCTCCGCGCGGACGGTGCGAACCGCGATCGAGGCGTTCGTCCAGCGGACGGGGGTGGACGAGGTGATCCTGACCGGCGCGACCTTCGATCCCGAAGCGCGCAAGAAGAGCCTCGCCATCGCGGCCGAGGTGATGGACGCGCGCGTGCCTGCCTGAAAGCTGCTATGGCGGACCTCGATCAAGGGGGTCCGCCATGCCGCAACTCGTCTTCGCCGTCGCCGCGTTCGTCGGCACGCATTTCCTGATGTCGCATCCGCTTCGCGCACCCATCGTCGGGCGGCTGGGCGAGCGCGGGTTCATGGGCGTCTATTCGCTGGTCGCCTTCGCCACGCTCGGCTGGGTGTATCTGGCGTGGCAGGGGGTACCGCCGCAGGACCCGCTATGGCCGGTCGGCGACGGGATCTGGGCAGTTGCGACCGCGATCATGCTGGTCGCGAGCGTGCTGCTGGTCGGCTCGCTGATCGGCAATCCCGCGCTGCCCGATCCCGATGCCGCGGCCAAGCCGGTCCCGGCGGCGCGCGGCGTCTATGCGATCACGCGCCATCCGATGATGTGGGCGTTCGGGCTGTGGGCGCTCACGCACGTCCTCGTCTATCCGATCCCCGCGCAGATCGTGCTGGCGGTCGGCATCGCGATCCTGTCGCTGGCGGGCGCCGCGCTCCAGGACGCCAAGAAGCGCAGCCTCCAGCCGCAGCGGTGGCGCGAGTGGGAGGCGCGGACCAGCTACCTCCCCTTCGCCGCGATCGCCGCGGGCCGCGCACGGTTCGGCGGTTTCCGCCCGCATGACCTGGCGGGCGGCATGGTCGTGTGGCTGGTGGCGACATGGGCGCATATCCCGCTCGCCGGCTGGGCAGCGGGCATCTGGCGCTGGGTGGGCGCATGACCGACCCGGCGCCCGAGGATCGTCTCGCCGCGATCGAGGCGAGGCTGGCCGCCGCGCCCGCGCGGCCGATCGGCGACCGTTTGCTGCGGCTGCTGCCGTGGCTGACGCTCGGCCATCTGCTGATCGGGTTTCCGACGCTTGCCATCTCGCTGGTCGTCGCCTGGGGCACGTTCGTGCAGGCGGAGGCGACGCAGAAGATCCAGCAGGCGTCGGCGTGGCCGTTCCTCAGCTACACCACGGGCAACTATAACGAGCGACGCGAGCGCGAGCTCTATTTCGAGCTTGGCAACAACGGCGTCGGGCCGGCGCTGCTTCGCACGATCGAGGTCAGCTATGGCGGGCGGCCGGTCGCGGCGCCGGCGGAACTGCTCCAGCGCTGTTGCGGGGTGGTGCCGGGCGGTGCGGTTCGCGACCGCGCCGATCCGCAACGTCGCGCTGCGGCCGGGTGATGCGGTCCGCTTCCTCTCGGTCCCCGATCTGCCGGTCAATCGCGCCTTTATCGAGGTGCTGGAGCGCGAGCGATGGAAGGTGCGGGTGCGCAGCTGCTATTGCTCGGTCTTCGACGATTGCTGGACGATCGACGGGGCGGAGAGCCGGCCCACCCCCGTCGATCAGTGCCCCGCCGACTGGACGCCATATCGCGGCCGCTGACCCGGGATCAGCGCGTCACCCTGTTCTCGATGAGGTCGTCCACCACCGCGGGATCGGCGAGCGTCGAGGTGTCGCCGAGTGACCCCACATCCCCCTCGGCGATCTTGCGCAGGATGCGGCGCATGATCTTGCCCGAGCGCGTCTTGGGCAGGCCGGGCGCGAATTGCAGCGCGT
>CAJYLT010000086.1 GCA_913775795.1 uncultured Sphingomonas sp. | reverse complement strand
GGCATGGCGCTGAGCGAATTCCGCCGCATCGTGAACATGGTGCAGAAGGGCGAGCGCGAGGCGCGGATCGCCAAGAAGGAAATGGTCGAGGCGAACCTGCGCCTCGTCATCTCCATCGCCAAGAAATACACCAATCGCGGGCTGCAATTCCTTGACCTGATCCAGGAGGGGAATATCGGGCTGATGAAGGCGGTCGATAAGTTCGAATATCGCCGCGGCTACAAGTTCAGCACCTATGCGACATGGTGGATTCGGCAGGCGATCACCCGCTCGATCGCCGACCAGGCGCGGACGATCCGCATCCCGGTCCACATGATCGAGACGATCAACAAGCTCGTCCGCACCAGCCGCCAGTTCCTGCACGAGCAGGGCCGCGAACCGACGCCGGAGGAAATGGCCGAGCGCCTCTCCATGCCGCTCGAAAAGGTTCGCAAGGTGATGAAGATCGCCAAGGAGCCGATCAGCCTCGAAACGCCGATCGGCGACGAGGAGGACAGCCACCTCGGCGACTTCATCGAGGACAAGAACGCAATCATCCCCGTCGATGCCGCGATCCAGGCGAACCTCAAGGAAACGGTCACCCGCGTCCTCGCCAGCCTGACCCCGCGTGAGGAGCGCGTGCTGCGCATGCGCTTCGGCATCGGCATGAACACCGACCACACGCTGGAGGAAGTCGGCCAGCAATTCAGCGTGACGCGCGAGCGTATTCGCCAGATCGAGGCGAAGGCGTTGCGCAAGCTCAAGCACCCGAGCCGAAGCCGCAAGATGCGGTCGTTCCTCGACCAGTAACATAGAGGGCGGTCCCGGCGGGGCCGCCCTTTTTCGTCGTGCGCTTCGCCCGGTCCGTCCCCCACGCGTTGCGACGCCGCGATCGGCGGCGAAGGATGCGCCGATGCTCTGGACAGGATGGACCGCGATGATGATCCAAGCCGCCGCCCCAGCGATCGCGCCCGCCGATCGCGCCGCCATCCTCGATGCCGCACGTCGTCCGGTGGCAGAGGAACTCGGTCGCCCGCCGCTGTTCGTCGTCAAGACGCTCAACCGGGACCGCGACTGGGCCTTCCTCTTCGCCGACATGCAGGCGGCCGCCGGCAAACCGTTCGATTACACAGGCACGAAAAAGGCCGAAGCGGCACGCCGCGGTCTCGTCTCCCACGCCTATGCCGCGCTCCTTCGCCGGCAGGGTGCACGGTGGCAGGTGGTGGAAGCGGCGATCGGCCCGACCGACGTCGCGTGGGAAGGCTGGGCCGCCAAACATGGCGCCCCGACAAGTCTGTTCACGCTCGATTGACGCGCGGCGATACGGTTCATATACGCTTCGTATATGGGTATCGTGAAAATCGACGAGGGACTGCACGCCGAAATCCGGCGCGCCAGCGGCGTCATGTGCCGTTCGATCAACGCGCAGGCCGAGTTCTGGATGAAGCTCGGTATGCTGGCGGAAGCCAATCCGACACTGTCGTTCAATGAGATCATCCGCCGCGAACTTGCCGCGGCCGAGGTCGACGTGCCCGGCCTCGCCGCCGCCTGACATGGTCAAGACTCCCGACGAGATCGCGTTGATGCGCAATGCCGGCCGGCTGCTGGCCCAGGTGTTCGAGATGCTCGACGCGGCGCCGCTGGTCGGCATGACCACGCTCGAGGTCGATGCGCTCGTCGAACGTTACATCACCGACGACCTCGCGGCCCGCCCCGCGAGCAAGGGGCAATATGGCTATGGCCATGTCCTCAACTGCTCGATCAACGAGGTCGTCTGCCACGGCGTCCCGAGCGCCGACGTCACTTTGAAAGACGGCGATATCGTCAACCTCGACATCACGCTCGAAAAGGACGGGTTTATTGCCGATTCGAGCAAGACCTACGTCATCGGCGACCCCGGTCCCGCCGCGCGGCGATTGGTCAAGGTGACGCAGGAGGCGATGTGGAAGGGCATCGGCGCGGTCCGCCCGGGCGCGCGGATCGGTGATATCGGCCACGCGATCGAACGCCACGCCAAGCGTCACGGCTATTCGATCGTCCGCGACTATTGCGGCCACGGCATCGGCCGCGAGATGCACGAGGAACCGGCGGTCCCCGCCTTCGGCCGACCCGGCATGGGGCCCGTCCTTCGCGAGGGCATGACTTTTACGATCGAACCGATGCTCAATCAGGGGACCCGGCGCACCGTCACGCTGGACGACGAATGGACCGTGGTCACCGCCGATGGCCGACTGTCCGCGCAATTCGAGCACACTGTCGCCGTGACCGCGACCGGCGTCGAGGTGCTGACGCTACGCGCGGGCAAGCGCCCCGCCGCCTGACGTCTTAACCAGCGCTGCCGGCTGCGCGGCTGAGCTTGTACATCGCCTCCCCCAGATGTGCGCGCAGCGCCGGGCGGTTCATGCGTATGCTGGTTCCGGCAGGCAGGCAGCCGGCGATCGACGGCTTCAGCGCTTCGACGGCAGCCGTCTCGCTTTTACTGCCCGGGCCGGCGAGAAGCATCGCGTGCGCCTCAGTTGGATTGGCGCGCGCTACACAGTCGCCGAGCGCACGCCGCGGACGATACTCGGCCGGCAGCGTTGCGATATCCCCGTCGAACTCCGATACGAGGTCGAGCGGCGGCAGCGCACCGATCCGCGCGGTCTGCGGCGCGCGGGCGAATTGCTGGCGGTAGAGCGCGGGGTAGAGTGCGTCGCGGAAACTCGACGGCTGCATCTTCATGGTGATCTTGCTTTCCGTCCGCCTCGCCGCGGCGTTCAGGCAGGACAGATCGGCTGCCTTGAACCCCGCCTCGCCCCAGCCGGGCGTGTCGGGGATCGCGCGCAGGAACGCGGCAACCGAAGCGGCGTAGTTCTTCCGCCGAACGACGCAGTCGGCGAACTCGGCCTGATAGCGTTCGGCCATCGCCTGCGACGCGGTGTCTTCCCGCGCCGCGCTGCCCGTTGCCATCGCCGCCAGCGCGATCATTCCACTCCAGAACATCAGGATACTCTCCCCGGCCGGGCGCTTAATAGCGACCGTGCTCGCTGTCAGGGTAATACCATTCGAAACTGTGCGCGAGGTCGCTTGTCGCAAACGCGACGTTGCCGCGATTGCGTTCGAAACCCATCGCCGGCCTGCCGTCGAGGCGACCCGACCACCAGCCGGTCTGCGCCCGCCCGACAAAGGTCACGCGGCGACCGCCCGCCAGGTCGAAGCGCAGCGTGCGGACGCCGGCGGCGGTCGAGAAGGTGACGCGGCAGTCCTGCGGCGGGCCGTGGTCGACGACGCAGCGCACCCGCTCCGGCGCCTGCGCGGCCGCGGGTGCGGCCAGCAGCATCGCGGCGACGGCGACCCGCATCAGTTCGCGATCTCCCGCGCCCGCGCTGCGCGGCGCACCGCTTCGCCCGCGCTGTCGGCGGGGCGTTCGTAGAGGCGCGTGACGATCGAAGCGGCCTCCCCCGCCTCGGTCGCGCCGCGCAGGGCATTGCCCGCGCCGCGCTCGCTTCCGGTTAGTTCGTGCTGGATGAAGCGAAGCTGCTCGGCAAAGGTCGACTGGCGGATATCCTTGCCCGCCCATTCGCGGAAATCGGCCTGACGCGGCCCTTCCCATTGGGCAAGGCCATAGCCCGGCCCGCCGCCGATCTGGCGGATGTTCGCCTCCATGCCGCTTTCGGCGTCGAGGTTGGCGACGATGCCGATCGCCTGCGCACGGCTCCACCCCTGCCCCTCGAAAAAGGTGATGGCCTGGTCGATGCGCTGCTGGTGCGTGCCCTGCCCTGTGGGTGCCGCAGCGCCCGCGCCATCTGCCGGCGCCGCCTGATTGTTCGCGCCGCCCGGCGCGCGCAGGATCACCGCGCCGTGGTCGAGCGCCCAGGACAGGTTGTTCTCGCTGATCTTCTGCGTGCCGTCGGCATTGACGTTGTTCGAGCCGATCATCTTGCCGCCGCCGGCATAGATTTCGGTATGCGACACGCCGCCGCCCTGGATGATGACGACATCGCCGGGCTTCGCATCGGCGGGGTCGACCGCGGTCCAGCCGGCACCGCGCAGGTTCGAGTTGAGCTGTGCGACCGAATCGGTACGCAGGCCCTTGTCCATCACCCCCGCCTCGATCAGCACCCCCGACACAAAGTTCGCGCAGCAGATGTTGGCGGGGACGTTCGGGTTCATCGGCAGGTCATCGGTCGTATCGCGCCGCAGTTCGGACGCGTTGCGGCCCAGATACTGGCGGGCGGTGTCATAGACGTTGCTCGTCCCGCCGCCGCGCGGTCCCTGCCCCGCATCGACGCCGCCGACCGCCCCCGTCCCGCCATTGCCGCCACCAAGGCTCAGCCGCTGGCCGGGATAGATGAGGTCGGGGTTGGAAATGCCGTTGCGCTGCGCCAGCGTCGCCGAATCGGTCCCGAACCGCTCGGCGATGCCCGACAAGGTGTCGCCGCGTTCGATCGTATAGCTGCCCCGCGCCTGTCCGCCGCCGGGAATCGCCAGCTGCTCGCCCGGGCGGATCAGGTCGGGGTTGTCGATCTGTCCGTTGGCGGCCAGCAGCGCGCCGAGCGAGACGCCGTGCGCCGATGCGATCTCGGTCAGCGTATCGCCGGGCTTGACCGTGTAGTTCGCCGATGGGGCGGATAGGGCGGCGCTGTTGTCTTGCGCGGCGGCAATGCGGGTCATGGCGACCTCTCCCGAACCTCAACTGATGGACCGACGCTACGCCCGTCGCCTGTCCGGCGGGATAGTCGCCGCGACTAGCGCCCTAGTCGAAACGCTTATGTCGGCACCGCCGCCGCTCCCCTAGCCTTCAGTCATCAGGTTCAGGGAAGGATCCGCCATGATCGAAGCCGCAGCCCGCATCGCCCCGGCATCCTTGCAGCCGATCGCCCCCGCCGGACCGCTGCTCGCCGCGTCGACCGCGCCGCGGTCGGCAGCCAATGACGGCCTGACGCCCGACCATGTCCGGACGAACGCCGCCCTCTCGGCCGATGTCTATCGCGCCGAACCGACGCCGCCCGCCGGCTATCGCGTGGCGAGCGCGGCCGATCTCGACCGGCTGGGCATGTCGCCCGAGATGCTCGAACAGCCCGGCTCCTCATTCAGGGCGCGCGTCTATGTGTCGGGCGACTCCTATGTCGTCGCGTTTCGCGGGTCGCAGACGGGCGAGGACTGGAAGAACAACGTCCAGCAGGCGCTCGGCCTCAACTCGGAAAGCTATGCCAAGGCGCTCGAAATCGGCAAGGCGATCGCCCGTGTCGACGCCGATGTGAGCTTTACGGGCCACTCGCTCGGCGGCGGTCTCGCGTCCGCCGCGGCGGTGGCGAGCGGGCGGGAGGCGGTCACCTTCAACGCCTCCGGTCTGTCCGACAGGACGATCGCCGGCGCTCGGTCGATCGCGAGCGCCAACGGCCGCGGCACGGCCTCCGTCGACGCGTTCTACGTCCCCGGTGAGGCGCTGCACCTGATCCAGGAGGGCGGCGACCGCGCCATCGGCTTCACGCTTGGCGGCATCGCCGGCGGCGCGCTGGCCGACGCGCCGGAGGCGTACGGCACGCAGCATGCCCTGCCCGACGTCCGCCCCGCCGACCGCAACTGGTTCGAGGGGTTGAACCCGATCGACCGCCACGGCATCGGCTGGGTGGTGTCAGGCGCAGCCGCGCTCTGACGACCCCCCGAGGCGGTGCCCGGCGCATCCGCCCGACGATGAGAGGCGCGATGTGCGACTGGTCCTTCCCCTCCTGGCGGCGGCGCTCATGAGCGGCTGTACGACGACTTCGGCCGAGGCCTGTTTCCGCCCCGATACCGAACTCCCCGATCCGAAGGCGTCGTCCTCACCGGAAATCGCCGGGGCGCTGGCCCGCGGCGAAGTCGACGAGGCGAAGGCGCTGCTCGCCGCCGACCCGGCCCTCGCGCAGCGCGGCGACCTGCTCGCTTATGCCGTTGCGGGTTGCAGCGCGCCCGCCATCACGGCCCTGCTCGACGCTGGAGCGCCTGCCGACGGGAGGGGTGACGGCCTCCCCCTCGTCCTCGCGCTGCGGGCGAAAGACGATACGATGGCGCGGCTGCTGCTGAAGCGCGGGGCGTCGCCCAATCCGCGCGGCGCACCGACGCTGCCGCTGCGAACCGTCATCGGCCTGAACGACCCCGAACGCCTCGACCTGCTGATCGGCGCGGGCGCGGATCTGGAGGCGCGCGAGCGGACCGGGCGGCGGGCCCTCCACATCGCGCTCGACCAGGAGCGCTTCGGCCTTGCCACACGGCTGCTCGACGCCGGCGCCGATCCGTTCGCGATCGATGCGAGCGGCGCCAATCTGGGCAGCGCGGCAATGGCGCCGATGGCCCGCAACGACCCGCAGGAAGCCGCCGCCCAGCGCGCCCTTCGCGACCGCCTGCGTCCGCTTCGCTGGCCGGAACCCGTGCCGGACGAGCGCACCGTCGCGCAGCGAGCGATCGAGGGTAGCTGGCCGCCCGCCGGGACGAGTGGGAAGCCGGTACCAGCCGACATTCTGGCACTGATCCGCGAGCGTCGGCGCTGATCGCTCAGCGTCCGGTTACGAGGCGCTGGGTCACGCCGTCCAGAAATTCGGCGACGCCCTCGACGCCCCCGCGGGCGGGGGATTGCCCGGCAAGCGCATCGTCGACACGCTCCAGCGTGCTCCCATCGACGCGCGCCGCCATGTGCGACGCGATCGCCCCCGCGAGCGCCTCGATCGCGCGGATCAACTCACCCTCCGCGGCCGGCGCGCTGCCGGGAAAGGCGCGCGTCGCCATGTCGGCGACCTCGCGCAGGCGATAGGGGTCGGCGGCAGAGGATCGCCGGCCGCCGACGCCGATCCCGAGTTCGTCGACGATCCGCCCCACCACCGCCAGCGCGACGCTTCGCACGCTCGCCTCGCCGATGGTCGCCGGGCTGCGTCCCTCCCGTCCTGCGGGGTCGATCGGGGCCAGCGGGCCGGTCTGGATACGGTCGATCGTCATCGTCTTTCCCGATCAGCAATATGAGCCGGCAACCGCGCCGATGCGCTCCGCGAAACGCTTAGCCGGGATAGTCGGAACGACTAGCAATGGGCGAAGCTCAGTAACCTGCCGGCGCGCAGAGCGAGTAAAGCTTCCGAATACCTGGATCGTCACCGCCGTGCCGGGTGCGCGATGTTGTCCCTCGTTTGCGGACCGAACGTGCCTTCAGTTGGAGGAAGGGGCAGTTATTCGAGCGCGCCATCCGCTCCGAATGCGCGCACAGCGTACAGCTGTGTACCGCGCTATGGCCGACTGCGACGGGCTCGATCTGCGGGACAATTGATCGCATCGCCGCTCGACATGGTCCAATCATTACAGCCCGACCTCCGAACAAAGCCGATAGAGCGCGCGAACACGTGGGTCGCTCAAGCCTTCAGCCGCGGCGAACCGCGACCTGCCGGCGCAAGCGATCCGCTGCCGCCGGGTTGTGCGCGGCAACTTGCGCGCACCGCGTTTCAGATGCGCGTTGACCGCCACGCCACCTGCGAACGAGCCCGCCGACGACAGGCTGTCGGACGCTGCCGCCCCGAAATCCTGCGCCGCGCCAGCCGGCGAGACGGCGATCATGGACAACGCGGCAAGAATACAGAAATACCGCAACATCACCGACTATACCCTGCCTGCCTGCAAAGGGCGCCGAGCTGCCTCACCTTCGGATGATCCGCGCCATATTGTCGGCGGAATGCCGGGAGCTGCCCGCACGCCCCCGCCTGGCGCGCTGCCCGCTCAGACCCCATCGATCCCGTCGCGGCGCGGCGGCTCTCGCTCCAACGGAGATGGTCCTGTGCAAGCGAGCCGGTCAGTTGGCCGGGATCGAGTGCGGGACCAATCTCCTGCACAGCGGAGGCGGCCGACGCCCAAGATACCAGCAGAAGCGCAATCGAGAGGCTCATTCTCATATCGCGCACCCATTGCTGATCGACGAAAGCGCCGTCATCCCGCGTTTGGCAGTGCTGACCGCAGTACACCGCCGACCTTCATCAGGGGTTCCTTTGCGCCACCAGCGCGCGGCCCGAGCGCTCCGCATCTTCGATCTCGGGCGAAAACCCTGCATCCGGCGAGCCTTCCGGGTCGGTGATGGTCCCACCCCTGCCCATCGTGAGTGGCGCATGGCGGGGCTGCTCGACGATCTGACTTCGAACGCCATCCGCCGCGACATTCAGAGCGACGCTTTCCATGCGATCCCGCGTCGCGGCATCGCTCGGCACAAGCATCGGGAATACCTGCCAGCGGGCGGTTTCGATCGTTACGCCGATCATCAGAACTCTTCCCGTACCAGCATCAAAGGCCGTGCGCCGCGCAAAGCTGTTCGAGCTTCCGGACCTTTGGGTTGCTGGCACCATGACGGGCACGCAATTGACCGCGCTGAGCGCAGACGTTCCTCGCCTCCCGCGTTGCCCGGTCGGTCGATGAAGCGCGACCACGAACCGCACGATCCACTGCTCGATTGCCGATGTTCGTCCGCGCGATATCTCCCGCATTTCGCGTATAACTCATGTCGAGATCGACCTGAGCGGTGACGGGCGCGCCCATGCAAATCGCGACGGCAACTGGAATACTAAAATACCGCATAGCCGCATTCGCCCTAGACCGAGTGCGCACCTGCCGAAAGCACGGCCGCCCGGCCCTCATGGCCGTCACGGGCGAGTTCACCAGTGCATGAAAAGTCTCCACTCGACGCATGACCAGGCCGGGGCGGATCTGGGGGCGCAGAACGCACAACGCCGCTACCCGCTTCAGCCGCGATCTGTGCCGTCCGCGCGTCGTCGTCCTTGTTAAGCGGCGTGGGTACGAAAGGTACGCAGTCAGTCACGAGACTTCGTGGCCTGCCGATGATGTCAAGCATCCGATAACTCCCCATCTATCGCGCCAGCGATCAATATCCGGCCCGCTTGCAAAGCGCCATCAAATGTCGCACGCCTGGATCATCTGCGCCGAACCGGTACCGAATCGAATAACGCTGCTTACAGGTCGCTTGCGCCTTGGGGCTCAACTGCGAACGACGATCGGCTCCGGTACTGCCACCCGCGCGATTGGAATGATTCCGCATCGTGGTACTCAGAACCGCACCCTGACCGACGCCGACCGGATCGATCTGAGCGGACACCGGTGCGACCTCACTGTAAAATGCGACAACGAGTGCGGCACATATGACCTTCGACGAATGTCGCACAACACCCTCCATCGAAAAGTTTGGGGACGACATATCACTGCCGCCCCCCTATCTCGAACCGCTTTACGATGAGGCGGGCATTATTGCTTGCGAGCTGTGTTCGCCATCGCTTCGCCGACCGTCTTGATGGCGTTGCTGGTCGCGTTCATCAGCATCGAGAACTGCTGGGACACCACGCTGAACTCGGCCGACGCCTTGGGATCGTCCTTCGTCATCGTCTCGGCCCGATGCGTCATCTCGTCACCTAGTTCGTTCAGTTGATCGCCGAGGGCCTGAGCCATCGCCATGAGCCAGCCCGGCGCCTTGCCGCCGCTGCGCGCCGCGCGAACCTCATCGCTATCCCCGGACTCACGCTGCGCGTCGAGGAGGATATCCATCGCCGAGCGCTGCGCGTCTCCGATCTGCTGCGGCGTAGCACCGTAACGATCGCCCAGCGCCTCGATGCTGTCGTTCATGTTGTTAAGTGCGTTGCCGCCGAAACTTCCGCCAGGGAAACCGCGCGTCGCGGCAAACACATCCTGGGCCAGATTGATCGTGGCCTGCGGCAGCCCCATCTGTTGGCCGAGGTTCTGAAGCAGCGCCTGGCCGAAGCTGTTGAACACCTGACTGACCAGCCCCGCGACGACTCCGCCCATCGGGCCGAGCGCTGCAGAGGCGAGAAGCGCCGCAGGATTGAAGCCGCTGATACCGAAAATACCCGACATGATGGTCTCCATCGTTCGTGTTGCAGTTGATGGCCTTCGGCGGTGATCGCCACCGCCTTCGCCGATCCTTCTGGCCGATCCGCCCGGCCGCCACACTCACCGATCCGACTAGCCGCATAGTCGAATCGCTTAGCTGAGCGGGTGGAACAGCACGCCCGCCAGCGCGATCAGCTCGCGCACGCCGTCCAGTTCGAGCTTGCGGCACATGTTGTTGAGGTGGACGCGCACCGTATTCTCGCTGATGACGAGGAGCGTCGCGATATCGGCATTGGCGCGCCCCCAGCCCAAGAAGCGCAGCACCGCCGCCTCCGTCCGGGTCAGCGTCTGGATGCTATCAATGTGGCGCGCGGGGATGCGGCTCTTCGGGATGCGGAACTCGCCGATCAGTTCCTCTTCCTCGGCCGCCACCGCATCGGCCTTGCGCAGCAGGCGCATCAACTCGCGCAGCCGCGCTTCCTCGGCGGGATCGAATGCCTCGTCGCTCATCGTGCCAGCGCTCCGATCACCGCCTTCACCACGCCGCCGCGCTCGGCCAGGTCGTTGATGACCGCCTGAGCGATCGCGGGGATCAGCATGACGAGCAGCAGCGTCGCCGCCCAGCTTTTCAGCGACAGCGACAGCGAAAAGACGTTGAGCTGCTGCGCGAACCGGTTGAGCAGCCCGAGGCCCGCATCGATGACGTAGAGCACCATCAGGATCGGTGCGGAAACGAGGAAGGCGAGCATCATCAGCCGGCCGAACTCGTTCTCGAACACGGCGAGCGAACCCATGTCGAGGCTCGGCCAGTCGGCGGCGATCGGCCAGATCGCATAGCTCTCGATCACGGTGCCGACGAGCAGCAGCAGCCCGCCGCTGGCGCAGAAGATGACGTTGGCCAGCCGCCCGAGCAGCGCGCCGTTCAAGGAAGTCATGTTGCCGCCCATCGGCTCCAGCACCTGACCGATCGTCGCGCCCACCTTGGCATCGATGATCTCGCCCGCCGCCTCGATCGCCCAGAGCAATGTCCCGAAGAAAAACCCGATGACGAGGCCCGCGGCCGCTTCCTTGAGCAGCATCCGCGCCCACTGGATCGCGCCCATGCCATTGGGGTCGACGGAGGGCTGCATGACGAAGGCGACGCCGCCGAGCGTCAGGATGATCGCGTTGCGGACGGTGGGCGGAATGACGTCGCGCGCGAACACCGGCACCAATACGAACGCGAAGCCGAACCGAGCCGATGCGAGCGCGACAAGCAGGAGCTGCGCGCCCCAGGGTTGCGACGCGATGCCACCCCCCATCAGCCGCGCACCATCCCCGCAAAGCCCGAGAAGATCTGGTCGCTGAAGGTGAACAGGCTGCCCGCCAGCAACCCGGCGGTGACGAACAGCGTCGCGACCACCGCGAAGAACTTGAGCGTATATTGCAGCGTCTGTTCCTGAAGCTGCGTCGCTGCCTGCACGATCGCGACCAGCAGGCCGACCGCCGACGCCGCGACGATCGGCGGGGCCGACAGGAGGAGGACAAGCCACAGCGCCTGCGTCGTCACCGACAGGATCGAATCGGTCATGCCGCGCCCCCGTCAGACATAGCTCAGCACCAGATTGTGGCTGATCTTCACCCACCCATCGACGAGCACGAACAACAGCAATTTGAACGGCAGCGATATCGTCACCGGCGACAGCATCATCATGCCGAGCGCCAAGAGGATGTTCGAGATGACGAGGTCGATGACGAGGAACGGCAGGAAGAGCAGGAAGCCGATCTGGAACGCGCTCGTCAGTTCCTTCACGATGAAGGCGGGGATGACGACGATGAAGTCGGTCGGCGCCGCCGCCTGCGTGTTGGTCTTCGACGCGACACGTGCCTGCGTGCGGACGAAGAAGTCGCGCTCGCCCGGATCGCTGTGCTCGATCAGGAAGGCGCGCAGCGGCTCCTTCGCGCGGTCGGCGGTGTCGAAGATCTGCTCGGTCTGCTGACCCGCCGGATTGGGGCCGGCGGCGGCCTGCATCTGCTGGATCGTCGGGTACATGACGTAGAGCGACAGGATCAGCGCGAGGCCGTTGAGGACGAGGTTCGGCGGCACCTGCTGCAACCCCAGCGCATTGCGCACGAGGCTCAGGACCACGACGATCTTGGTGAAGCTCGTCACCATCACCGCGAAGAACGGCGCGAGCGCGATCAGGACGACGGTGACGAGCGCCGTGCCCGGCGTGAAGGCGGAAAGGTCCATCGTCCTACTCCCCGATCAGCACGCCGTAGGAGTCGCCCACCGACACCAGCGTCCCACGCGCGAACGGCCGCCCGCTGGCGAGCAGGCGTACGGCGATCCCGCCCCCCTCGCCCGCATCGACGGGTACGACGCTCCCCTCGCGCAGGCCCTGAATCTCCGCGAGCGTCAACGCGCCCGCGTCGATCTCGATCGTGACGGGCACGGCGAAGCGCGCATCGGGGGATGGTGCCGCTGCCGGGTCGGCAACGGGTCGGTCGGTCAGGTCCTGCATTCAGGATGCTCCGATGGAATGGATGTGAAAGCGGTGCGTAGCGGGGTCGTAGCGCCCGGCGATGGAGCGCCCGGCGACCGCCAGCCGCGCGGGCAGCGTCGCCCCGCCGACGAGCAGCAGGTCGCCCGGCTCGAGGCTGGCGGCATCGTGCGGGGCGATGCGCGGACCATCGACGGCAAGGGTCATCGGCAGCGAAACCCCGCCGACGATCTCGGCCGCGAACTCGGGCCGGGCGGGCAGCAGCGGCAGGCCGACGGGCAGCGCCAGCCGCAGCCGCGCCGCCGTGCCCTGCTCGATCGTGACGATCAGGCCCGCGGGCGGTTCCATCGTCAGCGCCTCGGGCACCAGCGCGACGCCCAGCGCCGCCTCGATCGCAGCGATCAGCGGCTCGGCGCGCTCGATCTGCGTCGCGGCGGTGATCGCGTCGTCGTCGAGGCGCAGCGGCGCGCCGTCCAGCCGGTCGATCGCCAATGCCGCGCCGTTGGCAAAGCGCAGCCAGCCGCCACGCCGGTCGGGCGCGCGCTCGATCCGGGCCGCGAGTACCGTGTCGCCCGCGCGAACGCCGCTGAGCGCCGCGACGACGACGCGGCGCATCTCGGCCTCATCGGGGTCGACCGCGGGCAGGTTCAGCTCGGCGCTCACGCCAGCGGTTCCTCACCCGCGGGCCAGCTTTTGAGCAGACTGATGCCGCCTGCGGTCACGCCGACGAGCATCACTTCGCCACGCGCCTCGATCAGGACAACGCGCTCGGTCTGGCCGAGCGGCATCGCGCGCAGGAACCGGATCGGCCGCTCGCCCTCGCTCTCGGCGGTCTGGAAACGGTCCTGCCAGCGGCGCAGGCCCTTGAGCAGCACGAACGCCAGGCCAAGCACCACCGCCAGCGCGATGACGACGGCAAGCAGGCTCGACAACACGGTCCACACGCTCATGCCCATTCCCCATGGTCGTCCTCACGCAGGCGCGGCGTCTCGTCGGCGCGGGCGCGTCTGGCCCACAGGATGATCTCGGCAATCACGTCGAACTGGTCCTCCGGAATGACATCCCCCACGCCCGAGGTGGCGAAGACGGTGCGGGCAAGCGGCACGTTGCGGACGATCGGCACGCCGTTCGCCTCCGCCTCCGCGCGCATCGCGGCGGCGAGCGGCCCCTCGCCCTTGGCGGCGATGACCGGCACCGGGCAGTCGGCGGGGTCGTAGTCGAGCGCGACCGCCAGATGCGTCGGGTTGGTGAGCAGGACATTGGCCGTGCCTGCCGCCGCGACGGCGTTCTGGTTGGCCCATTCCTCGTGCATCTGGCGCCGCTGCTGCTTCAGCATCGGGTCGCCCTCGTTATCCTTGTGCTCCTGGCGGATGTCGCGGCGGCTCATCATCAGCTTCTTGACGTAGCGGTGCTGGACCCAGGCGCGGTCGGCGGCGGCGACGACAAGGAAGACCGCCACCGTCCAGCCGACGAGTTGAAGCGTGAGCGATTGCGTCAGGTCGAGCACCGCCGCGGCGAGCTTCGGCCCGGCGCGGCTGTCCAGCCCCCAGCCCGCCGCGTGCATCAGCGCCGCGAACTTGTCGATCGAGGCGTAGAGCACCCCCGCGGTGATCGCGATCACCAGCGCGGCCTTGAGGATGGTCTTGGCAAGCTCGAACAGATTGTCGGGGCTGAACATCCGCTTCAGCCCCTCGACGGGGTCGAGCTTCGAGAGCTGCGGCTTGAGCTTCTCGGTCGTGATAAGCGCGCCGGTCTGGAGGAACTCGCCCGCGAGGCCAGCGATCGCCGCGGGGATCAGCACGATCGCCGCGACGACCAGGACGAGAACGAAGGCGCTGGTGCCGAGCCCCTGGAGCGTCGCGCGGAACGAATCACCCGTTGAATGCGCCAGGCTCAATTCGGTGAAGTCGGCGATTCGCGCCGCGACGAAGCCCGCGCCGACCATGAACAGAACGCCCCAGGCGACCATCGAGAGCGCCGCCGACAGATCCTTGGACTTCGCGATATCGCCCTTCAGCCGTGCATCGCGCAGTCGCTTGGGCGTCGGCTTCTCGGTCTTGTCGCCGCCTTGTTCCTTGTCCGCCATCCGCTACTCCGACGGCGCCGCGCGGCTCCGGTCCGGAGGCGCGGCGCTGATTGATCGGGTCGCCCAACAGGGGCGTTTGGAAGTGGGGACTTCGCTACACGAACAAGTAATTCCCCTTAAAAGACGTGGCAGAATTGCGGCGGTCAATCATTTTCGGATAATGAGCGGCGAACGGTTTATCGCTCGCGTTGACCCGAAATGGGGCTTGCGGCGCCGTTATCGCTCTCATCGATCAGTTGCATCGGTTCGTCCGATTTTTCCTATCGGGTCGACGCTCCACGCTTTCATCTCGTCGAAAAGCGCAACATTTGAGCAACATATGGTCGCTAGTCGGCCTGACGGGGATTGGGTGGACCGGCGTATCTCGGCTCCACCTCGTTGCACGGATCGAACCTGGGCTTGGCGGCATCGCCATGTCCGATGGAGGGGCGAGCCCGTGAAGAAGAACGATTTTCGGATGATGGCCGCCGGCGTTATGCTGTCGGTCTTCTTTACGACGACTGTCGCTTCGGCGCAGCATACCGACAAGACCGCGCAGAAGATCAAGCGTGAGGCCGAACGTTACTTCGGCGATTGTCCGGTCGAGGGTCAGGTGCGCGTCGCCAATCCGCGCGCCGGCGACCGCTATGCCGCGCTCGCCAATTGCGGTGACAAGATCGTCCACGCGCCGCCCGTCGCGCTTCCCGCCGACCCCAGCGTCGCGCGGATCATCGGCGTCGAGGACGAGGATGAGAGCCCGGCCAAGAAGCGCGCCCGCGAACGCCGCGCACGCCAGCCGGTCAGCCTGTCGATGCGCAGCGGCGGCCGCGTGCCCGTCAGCGCCTATGACGCGCACATCTTCCGCACCGCCGCCGCCTACAAGGTCGATCCGCTGTTCCTTCACGCGATCATCGCGACCGAATCGGCCGGCAACCCGCGCGCGGTCAGCTATGTCGGCGCGCGCGGGCTGATGCAGATCATGCCCGAAACCGGCCGCGGATTGGGCGTCCAGCCGGTCGCGCTGTTCGACCCGGCGGTCAACGTCGATGCCGGCGCCCGTCATCTCAAGAAGCTGCAACGCCGCTACGGCCGCAACTTCGACCTGATCCTCGGCGCCTACAACGCCGGCGAGGGCGCGGTCGCGCGCTATGGCAACCGCGTGCCCCCCTATGCCGAGACGCAGGCCTATGTCCGCAAGGTCATGGCCCGGTACGAGGGGTATCGCCGCGCGGGGCTGACGCGGTGAGCGCCGCCGCGCTCCTGGCCCGCCTGCCGCGCGGGGGGCTGCGTCCCGCCGACGTCATGCTCGTCGCGGGCGTGGTGGCGATCGTCGCGCTGCTGATCCTGCCGCTGCCGGCGCTCGTCCTCGACATCCTGATCGCGGCGAATATCACGATCGGCGTGCTGCTGCTGCTGAGCGCGCTCTACATCCACAAGCCGCTCGACTTCTCGACCTTCCCGACCGTGCTTTTGCTCAGCACGCTGTTCCGCCTGTCGCTGTCGATCGCAGCCACGCGCATGATCCTGACCCAGGCGCATGCCGGCCACATCGTCCAACAATTCGGTGAGATGGTGGCGGGCGGCGAGCTGGTCGTCGGGCTGGTCGTGTTTCTCATCATCACGATCGTCCAGTTCATCGTGATCTCGAAGGGTGCCGAGCGCGTGGCGGAAGTCGCGGCGCGCTTCAGCCTCGACGCGATGCCCGGCAAGCAGTTGTCGATCGACAGCGACCTGCGCTCCGGCCTCATCACCAAGGACGAGGCGCGGGCGCGCCGCCGCACGCTCGAAAACGAATCCAAGCTGCACGGCAGCCTCGACGGCGCGATGAAGTTCGTCAAGGGCGACGCCATCGCCTCGATCGTCATCGTGCTCGTCAACCTGATCGGCGGGCTGGCGGTCGGCATGTTCTCTCGGGGCATGGAGATCGGCGATGCGGTCCAGACCTATTCGATCCTGACGATCGGCGACGGCCTGGTCGCGCAGCTGCCGGCGCTGTTCAGCGCGATGGCGGCGGGTCTGCTGGTTACGCGCACCACGGACGAGGAGGCCGAGCGCGACCTCGGCCCCGCGATCGCCGCACAGATGGGCGGCAAGCCGCGCGTGCTGTTCATCGCCGGCGGCATCTGCGTGCTGATGGGCCTGATCCCCGGCTTCCCGACGCTCGTCTTTCTCGGCCTTGCCTCGGCCCTGCTCAGCGGCGGCGCGATGCAGCATCCGGTGACGCGCAAGTGGATCGACGCGAAATGGGCGCGCGTCGACAATCGTCCGGCGGTCATGCCGGCCGAGGTCGAGGTCCGCGCCCCCGCCCCGCGTCAGGTGCGCCCGCTGCTGATCGAAGTGGCGGCGCCGGGCCTCGACGCCGCACGCGTCGCCGCGCTGGTCGACGGTATCGCCGCGATGCTGGAGCGGGTGCAGGAACGTACCGGCCTGCCCCTGCCCGCCGCCGCGATCGAGCCGAAGGCGCTGCCCGCGGGCGAGCCGGGCAAGTGGGCGGCGTACGTTCACGATGCCCCGGTGGCCAGTGGCGGGATCGAGGGCGAGGACCTGTCACAGGTCGCGCCCGCGCTTGAGGCGGTGCTCCGCCGTGAGATCGGCCGTTTCCTTGGTCTTCAGGAAACCACCGCGCTGCTCAACCGCGTCGGCACCGATTACCCGGATGTCGTCAAGGAAGTCGTTCGCGCCGTCCCGGCGTCGAAGATCGCCGAGGTGCTCCGGCTTCTTGCGGAGGAGGAAGTACCGCTGCGCAACATGCGCGACGTGCTGGAGGCGATCGCCGAGGCGGGCCAGGCGGAGCGGAATGCGATCCCGATCGCGGACCTCACCCGCAACTCGCTCAAGCGCTACCTCTCGCTGCCGCATGTCGTCGATGGGCGCTTCCCCGTCCTCGTCGTCGGTGCCGCGCTGGAGCGGTTCCTGCGCGACAATATCCGCACCGTCGACGGCGTCGCCCGCCTCGCGATGGAGCCCGACCATGCGCGCCAGATGATCGCGATGCTGCGCGAACAGGTTGCCTCGACCGGCGCGCGCGCGGTGCTGACCGCGTTCGAGCTTCGCCGGCCGCTTCGTCGGCTGGTCGGCCCCGACCTGTTCGAGGTGCCGATCCTTGCCTTCAACGAGCTGTCGCCGTCGATTCCGCTGGACGTGGTGGGACAGCTCGACCGGACCCCTGCCGCCCTGGAGAACAACGATATGGGAGCGACTGAGTGAGCCTTGCACGGACCTTCACGCTGACCGGCACCGCCACCGCCGCCATCGCGGCGCTGATGCTGGTCGCGCCGCAGCCGACCATCGCCGCCGACCCGCCCTTTCGCACGCGGCCGGTGACGCTCACCCCGCGCAACCAGGACGTCGGCGCCTTCGTGCGCGAGTTCTTTTCCTCCGCAGGCCTGACGGTCAACGTCGATGCGCGGGTGACGGGCAAGATCAACGGCCGCTTCTCGGGCGCGCCGGCACAGGTCTGGAACCAGGTGTCGCGCGCGTTCAACCTGATCGCCTATTATGACGGGTCGGTCGTGACGGTCTATTCGGCCGATCAGGTCGAGAGCCGCACCGTGTCGGTCCCCGCGGGCCGCGCGCCCGAACTGGCGGCGGGCGTGTCCGATGCGGGCCTCGCCGACGCGACCAACCGCGTGCGCCCGACCGGCGACGCGACGATCCTCGCGACGGGCGTGCCGCGCTTCCTCGACCAGGTGCAGCAGCTCGCCGCCGCAGCGCCCAATCGGTCGATGCCGGGAATGGGTGGCACCGGCCCGAACACGGCGCAGATCGCGCCTGCCGCGGCGCAGGGGCCGAGCTATATCGAACCCTACGAGCTGCGCGTCTTCTACCTGCGCTATGCGCGCGCCGACGATACCAAGCTGGTGGCGGGCGGGCGCGAGCTGACGGTGCCGGGGGTCGGCACGTCCTTGAGCCGGATCATGGGCGACGGTTCGGCGGTCGCGGGCGTCAGCGGCAGCTATGGCGGTCGCACGCTTCGCCAGAGCGCGCAGCGCCTCGGCGGGCGCGGGCTGAACAGCACCGCGCCCGATCCCGGCCAGACCGCGCAGTTCGCCCCTTACGACGACGAGTATCTCGGGCTGCCGCCGACGACGCCCGTCCCCGTCGCCTCCGCGCGTGAGCCGGGGCCGCAGGGCGGCCCGCGCATCGCGATTGACCCGTCGCTCAACGCGGTCATCGTCCGCGACCGGCCGGAAAACATGCCCGCCTATGAAGGTCTCGTCCGCGCACTCGACATCGCACCGCAGATCGTCGAGCTCGAAGCGACGATCATCGACCTCAACATCGAGAAGCTGCGCGACCTCGGCATCGACTGGCGTATCCGCAGCCAGGGATTCAATGCGCTGTTCGGCGGCGACATTCTCCGTCGCTCGGGCAACCCGGCGAACGATATCAGCCGGCTGGGGGCGGTGAACGAGGGGCTGTCGCTGTCGGGCGTGATCGGCGCCAACCGCGAGTTCATCGGCCGCATCTCCGCGCTGGAGCGCAAGGGCGCGGCGAAGATCGTGTCGCGGCCGCAGATCGTCACGCTCTCGAATATCGAGGCGGTGTTCGACCGCACGCGCACCTTCTACGTCCGCATCGCCGGCGATCGGCAGGTCGACCTGTTCAACGTCACCGCCGGCACGGTACTGCGCGTCAATCCTCACGTCCTGATCGACAATGGCCAGCCGCGCATCCGCATGGTCGTCGGGGTCGAGGACGGCACGCTCCTCAACCAGGAAGTCGACGACATTCCGGTGGTCGAGCGCGCCAGCGTCAACACGCAGGCGATGATCAACGAGGGCGAGGGCCTGCTGCTCGGCGGCCTGACCGTCAACGCGCAGTTCGATGCGGAAGCGAAGATCCCGTTGCTCGGCGACATCCCGATCCTCGGCGAGCTGTTCAAGACGCGCAACCGCAACCGTCAGCAGACCGAGCGGCTGTTCCTCATCACCCCGCGCATCATCCGCCTCGACCAGGTCCAGCCGGGCGGCGCCGTCGCCGCGCTGCCGGTACCAGGCGGGGCCGAGGTCACCGCGCGGCTGCCGACCGGCAATCCGCTCACGCCGCCGGTGCTCCAAGAGAAGAAGGGCAAGCCATGACCCAGCATCGCGTCACCCCGGCGACCGACCTTGCCGCCGTGCTCCGCATCGTCGGCGGGCGGCTGGCGGGCAAGGACTATCCCCTAGCCCGCGACCGGCGCGTCTGCATCGGCCACGGCCTTGCCAACGACGTCGTGCTGCGCGGCGCGGGGTGCCAGGGGTGCGCGGTCGAACTGACGCTGGGCGACGGCGCCGCCGACCTGCGTGTGCTATCGGGGCAGGTCGAACTGCTCGGCCGGACGCTGGCGGCCGGCGAGGAAGCGCGACTGCCGCCCTACCTTCCCTTCCGCCTCGGTGAGCACCTCGTCGCACATGGCGAGCGCGCCTCGCTGCGCTGGACCGACGCGAGCGAGCTGGCGGCGGGGCCGATCGCCGCGCCCGTCGCGCCGCTCGCCGCGCCGACGATGCTCGACCGGGCGGAGGCGATGGGCCGCACCGCGCTGTCCACCGTCGCTGAGCGGGTGAGCGTGATGCATGTCGCGATCGCCAGCGCCGCGATCATGCTCGTCGCCGCCGCCGCCGGCCCCACCGGCGCGTTCATCGAGGAACAGTTCGGCGGCCCCGCCGCACTCGAAAGCGCGTACCGCGACGCCGGCTATCGCGCGCTCGAGGTAACGCGCAATCCCAGCGGCGGCCTCGTCGTCGCGGGTGCGGTCGAGAGCGAGGGCGATATCGCCCGCGTGCGAGAGATCGCGCAACAGGCTTACGGCCCCGTCATGGTCGACGTGAGTTCGGCCCAGTCGCTGGCGAGCGCGGCCACCGATATCCTGACCGCACAGGGCCTCGACGCGCGCGCGGTGCCCTCGGGCCTGGGCGGCATCGCGGTCGAGGCGCCTTATCTGCCGGCCGACCGGCAGGACCAGCTTCGCCAGATCCTGTCGCGCGACCTGCCCGGCCTGCGCCGCGTCAGTTTCCGCGTCGACGACAGCCGCGGCGGCAATCCGCTCCAGACGCTCTTCGCTTCCAGCGGCACGGGCCTCGCCACCGTGGTCGAAGATCCGCCGCACATCGCCACCGCCGATGGTTCCAAGTGGTTTCCGGGTTCGGTCCTGCCGACCGGCCACCGCCTGATCGCCGTCGAACACGGCCTTGTCCGCTTCGAAAAGGACGGCCGCGTCGAGGAACTTCGTCTTTAAAATCCTGAAGGAGAGTGCCCGTGACCCAGATCAACAGCATGCCGGTCGCCACCGACCTGTCCACCATGGCCGCCGCCCCGCTCAACACCCAGCGCCCCGCGCGGAGCGGATCGGGCAACTGGTTCGAGGCGTTCGCCGCCGCCTGGGGCAACGCGCTCGACCGGCAGGCGTCGGCGATCGAGCAGCGCAGCGACCTGATGGCGAACGACGGCGGCGACACGCCCTCCGCCATCACGCAGCTCACTGCCGAATCGATGAAGATGAGCTTCCTGTCGAACAGCTCGCATACCTCGCTCGACAGCGTCTCCAAGGCGCTCGAGACGATGGCGCGCAAGGGCTGACGCAGGTGTCGATCGAGGCCATCGCCGCACAGGCGGCGTCGCCGGAAATGGTGGGTGCGAAGTCGTTCGACATCGCCCCCGCCATGCCGCAGCAGGTCGGGCCGGAGGCCACCGCCCAGTTCGAGAACGCCATGGCGGCACAGTTAGCGCAGCGCGTCGGCGGCGCCAGCGACGTACCGCCCGCGGTCAAGGACCTGCTCGGCACGCTCGACAAGGTGAATACGGAGGCCAAGTCGGTGTCGGACTATGCCCGCACCGCCGAAACCTCTGGCGGGGAGCTGACGCCGGGCGAGATCGTGAACCTCACGATGCGCTGTCAGGAGTTCATGTTCCACTGCCAGCTCACCTCCAACATCGCCAACCGCAGCTCGGACGGCGTCCAGCAACTGTTCCGCCAGCAGAGCTGAGGCGGACGGGAGAAGCCTATGCGCGCCCTTACGCGCCATCTGATGCCGATCGGCCTGATCCTCGCCGCCGCCACCCTGTCGGGCTGCGGCGAGCAGGAGGTCTATGGCAAGCTCAAGGAACCGCAGGCGAACGAGATGATCGCGGCGCTGCGCGGCGCGAACATCAGCGCGACCAAGCAGGCCTCGGGCGAGGGCGAATGGTCGATCGCGGTCAGCCAGGACCAGTTCGCCCGCGCGGTCGAGGTGCTGAAGGCACAGGGCCTGCCCCGCGACGAGTTCCAGTCGCTGGGCGACGTGTTCGCCAAGAAGGGATTCGTGTCTTCGCCGGTGGAGGAGCGCGCGCGGCTGATCTACGGTCTGTCCCAAGAGCTGAGCCGCACGGTCAGCGCGATCGACGGCGTGGTCGAGGCGCGCGTGCATCTGGCGATCCCGGAAGTCGATCCCTTGTCGGACAAGACCAAGCCGTCGTCCGCAGCGGTGTTCGTCAAGTATCAGCCGGGCTTCGAGCTGCGCAGCCAGACCGGCGCGATCAAGAGCCTCGTCACCAACTCGGTCGAGGGGCTGCAATACGACAAGGTGTCGGTCGTGATGTTTCCCAGCCAGGCGGCGCCCGTTCAGCGCGACCTGTCGGTGGCGCAGTTCGATACGCCATTGATGCGCGTCCTGCTCGTGCTGGGCGTGGTCGCGTGGCCCGTCGTTCTGCTGCTGCGTCGTCGCCGCAAGCCCACGGGCGTTCCCGCCACGGTGGAGCCGAAGCCTTGAGCGAGCGCGACCGTCTCTATGCCTCGCTCGCGACAGCGCGGGCGGCGGGGGTTTCGACCACACGGGCCGCGCGCCTGCTTGATCGCCGCGGGCGGGCAGGCTCGCTGGGCGACCTGCTGGGCTGGCCGCGCTGGCCGGCAATGCCCGACGAGGGGCGCGAGCAGGTCTGGCGCCTTACCGCCCTGATCGCCGCCCGTGACGCGCTGCCCGAGGTGATCGACGGCGCGACGCTGCGCGGGCTGGCGACGGCGGTGGGCGAGGATCGGCTGGAAGCGGTACTCGACCTGCCCCCCGGCGGGGATGCGCCGTTGCCGCCGGCGGACTTGCTCGGCGAGACCGGACGCCGGATCGCGGAAGCGGCGCTGCCCGCTGCGCTCGCCATGCAGTTGGCCGTGCTTGCCGACTACGGCGATCCGGCGCACGTCGCGGCGGCAGAGTTAATCGCGGCATGAACTTCATCCTCCATCGCAGCGACGGCGCGCTGCTCTCGACGGATCGCCCGATCGTGAAGGCCCGCGACCGCGCCCACCTGACCGACGCGCTGGCCCTGATCGAGCGCCTTCGGACCGAGGCCGCGGCAGCCGACGCAGCGCGCGAGGCGGCCGAAGCCGAAGCGCGCCGCAGCGGCCACGAAGCGGGCTACGCCGCCGGCCGCGCCGCCTTTGTCGAGGCAATCGCGGCGCTGGCGGCGCAGGCATCCGCCGACCGCGCGCAGGCGGAAACCGAAGTCGCCGCGCTTGCCCTCACCGCGCTGCGTCAAATCGCCGGCGACCTCGGCGACGCTGCGGTGATGCAGGGCGTCGCGTTGCGGGCGGCGCGCGCCGTCGTGCCACAAGGGCCGGTGGCCATCGAGGTTACGCCGACCATCGCAGCAGAGGTGGAAGCCGGCCTCGCCCGCCTCGACCCCGGCGCCGAAGTCACAGTCCGCGCCGATCCCACGCTCGGCGAGCGGCAGTGCCGCGTCACCGGGCCGGACAGCCGGATCATCGCCGATCTCGACCGCCAGATCACGGGCGTCGCCGAACGCTGGGGAGTCGCCGATGAGTCTTGAGGCACGCGTCCAGGACCTCGTCCGCACGCTGGGCGAAGCGCCCGCGTTCGAACAGCGCGGGCGCGTGCGCGGGGCGATCGGCACCTCGATCCGCGTCGCCGGCCTGTCGGCACGGATCGGCCAGACCTGTGCCCTGCTCGACCGCGACGGGGCGGAGGTGCTGTCGGCAGAGGTCGTCGGCCTCGCCGATGGCGAAGTGCTGTTGTCGCCGCTCGGCGACCTGCGCGGGTTGTCGAGCGAGACCGAGGTCATCGTCCGCGTCGGTGAGGATCGCGTGCCCGTCGGCCCGGCGCTGTTCGGCCGCGTCGTCGATGCGCGGCTGCGTCCGCTCGACGGCGGGCCGCCGGTCGAGGCCGACGGCTTTCGTGCGCTTTACGGCGACAGCCCGAACCCCATGTCGCGCGCGCGCATCACCGCGCCGGTCGAGACGGGCGTGCGCGCGATCGATGGCCTCATGCCGCTCGGCCGGGGGCAGCGGATGGGCGTGTTCGCGGCGGCGGGCGGCGGCAAGTCGACGCTGCTCGCTACCCTCGCCCGTCAGACACGCGCCGATGCCGTCGTCATCGCCCTGATCGGCGAACGCGGCCGCGAGGTGCGCGAGTTCGTCGAGGACAATCTGGGTGCGGAGGGGCTCGCCCGCTCGGTCGTCGTCGTCGCCACCTCCGACCGCCCCGCGCTGGAACGCGCGCGCGCCGCGCACGCCGCGACCGCGATTGCGGAGGGGCTGCGCGCGGAGGGTCGCCATGTCCTTCTCCTCATGGACTCGGTCACGCGCTTCGCCCGCGCGCTGCGCGAGATCGGGCTGGCGAGCGGCGAGCCACCCGTCCGCCGCGGCTTTCCCCCCTCGGTCTTCGCCGAGCTGCCGCGCCTGTTCGAGCGGGCGGGCGCCGACGATACGGGCGCGATCACCGCGCTCTACACCGTCCTGCTCGAGGACGAGGTCGACGATCCCGTTGGCGAGGAAGTGCGCTCTCTGCTCGACGGGCATATCCACCTGTCCCGCAAGCTCGGCGCGCGCGGCCATTATCCGGCGATCGACGTGCTTGGCAGCCTGTCGCGCCTGATGCCGCAACTGACCGATGCCGCACAGCAAGCATCCGCGACGCAGCTGCGCACGCATCTCGCCAAGCTTGCCGAGATCGAGATCCTGCTTCAGGTCGGCGACTACAAGCCCGGACAGGACGCCGCCGCCGACCGCGCCATCGCCGCGCGGGAGGCGATCGACGCGTTCCTTCGCCAGCCGCACGACCAGCCGGTGTCCGCGGCGACGACGATGGCGCTGCTCAGGAGCTTCGGATGACGACGCTCGCTACCCTCGTCGCCTTGCGCGATCGCGAGGTCGATCGCGCCGCGCGCGCGGCCCGCGACGCGGCCGAAATCGCCAAAGCCGCCGCCGCGGAGGTTCACGCCGCGAGGATCGCCCTCGACGCCGCGATCTCGGTTCGCGAGACTGCCGCCGCCCGCCGCCGCCTGAGGCCCGGCGAGGAATGCGTGGCGCTCTACCTCGAACGCTGCGACCTTGCCGTGGCCGCGGCGGAACGGGCGCTCGACGATGCGCGCCGGACCTTCGCCGCCGCCGACCATGCAGCCGAACTCGCCCGCCGCGACTGGCTGCGCGCGGAAGCACGCCGCGACGCGATGCGTGGGCTTGCCGCCGACGAACGCCGCGATGCCCGGCGGGCCGCCGAACGGCGCGCCGAAGATGACCTCATCCTCCGAACAGGCGTATGCCGATGACCCAGATCGCGACCGACCGCCCGATGGCCGCCACGCCCCAGCCCCGACGTGCGGACCGCCCGCCCGAACCCGAGCAGCGCTCCCGGTTCGAGGACGCGCTGTCGCGCCGCGACGAGAAGCAAGAAGGCAAGGAACCGTCCGGCGACAAGCCGGCGACCGAACCGACGCTGCCCGGCCACGGCGCGCATCAGGCGTTCGACCTGATGCAGGGCGGCGGCGGCCAGCGCGACCGAGGCAAGCGTGAGCAGGAATTGGCGATGCTCGACGGCCTCCGCCCCGCCCCGACCGCCGCCGTGCCTGCCGTTGTCGAAGCACAGGCGCCGCTACAGAACGCACCGATGCTCTCACCCGGCCATGCTGAGTTCGCCGCACGACTCGACCTGCCGACGCACGCCGTAGGCAGCGAGTTTCAGTTGTCGATGTCCGACACGCGCTGGCTCGCCAGCCATGCGGTCGTCGCGCGGGACAATTTGGGTGGCCTGTCGCTCGACCTGTCGTCCAACGGCGATGGCGATGCGGAAGCGCAGCGTGCCGAGCTTCGCGCCCGGCTGGAGGCGCGCGGCCACAGGGTCGATCGCATCGATTTTGCCGGATAAGCCGCTTTTTACGCTTGCGCCCCCCAACCGGCGCGGCTAACAGCGCCACTCCCGGCGGGCGTGTAGCTCAGTGGTAGAGCACTGTGTTGACATCGCAGGGGTCGCAAGTTCAATCCTTGCCACGCCCACCACCTAATTCGGTGCTATCCGGTCATTTTCAGCCTCCGCGCTGGATGATCGGATAGCCCGGGTTCGGCGCAGTTTCGGCGCAATGACCCAGGCGCCATCCCATCGAGTTCATCGAGAAGACGCTGAAGCTCGGCGGTCACGGTCCCAAACCGGCCGACCGCATAGATTTCGGTCGTCGAGCCGCGGCTGTGGCCCATGAACCCCTCGAGATCCCACTTCGCCACGCCCCGATTGCGGAGCAGCGTCGCGAGGCTGTGGCGCAGCAAATAGCTCTTCCACTCCCGCCCGCTTGGCAGCCTGAGCTCGCGCAGCATCGTCGCCCAGGCGGTGTCGACGTCCTTCACCGGCCGGCCGAAATAGTTGACGAGATAGCCGGCGCCGCGGCGCTGGGGTCGATCGAGCTTTTGATAGGCGACGTGCTCGGCGAGCAGCCATTCGGCGAGCAGCGGCAGGACCGGCAGCGTCGGCCGGTACTTCTTCGTCTGCGCGCGGCCGAACTGGTTGAGGTCGAGCGTCGGCGAGCCGGGGTGCCATTGCTCTCGATCGGGCGCGACGCAGATGTCGACGACGGCGTCGGGGCGAGCGATCGTGCAGATCGAGCCGATCAGGAACGCGTGCAGCGAACCCCGCTTCTTGTCGGGCTCGGCCGCGTAGCGCAGCATCTCGGCGATCACCTCGAGCTCGGCGCGCTGGCGCCGCGGGCGCGACACCTGCTTCCGAGGCAACGGACGCCAGACCGGGCGGCGCTCCGATCGGGGCGGGTCCGCGTCGGCCGCGTGGTTGAGCACCGCTGCCAGCTGCAGCACCGACTCCTCTGTCGTCGCCGGCGAGCGCGGCCGCGAGGCAGTCACTTCCCCCGCCTTATTCCGCCAAGTCACTGGCTGCGCCTTCGACCAGGCGCGGAAGGCGGCGATGAACGGCGCGCCGCACGCGACGGCGCAGCTCGTCTCGATGCCGAACATGCCGCCCTTGCCCGCCTCGGCAGCCATGAAGTCGAGCACGTGCTTCAGCCGCGCGGCGATCGACACGGCCGAGCTCTGCAGCTCGCCCCACTCCAGCTTGTAGTCTGCGATCGCGTCGGCGAGCAGATACGCCTCGGCCGAGGCGAGCGGCTGCCCGCACGCGTGGCAGAACGCCGGCCCCTCCGACTTGTCGGCGAGGTAGCGCTGATCGCAGGCTAGGATCGCGCGATCGTCTTCGTCCGTGCCCGTTGAAACGCCTGCTTCGCGTCGCGCTTCGGGGTCGTACCAGAAGACGTACCAGTTGGGCGAACGGGGCTCGCCGTCCTCTCGCCTGAGCTTGTCGACCCAGTATTTCCCCCGTCGATAGAGCGGCGGCGCGCGTCCCGGCATCGTGTCTGTTCCTTGAGAAAGTCTGCTTTGGCGCGGTGAGTGAGGTCGAAGAGGCCGAGGCTGGCAAGAAGATCGAGATCGGCCGCTTCGAGCCGAACCCCCTTTCCGATCTCGGCCGCTCGACTAAGTCGCCGATCCAGGTGGACGATGGTCGGGGCGTTCATCGGATCGATTCCTGCTGGTCGGGGGCGACAGGCGCCTCGGTTGCGCCGATCGCGTCTTGGCGCGCAGCGGCTGCGGCGTGGGCGGCGTCGAAGGCTTCGCGGGTGTCGAAGGTGGTGACGCCCTCATCGGCGAACTCGCCGAGCAGCTCGACCCAGCTGTTGCACCAGCCTTCCTCGTCGGCGGTACCGTAGCCGCCCTCGTCGGTACGGAACCACGCCTCGCCGTCGATCACCGCGACGGCGGGCGGATCCATGCCGAGCAGCTCGTCGTGACGGCGGGCGACCTGGGCGGCTGCTTCTTCGTCGGCGATGCGCTTGGCCTCGGCCGCTTCGGCTGCCTCGCGCTTGGCCTGATCGTAACGCTGGCCGGCGACGTCGATCTGCGCGGCGACTTCGGCGTCGCTGACGAAGACCATCATCGGCACCCACCACCCCTCGACGCCGTCGATCGTCTTTCGCTCGGGGTTCCGCGCACCCCAACCGGTCGGCCAGAAGACGCGCCCGTCGAGGAACGAGCCGGCGAAGTCGCCAACGGCGAGCCGCTTGCTCCACAGATCGACACCCGCGGCGCGATCGGCGGCTTCGCGTTCCTCCGGCGTCGGCGGCGGGGGCGGCGTATAGCCGGCCGGCGCGGGCGAGGTCCGCACTCGGGTCGCTTGCTCCTTCTCGACGAAGAAGCCGTGCCTCCAGGCTGCAAGGTTGCCTTCGTTGTCGATGCCGACGAGCAGTTGGGCGTTGATCCGCTCGCGCCGCGCGATCGCCCACATCTTGCGGACCTCCTCGACGCTGTGCGGATGATCGACCCAGATGAACCCGGCCGGCGGCTTAGGCTTGGTGAGGCGCCACCAGGCTGGCAGCTCGATGTCGGGGTAGATGACGTGACCGACGACCAGATCCTCGTCGACGTCGAATGCCTTCGCCATCGCGCGAGCCTCGCGCAGCATCTGGAAGTCGATGTGATCGCGCGCCAGCTTCTCGATTAGGAACTGATGCGCGAGGCGGCGCTCGCCGGCATAGTCGCTGGCATCGCCGAACAGACCGTCGTCATAGTTGCCGCCCTCGCGCTCGTACGCGGCGGCGCCGATGAACTTGTAGAGCGCCCAGCCCGTCGTCTTGCCGGTGTTCGTGACGGCGGTGCGGATCGAATTCGGGTCGTGCTTGTCGTATGCGCGCCGCTTCTGCGCGGCGTAGACCTGGCGTTGCACCTCCGGGTCGGGCGCTTTGGCATAAGCTAGCGCGCCAGCCAGCGTCATGTCGCCAGCGCGCAGGCCATCGAGCACCTCGGGCGCGAGTTCGGCTAGCCGCAGGCGCTGCTTCACGTAGAGCTCGGTCAAGCCGAAGCGCTTGGCGATGTCGGCGGGCGAGCGGGTGCCCGGCTCCATCAGCAGGCGGAACGCCTCGAACTCGTCGGCCGGGTTCATGTCGCGGCGCTCGAGGTTTTCGGCGAGGCTGAGCTCGATCGCCTCGTCGCGGTCGCGGATCAGCACCGGGACCTGGAAGCCGAGGTCGATGCGGAAGTCGTCGAGGAGCCGGCCCAGCGCCGCGAGCCGGCGCCCGCCGCCGACGATCCAGACCTCGCGCTTCTTGCCGACGCGGTAGCCGATCAGCGACTGGAGCAGGCCAACCGCGGCGATGTTGGCGGCGAGCGCGTCGACGTCCTCCTCGATCGATGTCTTGCGGACATTCTCCGGTGCGCGCCGCAGCGCGCTGAAGGGGATCATCTCGATCGAACTGGAGGGGACGGGCGGCGTCGCGGCGGGCGGCGTCTTGGCGATCTTGGTCAAAGCGTTCATGGGTGTCTCGCTTTCGGCTTTGGGTGGCCGCGAGCGCGCGTCTCGACTGGTGCGGCCTTTAAGTGCGCGCGCGGTCCTCCTGGCAGGCGGGACCGCGTCGGGATGATCGGCGGCGGGCATGCGCTCGCCGCCGGTGTTGCCGACCAGCAGGAGCTGACGGCCTTCGTTCGGGTGGGCGCGATCGAGAACGCGGCATTCAGTACATGCGCACGGCGTCGCGGCGAGCCTGCCGCGCGTGGCCATGCGCTCGAACAGGGTCGCGCGCCGGCCCATCAGCCGCGCGCCTCGTGATCGACAGACGCACCGCCGGCGAAAGGGGACGCCGGCGATGCGCCATCGACGGCCGACTGCCGGCGATCGGGGTGAGCGCGCTGGTCGAGATTGGCGAGACGCTCGATGTCCGCAGCGAACGCGCTGCGCCAGTCGGGGCCGTGATCGACCCAGAAGCCGACGAGCTTATGCAGCATGAACGCCTGCTCGTCTTCGGCCCGGGACCGCAGCGGCTCGCCGTCCGCACCGACGAACTCGCCCGCCGCGCGATAGGCGTGCGCGACCGGGCCGAGGTGAAAGCACATGAACCCGAGGATCTCACGAAGCTCGGGCGTCAGCGCGGCCGGCCACTGGGTCGCTGCGCCGCTCACAGCCCGAGCGACGTCTTGTAGGTTTCAAGCAGCATCTCCGCCTCGTCGCGGTGGTGCTTCTCCATCCGGCGGAGGCGGTAGATCACCTTCATCGTCTTGACGTCGAAGCCCGTCGCCTTCGCCTCGGCGTAGACATCCTTGATGTCGTCGCTGATCCCACGCTTCTCTTCCTCGAGCCGCTCGACGCGCTCGATCAGCAGGCGCAGCTGCTCGGCCGAGATGTTGTCAGTCACTGCCGGGCGCCTCGCGTGGAGGCGAAGGCCGCGGTGACCAAGGAAGGATCAATTCCGACGAGGTCACAAGCCGCTTCGAGCTGCGCGGCCGCGCGCCAGACGATGAACGAGATGTGTTCCTGCACGCTCACATCGTCGTCACGCGCTACGACGTTCAGCGCCTGCTCCTCCGCTGCACGCATTTCGACCTGATGGCGCTCGGCAATCGCGCAGAGGCGCTCGGTCGTCACACCGAAGAACGTCGTCACAGCCCGAACACCACGCCAATGCCGGGCGCGCCGGTGATCCAGGCAGCGGCGATGGTCAGGACGGTCCCGGCGCCGATGCCAGCGAGCAACGCGGCCGCGTCGCCGACGATCGTCGCGCGGGGGGCGATACTCGGCGCCGGCGGCTCGCACTGGCGGCAGTCGCAGCCGAACGGGTGGAAGACGTCGGGGCGCGGCCCGGCGATGGTCGTACGGTCGACGAAACGGATCATCAGGGAGCCTCCAGGGTGACCAGGATGAAGAGCAGGAAGGCGCAGACGACGGCGATCACCGCCGCCGCGGTGGCGATCGCGATCGACCCGCCGACGCGGGCGGCGACGGCGACGCCGACGAAGAACAGTGCGGCGCGGCGCAGGCGGATCGCGAGGATCATGCCGCGACGCTCGCGTCGGGGCGGGCCAGCTGGGGCGCGGGCTCGATCGGGCGGCAGGCGGTGCAGAGCGTAGGATCCTCGGCCATCCAGGCGCAGCTCATGCCGACAGCCGCTTCGAAGCACGGGTCGAAATGGGTGCAGCCACAGCCGCGGCAGACGCGTGGCTCGGGCAGCCGGGCGCGGTAGCTGTAGAGGTCGATCAGTCGATCGAGCACATCGGCGTCGAGCGTGAAGAGCCCGGCATCGACGATCGCCGCGGCGAGGCCATCGGGCACCGGCACGATATCCGCCTCAATCTGGCCAAGCCACGCCGCCCGAACCGAGGCGGCGACCGGCGGCACGGTGTCGAGCCCGATCGCGACGTCGTCGAGGACGAGGCCGGCACGCTCGCGGCATTTGCGCAGGTACTGGCCGGGGGACATCGCCATGGTGGGCCTCGGGCAAAGGAAAGGCGTTCGCGGCGACGGGGTCGCGCGTGGTGCGGGTCGGCGGGTAGCGGCGGGTTGCGGGCTCAGGGGTGCCCGCGGGGATCAGGGGGGCTGGGCCGGCTCGAGCATCGTGCGTTTCTTGGCGAGTTCGGCGATCGCCTCGTCGATCTCACGGCGAGCGATCGCCTTGTCGACGTCGGTGGCGTTGGGTCCGGCGGCGGCGATCGCCGCGGCGGTCGCCTCGCCCGTTTCCTTGGCGACGACCGCCGCCTGGCGCAGCAGCGCGGCGCTGTCGGCAACGCCGTTGCCCTCCCCCAGCCCGAGCTGCTCGCGCCACGCGTCGTGCAGCGGCGCGCCCGGGTGGCCGAGCTCGCGGTAGCGCCGCTCTAGCTGGAAGGCGTGATCGAGACGGATGCTGCCGTCCTTGTCCGGGTCGAGATAATCGACGAGCCGACTGTGCGTGCGGCCGGTGATCGCCCTCGCCTCTTCATGGCCGATCGCGCCGATGAGATTCATCAGGGCAGCTTCGAAGCTGAGAGGCTGGCGAGGCTTCGTCACGCCCCCTGCCCCACGAAAAGCGGCGCCGATCGTGCAGGACGACCGGCGCCGGCAAAGTTAGCTTGGGTAACATCGACAGGAAGCGCGCGGCGGGTGGGGTGTCGCGCGATCCGGCCGGTCGACGCGGCCGAATGGAGGGTCGCACGGGCGGCGGTAATCGAAAGGCGCCGCCCGCGCGCTCCGGCCGAACAGGGACGACCGAAGGAGGATGAGGTTGGGACGATCACGCGCGCAGCCCGTCGAGCTGGTCAGGGGCAGCCGGTTCGCGAGGGTAGATGTCCGGGCGCAGGTCGTGGCGCGAGACGCCGGTTGTCGCCTCGACGGCGAGAACGTGTTCGGCGGGGAGTGGCTTTTCGTCCTTCAGCCATTGCCAGACCGCAGCCTGGGATACGCCAACGAGCCGCCCCATCGCCGACTGCGATCCGATAATTCGAACCGCGTTACAAAGCGCATGGTGCATCGAAGGCGGAGCATCAGCCATGTCGATTGGCTACAGGCTTACTTGTAGATGAGTCAACAGATAAATCTGTGTCCGCGATCTAAAGGTAAGGTTGTAGATCGGGCTATGCTTGACGCTGCTCGTCTTCGATCACGAATGCAGGTGCTGGGCCTCTCTCAAGCCGAGCTCGGACGGCGGGTCGGGATTAGTCAGGCCTCAATATACAATCTTGTATCGGGAAAAGGTTACGGGTCGAAGCACCTCCACCTGATCGCGCGCGAGCTTCGCACGACTCCAGCATACCTAACCGGCGAAACCGATGACCCCGAATCGGGTATTCCCGATCAACCGCTGCTTTCCACTGCGGATCTCGAGCTTCTCGAGAAGTTCGCGCTGCTCAGCGAGCGGGCGCGCGGCGCGGTGATGACCCTCATCGACGAGATGGCCGGCGACCATCGGGCGTCGGTGCATGGCAACCGACACACATACAGAGCGCAATCGCGAGGGGGTTAGGATGCAGGCGTTCGGCTTCGACTTCGGCAAGATGCTTCGCACGACCAGGAGCCGGCGCGTTACACCGCCCATCCCGCCCAAGCAGATCGTCTCGATCGTCGACGAGGAGCCCGAACTGGCGACACCCGTCGAGCGCAATGACGCTTCGGCCTGGTCCGCATTCATCGCTTACGCAAACGCCAAGGGCGAGGCGTCGCAGCGCCGGATCACCCTGCATCGGATCGAGGGGACCGGCGCGGCCACCCACCTCTACGCCTATTGCCATGAGCGCCAGCAGGACCGGAGTTTCCGGGTCGATCGCATTCAACAGCTCGCCTGCTGCGAGACCGGGGAGGTTCTCGACCCAGCCCTGCATTTCGAGATGCTGCGGACGACCGGCGCCGCGCGGTGCAAGGACAAGCTGCTCACCGACGTCGTTCGCGTCGGCTCGTTCCTCGCCAGGTGCGACGGCGACTATCACCCGCTCGAGCGGGAGGCGATCAACACGATGATCGAGCGCTACTGCCTCAATTTCGGCGGATCCGATCGGCTGTGCCGCGACACGGGCGAAGACGCCAAGCGCCTCGCTCCCGACGGCATCGACATGGTGAAGGCGCTCGGCCGGATCGCGAAGGCGCCGCAGGGGTCGCAGATCGCCCGCTTCATGCTTCACCACGGCGCGGAGGTGATTGAGGCCGACGGCCGGATCAATACCGAGGAATTCGAATGGGCTGTCGAGATGAGCAACGCGCTCAAGGCGATCGCGGACAGCGGGCGCGCGTGAAAAGCTGATGAGCGACGACCACAGTCAAGACGTGGGCCTAGAGGATTCCCTGCTTGGGGACCTCGATGCTGCGCGAGAGCAATTTTTCGAACTGCTTCGAAAGGCCAAGCAGGCTGGGGTCGAGGATAGCCTTATTGACCAAGGTCACCGGGCAGCCTTCGGCGGAGCGCTATCCCGTGACGAATTCCTGAAAATGGCCGACATTTTGGTCAGGTCTCAACTCACTTTGGTCGATGCACTGATGGGGCAACTGGTGAATGACCCGCAGGAGACGATAACGAAGATCAAGATGATCCTCGACCAAGGTCGCCAAGCTTCTGTGGTCTTCAGAGACATTCGTATCCGCTCAGCTACCGAGAAAACGCAGTTCGCGGATCGCCTGAGCGAGGCCCTCGAAACGTTGGTCCGTAACAATGGCAGCGATTGATGATCGCCTGAAGCGGCTCCTCGAGCTGGAGCAGTCTTACCGGTCATTGAACCACGGCGGCGGCGGTGGCACATCGGACGGTGTGACGGACGATTGGAAAGCCGATGTCGAGCGCCAGCTCGGACAGCTGCACGGCGACGTGCGCAACCTGCTGTACGGACTGATCGGCGGCTTCTTGGTCATCGCGGCTGCCGGTTGGGCAGCGTATCAAGCTCTGGAAGGCAAGTTCGCGCCGATCGAAGACCGGCTCACCAAGCTTGAGGTTACGGTCGGCAAGATCGAGACAAAGGTAGATCGGCTAGAGCGGATCGAGGCCAAGCTCGACGCGGTGCTGATCGAGCGTGGCAAGGACGCCGCCGCTCGTTGAGCGCCGGGGTATCGCGGGGGTACGATCGCCGAACCGCCGCCTGCTAGGTCCTGATCTCCGCGCCCCGCGCCGCCCGCGTCGGACGGGACATCTTACGCGGGCAGGTCTCTGTTGCTCTATACGGAAAACTTTTGCTGATCTTCGCCCGCTGAATACATTGGCAACTCTTCTATGTGTCCGTAGGCCTCAACTGGCAGAGAAGGTCCATAAGCGAAAGGCTTGATATGAAAGCGGAATTGCTCGCTTACAATCTCGCGATCGACAGTGAACCCGTCAATCTGGATTATCAGCACGAGTGGCTTTTCTGTGCAAACGATACCACCAGCTTGAAGCCCTCTCATAAAGATGCGGTGCAATAGAGGCTCTGGAAACGAAATTGATCTTGGCGAACCCGGGACCAGATTTGCAAGGTACTGACTGGCTTTACGGTACGCGGGAAAGCCGGTACTCAGACCGTCTGGTCGCTTGTAACTTACAATTGGCAGAGACTTCGGAGCGGTCGTTGGATGGATGGTATTTTCGACTGAAATACCAATCTGATTATAACCCTCCGGTATAGTTAGATCACCATGATGATCGATGAGTTCGAAGACGATTGTTATATCTAATGCAGGTCGCTCGCCAACATTCGACAACGTGAATTTTGGCGATTGAGGATGGGTATCGTTATCGTCCTTTCGCGCCAAAAGTCGGGGTCTTCCCTCCATATTCGCCGTGTCGTACCACGAAAAACTAAAATCTAGAAATTCTTTGTCTAACACAAATCTTGGCAGGATTTCGTTTCGGCGCGCGAGACGGGCCTCATCAACTGCATCACGGGCAGACGCCGCACTGTTTCGCGCAGCCCATGCACTATACGCAGAGAATATTGCTGCCGCTGCAGTACCCACAGACGATAGCACCTCAAGCGACAACTTAATATCTACTTGGCCAGTCAAGCTCATAAAAAGATTGATCCGCTTTTCATTTCATCACCTTGTAATGGGATTTTCATGGCTTGCGTAGTAGGCGTAGCAATGTGCACTTGAAGCCTATTTATCACGCTTCCCCCTGCGCTCGACACTGCATATCGAGTGCTACATCGACGACGCAGTCTATATTAAGGTGCTCAACTTTCCAGCACCAAGCCGCATCGATGGATACACCACAAATTAGCGACCGCTTCTCTCGGCCTCGTGGCGGGCTTGGCATTCGCGCCAGATCGCAGCGTCGGCCGCGTCGTCGAACGGTTCGCCGGCGAGCTGGGCGATCGACGCGGCGGCGGTGTAGATCTTGGGATGGCGGATGACGCTGTCTTCCTCGAGCGCTTCCCAGAACGCTTCGCACCGCGCGCGGTCGATCCCGCAGGTGACGCGCAAATAGGCCAGCGCGAACGCGATCGATCGGCTGCGCACATGGCGGCGATAGCGAGCGGTCTGCGCCGCCTCGAGCAGGACGAGGACGGCGCGTCGGCGAAGCTGGCGAGCGACTCGATCCATGCCGCCGCCTTAGAACGAATAAAGAACAGATCGCAATGTGCCGAACCGAATGAAAAGGGGCGGGCGGGCATCGTCGCCCACCCGCCCCTCGCGCGGCAGTCCGAAACTTCAGTCGCGATCGCAGGCGGCATGATCGCAGGTACGGTCCGGCGGGCCGTCCGGATTCTCATCACCATAGATGTTCTCGTAGCACATCTGGGCTGCTTGATTCGGCGAGTAGCCCCATCCGATCGCCGCGAAGACGCAGGCTTCGTATTGAGCGTCCTGCTCACTGGTGTCGATCGTCTGGGCCGAGGTGGCAGTCACGGGCATCGCGGCGAAACAAACAGCTGCCATCGAAGCAAGAAAGCGCATCGGTCTTCTCCCTTTATCGCGCATGAGGAAGAGCACTCCCTCCCATGACATGCGACCTTCAGCGTCGTCGGCGGATGCGCCGTTGCCAATCGCACGACTCGTGACTTTCGGGGTTAAGCCATTCTGAACCTTGTTTATTTTGTAAGTTTATGTGTCTGTCCTTCCGATCGGTCCGAAGCCGGCATCGACTTGGAGATTGTTTTGTGGAGCAAGGCGCGCCCCAACGCCGCATTTCCGCTGCTGCGATGGTTGAGTCGTTCCAATTTACGCGAGTTTCCCGTATGTTCCGCGCGCCGGGTGGGACCGGGGGTGACAACATGACGGGGCCAGCGGCGGCCACGGCCACAGGATCGCGCAAGGCGCAGGCGCTGGCCTTTATCTGCGATTTCATTGTTGAGCGCGGGCATAGCCCGGCGATGATCGATATCGCGCGCGGGCTGAAGGTCAGCAAGCAGCGTGCGCGGACGCTCGTCGACCAGCTGATCGTAGATGGCGACGTGGAGCGCCTCGTCGGAGCGCAGCGCGCGATCACCGTCCCCGGCCTCGCCAGGCGCGCGGCGATCGCACAGCTGCGCCGGGACGGCTTTGTCGTCGACGAGGATGTGCTTGCTGTGTCCCCGGCGACGTTGCCCAAAGACAATCTGTCGCTGGTCGCGATCATCGAGCACCTTCCCGATCATGACGATGCTCGCCAGTAATCCGCACAGCCCCGCCGAGATCGAGGCGCAGCGCGTCGCCCACTTGGTACTCGGCCGGCCGCGGCCGAAGCCCGGCCGCAACCGCAGCCGCAAGGGCCGCGTCGATGTCGTGCGCCTGGCGCCCGGGATCGAGGAGGCGGTGCAGCTGCGCGAACGGTGGTCGCACAAGGCGCATGGCACGCCGGAGACCCACGAGAACCATGCCCGCATGTCGCGGCGCGAGGGATCAATCGCCCGGCTCGCCTCGACCGGTGCGATCGACGCGCATCAACTGGCGGCGGCGCAGGAGATTGCCGCGGCGCACGAGGCGATTGTCGCCGACGTCGCGGTCCGCACCGCGAAGCTCGAGCCGCGCGGCACGGGCGGCGGGCCGCTCAGCGCGTCGGCCGCGCCAGTCGCCGCGGTGATCCGCGAGCGCGCCTATGGACAGTGGCGCGAGAGCATCGGCGCGAACGGCGCGATGTTGCTGGCGATGATCGTGGACGACGTGCCGCTGACCCATGCGGCCCGGCGCTGGCGCATGTCGAACCGGCGCGCACGCGGGATCCTCGTCACCGCACTCGATCGCTGGCGACGCGGCTGACAATCGCCAAAAGCAGCCCGTCCGCTCACGCCCATTTGCGGACGTGAGCGGGCCGAACGACCTTGCGCCAAGGTAGCCGGTCGTTCAGCTTCCCATTTAAAAGTAGGATCGCTCCATGCCTATTCAGACCTTGCTATTTCTCGCTATGGCAC
>CAJYLT010000085.1 GCA_913775795.1 uncultured Sphingomonas sp. | reverse complement strand
GCCGCCGCCCGCGCCGCCGCCCCGCGCACCGTTTCGTCCTCGTCCGCCAGCAGCGCCCGCACCGCCGGCAGCAGCGACACATCCCCGCCATTCCCCGCCGCGATCAGCGCATTGCGGACCATCCGGTTGCGGCCGATCCGCTTGATCGGCGAGCCCGCGAACACCTGCCGGAACCCGGCATCGTCGAGCGCCAGCAGTTCGGCCAGCGACGGCGCCACCAGTTCGGCGCGCGGCCAGAAGGCGCGATTGGCGGCGGCCGCCGCCGCGAACTTGTTCCAGGGACAGACCGCGAGGCAGTCGTCACAGCCATAGATGCGGTTGCCCATTGCGTCGGCGATCTCGTCCGGCATCGGGCCTGCATGCTCGATCGTCCAGTAGGAGATGCAGCGCCGCGCATCGAGCCGATAAGGCGCGGGAAAGGCGTCGGTCGGGCACGCTCGCTGGCACGCATCGCAAGACCCGCAGTGATCGCGCCCCGCCCCCTCGCCCGCCAATTCCAGCGTCGTGTAGATCGCGCCGAGGAACAGCCACGATCCGTGCTCGCGGCTGACGAGATTGGTGTGCTTGCCCTGCCACCCCAACCCCGCCGCCTCGGCCAGCGGCTTTTCCATCACCGGCGCGGTGTCGACGAAAACCTTGAGCTCGCCCCCCGCCTCCGCCACCAGCCAGCGGCCGAGCGCCTTCAGCGCCTTCTTCACCACGTCGTGATAATCGGCGCCCTGCGCATAGACCGAGATCCGGCCGCGATCCCCCACCCCCTCCAGCGCCAGCGGATCGACCGCGGGGGCGTAGCTCATACCGAGCGCGATGACGCTGCGCACCTCGGGCCAGAGGCCGGCGGGGCTCGCGCGCTGGTCGGCGCGGCCCTCCATCCAGATCATGCTGCCATGGCACCCCTCGGCCAGCCACTGGCGCAGACGCTCGCCCGCCCGCGGTGCCGCATCGGCGCGCGCGAAGCCGCACGCGGCAAAGCCGAGTTCGGCCGCCTTCTCCGCAATCCGTGCTTCAATCGACTTGTCTATCGCCACGCCCGCCCGCTACCAGTTTCGCGGGCGTCGCGCGAATGGCGCGTGCCCGCGGGGGGATAGAGGTTGCAGGCACCCGAACTGGCGCTTCAGGCGCACGGGCTGGTCAAGCGGTTCGGCGACCGGCGCGTCGTCGACGGCATCGACATCACCGTGCCGACGGGCAGCATCTATGGCGTGCTCGGCCCCAACGGCGCGGGCAAGACGACGACGCTGCGCATGCTGCTGGGCATCCTCGAACCCGATGAGGGGCATCGCACGCTCCTCGGCCACGCCCGCCCGCGCGAGGCGAGCGACCGGGTCGGCTATCTGCCGGAGGAACGCGGCCTCTATCCCGGCATGAAGGCGCGCGAGGCGATCGCGTTCATGGGCGCGCTGCGCGGGCTCGACTGGCGCACCGGGCGCAAGCGAGCGGAGGCGATGCTGGAGGATGCCGGCCTCGGCCACGCGATCGACGAGAAGATCCGCAAATTGTCGAAGGGCATGGCGCAGCTCGTCCAACTCCTGGGCTCGGTCGTCCACGAACCCGACTTCATCGTGCTGGACGAGCCGTTCTCCGGCCTCGACCCCGTCAACCAGAACCGGCTGGAGGCGCTGATCCACGCGCAGCGCGACCGCGGCGCGACGATCCTGTTTTCGACGCACGTGATGGCCCATGCCGAGCGGCTGTGCGACCGGCTGACGATCATCGCGCGGGGCCGTGCCCGGTTCGAGGGGACCGTCGCCGACGCGCGCGGCACCCTGCCCTATCGCGCGCATTACGTGCCGCACCACGCGCATGAGGGGCTGGCTGCACTCCTGCCCGCCGATGCGGTGCGCGAGGGTGACGGCTTCCGCTTCGTCGTGCCGGACGAGGGGATCGAGCCGCTGCTCTCGCGCCTGCTCGCCGCGGGCCACGGCATTTCGGGGCTGTCGATCGAGCGGCCCAGTTTGCACGATGTGTTCGTCCGCATCGTCGGCCCCGACGCGCTGGAGGAGACGCCGGCATGAGCAACACACGCCGCCTGATCCGCCAGACGCTGACCATCGCCCGCCGCGACTTCACCGCGACGGTGTTCACGCCCACGTTCCTGTTGTTCCTGTTCGCGCCGTTCCTGTTCATGGGACTGTCGGCAGCGATCGGCGGCATGGGCGCGGCGAGCATCGCCGAACGCGGCGAGCGCGCGCTGCGTATCGTCGCGCTCACCGCGCCCGCCGACCGCGAGCTTCTGTTCGCCGGCGACCGCAACCTGCGCGCGATGTTCCGCGACCGCGATGCGCCGCCCGCGCTCGAACTGCCCGCCACCGCCGCCAATGACGAGCGCACCGCCCGCGCCCAGCTCGACCGCCGCGATGCGCAGGTGACAGCAGTGCTCTACGGCCCGCTCGACAAGCCCACGGTGCTCCACGCGCCGATCGGCACGCGTTCCGCCGCCTATCTCGCGCAGCTTGCCGATCAGGGCATTCGCCTGCGCGAGACGGGCACCCGCCCGAAGAGCACCGCCCGCCTCGTCGAAGTCAAGCGCGCCCGCGCCGCCCCGCTCAGCAGCGACGAGGGCGGGTTCTTCGCGGTCTTCGCGCTGTTCTTTCTCACCCTGCTGCTCGCCGGACAGGTCGTCTCCTCGATGGCGGAGGAGCGGTCGAACAAGGTGATAGAGGTGCTGGCCGCCGCGGTCCCGCTCGAATCGGTGTTCCTCGGCAAGCTGATCGGCATGTTCGGGGTGGCGCTTACCTTCGTCGCGTTCTGGGGCACGATCGCCGCCAATGTCGCCAGCGTCCTGCCCGGCAACGTCGGCGCGGCGCTGGCGGGCATGGCACCCGCGCTCGGCTTCCCGACGTTCGTCCTGCTGTTCGTCGCCTATTTCACCATGGCCTATCTGCTGCTGGGAGCAGTGTTTCTGGGCGTCGGCGCGCAGGCATCGACCCCGCGCGAGATCCAGATGCTGTCGCTGCCCATCACGATCTTCCAGGTCGCGATGTTCGGCCTCGCCAGCGCCGCCGCCGCCAATCCCGGCGGCTGGGTGGCGACCGCGGCGGCGGTGTTCCCGTTCAGCTCGCCCTTCGCGATGGCGGGCCGCGCGGCGAGCGAGCCGGCGCTCTGGCCGCACCTCCTCGCGCTGGCCTGGCAGCTCGGCTGGGTCGCGCTCACCGTCGCGATCGGCGCGCGGGCGTTCCGGCGCGGCGTGCTCCAATCGGCAGGGCCGAAGCTCAAATGGTTCCGGCGCGCCGCTGTTGACACGCCTGTAAGTTGAGGCATCCTCTCCGGCAGAAGACCGGAGAGGATCGATGGCAACGCTAGCGCCCGAATTGCGCCATGAGGTCGATGCGTTCGACGTCACCCGGCCGGAACTCTACCGCGACGATGCCTGGCACGAACCCTTTCGCGCGATCCGCGCCGCCGGCGGCATCCGTCGGACCGAGGGATCGGCGTTCGGCGATTACTGGTCGGTCGCCAGCTATCGCCACATCGTCGAGGTCGAATCGCTGCCCGACCTCTACTCCTCCGCCGCCGGGATCGTGGTCGCCGATTTCGAGGAGGGCGACGTGCGCCTGCCGATGTTCATCGCGATGGACCGGCCGAAGCACACCGGCCAGCGCCGCACCGTCGCCCCCGCCTTCGCCCCTGGCGCGATGGCGCGCATGAAGGACGACATCGCGCGGCGGACCGGGGAACTGCTCGACACGCTGCCGGTCGGCGAAACGTTCGACTGGGTGGATACCGTGTCGATCGAGCTGACTACACAGATGCTGGCGATCCTGTTCGACTTTCCCTGGGCCGACCGGCGCAAGCTCACCTTCTGGTCCGACTGGGCCGGCGATATCGAGGCGGTGCGCGATCCGGTGCGCAAGGCCGAGCGGCTGAGCCACCTCTACGAATGTGCCGCCGCGTTCACGACGCTGTGGAACGACCGCTTCGGTGCCGAGCCGACGCCCGACCTCATCTCTATGATGATCCATTCGGATGCGATGCGCGAAATGGACAGCGAGGCGTTTCTCGGCAACCTGATCCTGCTGATCGTCGGCGGCAACGACACGACGCGCAACGCGATGAGCGCCTATGCCTATGGCCTCGACCGCTTCGAGGGCGAGCGCGCGAAACTGGAGCGCAACCCCACGCTGACCGCCAATGCGGTACAGGAGATCATCCGCTGGCAGACCCCGCTCAGCCACATGCGCCGCACTGCCACGCGCGACACGATGCTGGGCGGTCACCATATCCGTGAGGGGGACAAGCTCGCGCTCTGGTATGTGTCGGCGAACCGGGACGAGGCGGTGTTCGAGGATGCCGATGCGATCCGCGTCGACCGTCCGAACGCCCGCCGGCACCTGTCGTTCGGACACGGCATCCATCGTTGCGTCGGCGCGCGACTGGCGGAATTGCAGCTGTCGATCCTGATCGACGCGATGCGCGAGCGGCGGTTGCGCGTGCGTGTTGCGGGTCAGCCGGAGCGCGTACCCGCCTGCTTCGTCCACGGCTACCGGGCGCTGCCCGTCACGCTGGAGCGTTACTAGGCGGCGATCGCCCCATCCCCGACGCAGGCGTCGCGTTCCGCGGCAACGGCGGCGGGGCGGGCGCGACCAAGCGTCCAGTTGCCCTGCATCCGCACCTTCGGATTGGGCGCGCACCAGATCTCGCCGTTGGCGTCGAGCGCGGTCACCCAGATCAGGTTGTGCTCGGGCCCATAGTCGATGACGGCGAAGGCGAGGCCGGGGCCGCGCTCGAGGACGTGGACGGGGATCGGCGGGTCGAGTTGCTGGAACGACATGGGGTTATCCTCCGCGTACGAAGCGCTCGCGGCCATGTTGCGGTTCCGCACGCGGCCCCCACATAATCCTGATGTCGATCAGCGCCCCCGACCGCCGCGGCTTTCTGTCGAGCGCCGCGCTCGCCGTTCTCGCCACCGCCTGCGGCTCACCGCCGTCGCGCGCGGCCGAACGCTTCCCCTTCAGCCTGAGCGAGGCGGAATGGCGCAAGCGCCTGTCCCCCGCCGCCTATGCCGTGTTGCGAGAGGCGGATACCGAGCGGCCGTACAGCTCGGCGCTCAACAAGGAAAAGCGCAAGGGTATCTTCACCTGCGCGGGCTGCGACCTGCCGCTGTTCCTGTCGTCGACCAAGTTCGAAAGCGGGACCGGCTGGCCGAGCTTCTATGACGTGCGCAAGAATGCGGTGGTCGAGCGGGTGGACAACACGCTCGGCATGAAGCGGACCGAGGTCCTGTGCCGGCGTTGCGGCGGGCATCTGGGCCATGTGTTCGACGACGGGCCGCCGCCGACGGGGCTTCGCTATTGCATGAACGGCGTGGCGATGAAGTTCCGCCCCGCCTGATCGAGCCGCTTACTCGGCGATCACGACCGCGCTGTCGACCGCGGCCGGCGCGGCGCTGGCGATCGTCACGCGCGGCAGCTCACGTTCTGCGGGCGCGCCGTCGGCATAGATGAAGCCGTGCGCCGGGTTGCTGCTGGTACCGAGCCCACCGACCGGGCCGTACCACACGCGCACGTCGGTCCAGTCGTTGTTGGCCGACACGTCGACCGCACGCACGTCGGTCTCGATCCCGCCGCGGCGCGACCAGTTGGCATGGGTGAGCAGCACCTCGCGGTCGCTGACGACGCGCGACACCATCGCGACGTGGCCGAGCGGCATGCGGCGGCTGGAGGCGAGGGCAAGCACCGCGCCGACCTTGGGCGTGTTGCCGCGGGCATAATGGCCGGCGGCCTGGCTCCACCAGGTGTTGGCATTGCCGTGGATCTGGATGCCCGAGATCTTGCGGGCATAGGGGGCGCACTGCCAGAATTGCGCGAACGCCGGGGTCGCCGTCAGCAGGCAACACGCCACCATCGCGGCGAAACGCGCCGCCAGACCCATCGACTTCACTTGTGGAACCCCGCGTCCCGTTTTTGCCCAAAGCGGGGTAAAGCAGGTTAGGTTCGGGTGCGGAAGGGCAGCAACCTGTCGATCCGATGAACGGTGAACGGTCAGCGCCCAGTTGAGAAACCGAATCGCGACCTGCGAGAAAAGGCGGCAGCAACCCCGCGAATCTGCGTACTTTAGGGTCAGGTCCACCGATCGTCGCAACGCGTGTTGCGTCGCACCACGATCCATGTTCCTCTGTCTGAACCGAAGCCGACCAAGTGGTTAAGGGGTGTGTTAACCATCTTGTCGTACGGTGAGGCGTGCATGTTGCGGGATGGGTGAAATAGCCATGGGTGCGCGATCAAAGCCGGCCGAAGGGGCCATGACGCTTTCGGAAATGAAGGAATTCGCCGGGTTCGCGGCGGCGACGCAGCGATATGTGCGCCGGTCGCTCGACATCGGCCTCGACCGCGACGATGCGCTGTCGCGCTGGTCGCGGGATGTGGTCGAGGCGGCAAGCATCCGGGCACAGGCGCGGATGTACGACCGCCTGCCCGAGCTGCGCGTGATGGTGCCCGACGACAACGGCCTCGACGCGGTCGAACCGTTCATGGCGCCGCTGGTCACCGTGTCCGCCTTCGACCTCGGCCAGGGGCGCCTGACGACCTTCTCGGCCTATCGCTTCCTCTATGAGCGGTTGATCGGGGCGGAGGTGCGACCGTGGCTGCCCGCGGCGTTCTGTTCGGCGGCGGCGCTGCCGACGCTGCACCCCGACCTGCGCCGCCGGCTGCTTCAGTCGATCAGCGAGGCCGCGGCGACTGCCTCGGGCTGGTCGTCGCGCCAGCCGAGCTTCTATCCGGCGTGGGTGGAAAAGGTGGACTCGACCGCCCTGCCCAACTGATCACGGCCGGCGGGCTCAGCCCGCCGAGCCGTCGAGGCGCGAGAGCAGGTCGAGGAGCGTGCGCCGTTCCGCCGGCGTCAGCGGCGCGAGCAGTTCATCCTCATTGCCGCGGATGCGCTCGACACCCTGTTCGACCAGCACCTCGCCCGCGGGTGTGAGTTCGAGCGCGAAGGCGCGGCGGTCGCTTTCCGACACGCGCCGCTCGACCAGCCCGCGATCGACCAGTTCGTTGACCAGGCTGACCATGTTCGCGCGCTGGATGCCCAGCGCCTCGCCCGCCGCGCCCTGCCGGATGCCGGGATTGTCGTGGATGACGGTGAGGACGCCGAACAGCACCTGGCGCATGCCCATCGGCCCGACCGTATCGGCAAAGCCCGCGGCGAAGCGCTGCGACGCGCGGCGGAGGAAATAGCCCGCGAAGCTGCCGAGCAGCGTCAGGCGCGTCGTCTCCACCCTGTCGTCCGCCGCGGCCATCGCGCTATTCCGCGGCGACCGCGTCGTTGGCCGCCGCATCATTGGCGGCGGCATCGCCGACCGGCGTATCGGGCGCAAGCGGTTGGATCGCGGCGTCGTTGGCCGCCGCATCGATCGAGGTGAGATTGTCGCCCGCATAGCTGCGCGCATCGCCGGTGCCGCCCGCATCGGCCTCGGCCACGTTCGCCGCCTGCTCGCTGCCGCTGCCGCATGCCGCCAGCAGCAGCAGGGGCGTCACCATCGACAGCTTGCGGACCAACGTGCGAACCCTCTCGGCATGGTGGTGGGCGGTGACGGGCTCGAACCGCCGACATCCTCGGTGTAAACGAGGCGCTCTACCAACTGAGCTAACCGCCCTTGCTGCGCCGCTGGTTAGGCGAGCGGCATCCATGGGGCAAGTCCCCGTATCAGAAGGACCCCGGCACCTCGCGCTGCGACGGGCTGGGCCGGTCCGGCGTGACCAGGCGGCGACCCGCCGGTGCGGCGGTCCGCTCCGCACTGGCGCTCAGCGCCGCGGTGCCCGGCGCGATCGGCGTACAGCTCTGCCCGCCGATGAAGCCGAGCGCGGTCCGCACCGACGCCTCGGCAGGGTCGCCCAGCGGGCGCGAGGAATCGTCGATCGCCTGGCACGTCGCCTTCAGATAAGGGGCAAGGCCGCTGTAATAGTCGCCCTGATTGTCGCGGTTGCGCACCGAAAAGGCGATGACGCGCAGCCGGTCGTCGCACTCGGCCTTGTCCAGCGCGATCTGGCCCACGGGCTTCCCATAAGTATTGGTGCCGATCAGCGCGACGTCGGCATTGAGGTACGGTATCATCGCGTTGATGACGAGTTCGCTCGCCGAGGCGGTGCCGCCCGTGCCGATGAACGCGATGCGCCGCGGCGTCACCGTCTCGGCAAGCTGGTTGAAATAGCGCGTCTCGTTCTCCGCGCTCTTTTCGGGGCGGAAGACGACGCGGCTCTGCACGTCGCTGGTCGATCGCCCGCCGCCGATCAGGTCGCCCAGGACCCCCGCCACCGACAACAGCCCGCCGCCATTGTAGCGCAGGTCGATGATGAGGTCGCGGACGCCCTGCGCCTTGAACTGCGCGAACGCCGACCTCAGCGCGGGTTCGGCCGGATTGATGAAGGTGCGCAGGTTGACGTAGCCGACCTTGCCGTTCGGCCCGTCGAGCACCCGCACGCCCGTACGCGAGGATACGGGGGCGATGTCGTAGTCGGCCTTGGCCAGCGTCACGTTGCGCGTGCCGGCGGCGTCGGACACGCGCAGCACGCGCGTCACGCCGGGATTGTTGGGGCCGAGCGCGGTGTTCAGGCCACCCGTCCCTTCGGCGGCGATGATGTCGGACACCGTGCGCAGAGTGGACGCGCTGGTGCCGATCGCAAGAATCTCCGTCCCGCGATCGAGGCCGGCGGCGAGCGCGGGCGCGCCCTCGAACGCCTCGAGAATGCCGGCGCGGCGCGTGCTCGCATCGGCGCCCAGCCGGAAGCCGAAGCCCGCGCTCGACCCGGAATTATAGAAGGCGTTCTCCTCGGCGATCGAGGTGACGTAGGTGAAGTACCGGTCACGCCCCTGCCCGCGCGCGGTCGCGGTCAGTGCGTCGGTCCAGTCGTCGAGGTTCGAATAGCTCGCCGGATTGGGCGCGGCGGGCAGCGTTTCGGGATAGAGATACCATTCGCGCATCTGCGCCAGCACCCAGTCCTGACGCGACCGCAGCGAACAGGCGCCCGTCGTCGGCGGGCTGGCCGTGGGTGTCGGGGTGGGGGTCGGTGTCGGCGTGACGCTCGTCCCGCCGCCGACCGCCGTGGCACCGCCACCGCCACTGCCGCCGCAAGCCGACAGAAGGGCGACGATTGCGAGCGCGGCAGTGCTCCGCGCAAAGGACGGGTTACGCATGCGCCGCAGCATGACGCGAAAAATCGCCGCTGTCAGCGGGATTTATCGGGGGCGGACCGGACCGATCCGCCGCCCCCGATCGATCAGATGTGCAGCGCCTTGCCGTACGCCGACAGCACGCTTTCATGCATCATTTCCGACAGCGTCGGGTGCGGGAACACGGTCTGCATCAGTTCGGCCTCGGTCGTCTCGAGCGTCTTGCCGACCGTATAGCCCTGGATCAGCTCGGTCACTTCGGCCCCGACCATGTGCGCGCCCAGGAGCTCGCCGGTCTTGGCGTCGAACACCGTCTTGATGAAGCCTTCCGCCTCGCCCAGCGCGATCGCCTTGCCGTTGCCGATGAAGGGGAACTTGCCGACCTTCACGTCATGGCCCGCATCCTTGGCCTTCGCCTCGGTCAGACCGACGCTGGCGACCTGCGGGCGGCTGTAGGTGCAGCCGGGGATGTTCCACGTCTCGAACGGATGCGGGTTCTGGCCGGCGATCTTCTCGACGCAGACGATGCCTTCGTGGCTCGCCTTATGCGCCAGCCAAGGCGCGCCGGTGACGTCGCCGATCGCGTAGATGCCCTCGACGTTGGTGCGGCCGTAACCGTCGACCTTGATGTGACCGCGCTCGGTTTCGACGCCCAGCGCTTCCAGCCCGATATTCTCGGTGTTCGGCACGATACCGATCGCGACGATCGCATGGCTGAATTCGGTGCTGGTGACCTTGCCGTCCGCGCCCTTGATCGCAGCGGTGACGCCGTTCGCGCCCGGCTCCAGCTTTTCGAGGCCCGACTTGGTGAGGATCTTGATGCCCTGCTTGGTCAGCGCCTTGGTCATGAATTCGCTGACTTCGGCATCCTCGACCGGCAGGATGCGGTCGAGCATTTCGACGATCGTCACGTCGGCGCCCATGTCGTTGTAGAAGCTGGCGAACTCGACGCCGATCGCGCCCGATCCGATGACCAGCAGCTTGGTCGGCATCACTTCGGGCACCATCGCGTGGCGATAGGTCCAGATGCGCTTGCCGTCGGCCTTGGCGAACGGCAGGTCGCGCGCACGGGCGCCGGTGGCGACCATGATGTGCTTGGCTTCCAGCTCGACGGTCTTGTCGCCCTGCTTGACCGACAGCTTGCCCTTGCCGGTCAGCGTGCCGAAGCCCTCGACCACCGTGACCTTGTTCTTCTTCATCAGGCCTTTGACGCCGGCATTGAGCTGCCCCGCCACCTTGCGGCTGCGATCGACGATCTTTGCGAGGTCGAAACCGACATTGTCCGCCTTCAGCCCATAGGCATCGGCGTGGGTCATATAATGATAGACCTCCGACGTGCGCAGCAGCGCCTTGGTCGGGATGCAGCCCCAGTTGAGGCAGATGCCGCCGAGGCGTTCACGCTCGACGATCGCGACCTTCATGCCGAGCTGGCTCGCGCGGATCGCCGAGACATAGCCGCCGGGGCCGGAGCCGAGGACGATGAGATCGTAGGTGTCAGCCATGGTCGTTCCCTGGGGAAAGGAGTTTGGAGAGAGAAGAGATCAGAATGTCACGCCGGCAACGGCGCGACGCGCCGGGGCTGGCGGTTGGTGTCGGTGGCGACGAAGACGAAGCGGGCTTGCGTCACCTTGCACGCGTCGTTGGCGTGGCGGGCGCGGCGCCAGGCTTCGACCTCGATTGTCATCGACG
>CAJYLT010000084.1 GCA_913775795.1 uncultured Sphingomonas sp. | reverse complement strand
CCGCGAAACCGGCATGCGCGAGGAAGAGATCGCGTCGTTGAAGCATGCCGAGGTCGACGTGGCCCGCGGCATCGCCACCTTCGTCGGCAAGCGCAACCGGCTGCGCACTGTCCCGCTATCGGCCGCGGCGATCGAGATCGTCGGCCGCCAGCCCAGGCACCTGCGCTGCCCCTTCATCTTCTGGCACATGGCCGAGGATGGGGAGGGCAAGCCGATCGCCGTCCGCTACGCCAACGTCGCGACAAACTTCGCCACCTACACCCAGCGCGCTGCCAAGCGCGCGGAGAAGGCTGGCATCGAATACCGCCGCTTCCGCTTCCACGATTTGCGCCACCTCTACGCCGTCGAGTTCCTGCGTGAGGGCAGGGGCGGGATCTACGATCTCCAGCGCAACCTCGGCCACACCAGCGTCAAGACGACGGAGATCTACCTCGACTATCTGACGCCCGCCCAGGTCGCCGCCGCTCGCTCGGGGGTGGCACAAAAAGGGGCACAGGTGCAGAGGTTCGCAGGAGCGGACTAGCCAAAACCCTCGCGAATCCGACGTTTTTGGTGCACCGCGCGCCGCTCGCCAATCGGTTTAGGAAACCGTTGCTCTGTCCTGCTGAGCTATCGGGGCACGCGCGCCCGCCCTATGGCAGCGGGGCGGCGGAATCAATTGCGCGTCTCGGGCGGCACGACCGGGAAGGGCAGGGGGGCGATCGGCACGCCCTCTTCGGCAAGCGCCTTCGCCTCGGCAAGGCTGGCCTGGCCGTGGATCGGCGCTTCGGGCACGTCGCCGACATGCATCGCGCGCGCCTTGTCGGCGAAGGCGGTGCCGACCCATTGCGATTTCTCGAGCGCCTTGGCCTGTGCCGCCGCCATCGCGGCCAGCGCCGCCTTGACCGCGGCGGGTGTGGGCGGTTCGTCGGGCTTGGCGGGCAGGGCGGCGCGCTGGTTGCCCTTGGCGCCCACGTTCGGAGCCATCACCGCCTTGTCGATCTCGACCGAGCCGCAGAGCGGGCAGGCGACCAGCCCGCCGGCGCGCTGCTCCTCATAAGCGCCGCTGCTGCCGAACCACGCCTCGAACACATGGCCGGCGCCGCAGCGCAGGTCGAAGACGATCACCGCGCGACCTCGACCGCGGGGATGGGACGCGCGTGGTCGAGCACGGGGATGCGCGCGCGCACCTCGGCCACGCGTTCCGGCTCGATCTCGGCAAAGCCGATGCCCGGCGCCTCGCCCATGTCGAGCAGCACCTCGCCCCACGGATCGACGACGAGCGAGTGGCCATAGGTGGTGCGGCCGTCCTCATGCTCGCCGGTCTGCGCCGCGGCGATGACGAAGCAGCCGGTCTCGACCGCGCGGGCCCGCAGCAGGAGGTGCCAGTGCGCCTCTCCCGTGGGCCGGGTGAAGGCGGCCGGCACCGACAGGATCTGCGCGCCCGCCGCGCTGAGCGCGTGATAGAGCGCGGCAAAGCGCAGGTCGTAGCAGATGGAAAGGCCCATCAGCCCGATCGGCGTCTCGGCCAGCACCGCGCGCTGGCCCGGGGCATAGACGGCGGACTCGCGCCAGCGGTCGCCAATGCCGACATTCACGTCGAAAAGGTGCAGCTTGTCGTAGCGCGCGCGCACCTCGCCGCCCGCGTCGATGACGAAGGTGCGGTTGGCGAAGCGCCCGTCCGCCTGCCGCACCGCCAGCGAGCCGAGGCTGACCCACAGGCCATGCGCCTTCGCCGCCGCCTGAGCCGCGGCCAGGACGGGCTCCGCCGCCTCGCCGACGATGCTCGCCGCCGCCCGCTCGCGGTCGCGGTCGATCAGGTTCGACATTTCGGGCGTGAACAGCATCGACGCGCCGCCGACCTTCGCCTCGGCGACGGCATCGACGATCGTCGTGGCATTGGCCGCGGGGTCGATGCCCGCGGTCATCTGTAGAAGCGCGAACTTCACGCCGACAGCAATGCGTCGAGCCGTCCCTCGCGCTCCAGCGCGGCAAGGTCGTCGGAACCGCCGACATGCGCGCCGTCGATGAATACCTGCGGCACGGTGGTGCGGCCGTTCGCGCGGTCGATCATCTCGGCACGCTTCGGCCCGCCCATGGTAATGTCATATTCCTCGAACGCGGCGCCCTTCTGCGAAAGGAGCCGCTTGGCGCGCGTGCAATAGGGACACCACGCCTTGGTATAGATTTCGACATTGGCCATCCGTTCGAGGTGGAAAGCGCGGGCGCGCTTGTCAATCGTCGGAACCGGCCAAGACGCGTGCGAAGACCAGCGTCGTCACGCGCGCGCCCGCCGCCTCAAGGACGCCGACGCAGCCGCCGGTGGTCGCGCCCGTGGTGAACACGTCGTCGATCAGGACGACATGGCGCCCCACCAGCGCCGCCGGATCTCGAACCGCGAACGCCCCCGCCACCGCCCGCCGCCGCGCGGCAAAGCCAAGCCCGCGCAGCACCGGGGTGTCGCGGGTGCGGACGAGCAGGTCGTGGCGCACCGACACCCCGCTCGAATGCGCGAGCGACGCGGCGATCAGTCCCGCCTGATTGTAGCCGCGCGACCAGAGCCGCCAGCGCGCCAGAGGCACGGGGACGATCAGGTCTGCACCGGCCGGCATCAGCCGCCGCATCGCCGCCGCGACCGGCTCGGCATGGCCGAGGCGGCGGGCATATTTGAGCTTGAGCAGCACATCGCGCGCGACGCTCCCATAGGCGACGGCAGCACGGACCGGCCCGCCTTCGTCGGGCAGGAAGTCCAGCCCCTGCCAGCAGCGGGCGCAGAACCGATGCGCCTCACCTGTCACCGCCGCACACGCCGGGCAGCGCGGCGGCAGCGCATAGTCGATGGCCGCACGGCCGAGCGTGGTGACGATCCCCCTCACGCCCCTCTTGTGCGGCCCGCCGCCCCGGCGCACAAGCGCGGGCGATGGCGACCACCCCGCCCCCCGAACCCTTTTCGCGATCCGCCCGGCGCCTGCGCCGCGACCGCGCCCAGCCCGGTTATGCGAGCCACGATTTCCTGCGCGCGGCGATGCTTGAGGGGATCGGGGAGCGGCTTGCGGCAGTGCAGCGGCCGCTCAAGGACTTCCTCGACCTCGGCAGTTTCGACGGGGCGTTTGCGCCCCCGCCGGGCGCGCGGGTGGCGCGGCTCGATCCGGGCTTCGCGTTCGCGCGGGCAACCGGCGGCGTGCAGGGGGACGAGGATCGGCTGCCGTTCGCCGATGCCAGCTTCGACTGCGTGGTGTCGGCCGGGGTGCTCGATCAGGTGAACGACGTGCCGGGTGCCTTGGCACTCGCGCGGCGGGTGCTGCGGCCCGACGGGCTGTTCCTCGCCGCGTTCGTGGGGGCGGGCAGCCTGCCGGTGCTCCGCGCGGCGCTGTTGGAGGGGGAGTCGCCGCGGGCGGTGGCGCGGGTGCATCCGCAGATCGACGTGCGCTCGGCCGGCGATCTGCTGTCGCGCGCGGGCCTCACGCTGCCCGTCGCCGATATCGAGCCGCTGGCGGTGCGCTATGCCGGGATCGGGCGGCTGATCGAGGATCTGCGCGGCATGGGCGCGACCAATCTTTTGAAGGACACGCCGCCGCTGACCCGGACGGCGCTCGCCCGCGCGGCGGAGGCGTTCGCCGCGCGCGCCGATGCCGATGGCCGCGTGACCGAACGGTTCCAGATCGTCTTCCTCACCGGCTGGGCGCCCGATCCCAGCCAGCCCAAGCCCGCGCGGCGTGGCAGCGGCAGAACCAGCCTCGCCGACGCGCTCCGTCCCGAAGGACCCGCATGATCCGATCGCTGATCCCGCTCGCCGCGCTTCTCGCCATGCCCGTCGCCGCGCAGGAGCCGGTGCGGGACGCGACGGCGGCGCAGATGCCGGCACTCACCGCGCTCTATCGCGACCTCCACGCCAATCCCGAGCTCGCCTTTCAGGAGAAGCGTTCGGCCAGGTTGATGGCGGAGGCGGCGCGAAAGGCCGGCTTCACCGTGACCGACGGCGTGGGCCAGACCGGCGTCGTCGCGGTGATGAAGAACGGCCCAGGCCCGACACTGCTCATCCGCACCGACATGGACGGGCTGCCGGTGGCGGAGGCGACGGGGCTACCCTTCGCGTCGAAGGCGCGCGCGACGACGGCCGAGGGCAACGAGACCGCGGTGATGCACGCCTGCGGCCACGACACGCACATGGCCGGCTGGGTGGGCACGCTGAACAACCTCGCCCGCCTGAAGGATCGCTGGTCGGGCACGCTCGTCATGATCGCGCAGCCCGCCGAGGAACGCGGGCTGGGTGCCAAGGCGATGCTCGACGACGGGCTCTACACGCGGTTTCCGAAGCCCGATGTGGCGCTCGCGTTTCACGACAGCGCCTCGCTGCCCGCGGGGACGATCGGGGTGCGGCCTGGCTTTGCGCTGGCGACGGTCGATTCGGTCGATCTGGTCGTGCGCGGCGTCGGCGGGCACGGCGCCTATCCCAGCGGCACGCGCGATCCGGTGGTGCTGGGCGCCAAGATCGTGATGGCGCTCCAGACCCTCGTCAGCCGCGAGAACGACCCGCAATCCCCCGCGGTGGTAACGGTCGGCAGCTTCCGCGCCGGCACCAGCCACAACGTCATCGGCGACGAGGCGACGCTGCTCATCACCGTGCGCAGCTATGAGGAGAAGACGCGCAAGCTCCTCCTCGACGGCATCGCCCGGATCGCCCGCGGCGAGGCGATCGCAAGCGGTGTGCCCGAGGACCGGATGCCGGTGATGACCGTCCGCCCGAACTCGACGCCCGCCACCTTCAACACCGATCCGCTGACCGGGCGTATCCGCAGCGTCTTCGAGGCGCGCTTCGGCAAGGCGCGCGTCGCCGACGTGCCCGCGGCGATGGTGGGCGAGGATTTCAGCCGCTATTTCCTCGCCGACAAGGATGGCGTGCAGAGCCTGCTCTTCTGGGTCGGCGGCGTGCCGCAGGCGAAGTGGGACGCGGCGCAGGCATCGGGCGCAGCGCTTCCCTCGCTGCACAGCCCGATCTGGGCGCCCGATGCGGAGAAGGTGATCGCGACGGCGGCAGAGGCGATGACCGCCGCGGCGCTGGATGTGTTGAAGAAGGGGTAGTGCCTTTCAGCATTACCCCCGTTTGTCCCGAGTAGCGATCGAGTAGCCGGCTTCGGCCGGCGTATCGAGAGCGCGTATCGAGGGATCGGCTTAGGCGGGGCAGGTACCTCGATACGAGCCTTCGATACGCGCCCTGACGGGCGCTACTCAGTCTCTACTTGGCACGAACGGTATGGCTGGTTCTAGGCCCCCGCCAGCGGCGTGCCCGACCGCTCGCAGACATAGCGGGCCAGTTCCTCGCGCAGCGGCATGCCGTGGATCGAGCGGAGCGGGCCGTCATGCGCGACGTCGCTTTCCACTCGCCCGCGCGTCGGGGCGACGCCGACGACGTGGAACAGGCGCTTTCCGCAATCCACCTCGGTCCGGGCATAGGCGACGCGGTCGTCATGCTCCTGCCGGATGATCGCGATGCTGGTGCCCGCCAGCGTCGAGCGGTGGCGCAGCAGATAATAGTCGGAGCGCGTGTCCGACGGCGTGGGGATCAAATCGCCGATGATGGCGAGCTTCGCCGGCTTGGGCGCGGCGACCTCGGTCTCTGCCAGGTTGCGCAGCACCACGGTGCCGCCTTCGTTGCTCGACGCGTCGCTCGTCCCGCACGCGCCCAGCATCAATGCCCCCGTCATCACCCCCATCGCCATCATCGTCCACATACCGACCTCTCTCCTCGAAATGGGGGCGCTCAGCGTGGCCGCAGGAGTTCGACGGCAACGCCGAGCCCGAGCGCGATGGCGACAATCAACGCGCTGGCGGCATCGTTCCACGAGGGTCCGAGGTCGATCAGGCGGGTCGAAAGGTCGTTGAAGTCAAACACGTTGAGCCGTCCCCCTTGGGTTGAAGCGGCGAGTGCCGCGTCGAGGGTACAGCTAAGGGCGGGCGCGTTGCGTTACTCGCACCGCACCGCAACAAATCATTGCTGGACGCAAGTCAGGACGGGCGGGTGCGGCGATAGACCGCACCCGCCCGGAAATCAGCGCCCGAGAAGGACGCGTGCCTGCCCGGCGATCTGCGCGAGCATCGCCGCGCTGGGGCTCGGCGCGCGGCGCGCGCGCGCGACGAGCGAGGCGAACTGCTCCACGCGCGGCCGGTTCGCCGACAGCCAGGCATCCACCGCCGCCTGCGGATCGCGCCCGTCCTGCCGCGACAGGAAGTCGAGACGAAGCTGCTGGAAATCGCGCGCAAGGCCCGCGATCAGCAACCGCTCCCACGGATCGCCCGACGCGACGCGCGCAGCATTGGCCTGTGCCCAGTCGAGGCCGAGCGCGTGGCCCAGATGCGTGAACGCACGCGTCAGCACTGCTTCCTCGGTCCCGAGCCGCTGGCTGAGATCGGCGAGGCCCACCGCGCCGTCGAGTTCGAAGATGCGCACAACCTTCCTGACCAGCGCCGCCGGTGCGCCCGCCGCCTCCAGCCGGTCGGCGATCCGCGCCGACTGCGCGCTGGCTTCTTCGAGCAGAAGGTCGCGGGTCTGGCGATCGAGGCTGGCGATGCCGGGCTTCAACCGCGCGATGACCTCGCCCGGCTGCGTGCCGGGTGCCGCCACGCGGAGCAGGTCGGCGATCTGCGACCGCGTCGCGACCGCCACTTCCTCGAGCAGCGCAAGCCGCGCGCCCTCGGGCATGTCGGTCGTCTCGATCGCTTCCCAGAGCGCGGGCAGGCCGAACAGGCGCTCGGCCACCACGAACATGCCGGCGATGTCGGCCATCCCCGCGCCTTCCTCCTCGGCAAGCTCGAAGGGATGGAGGACGCCGAGGCGATTGACGACGCGATTGGCAAGCTTGGTCGCGACGATTTCGTTGCGCAGGCGATGCTGGCGGATCGCGTCGGCGAACTTCTTCTGCATCGGCCGGGGGAAGGCGGCCATCAGGTCGGGTTCGAGCTCGGGGTCCTGCCCCAGTTCGGCCTGCTCGATCGCGTCCTGTAGCGCGAGCTTGGCGCTCGCCAGCAGCACCGCGAGTTCGGGCCGGGTCAGGCCGCGGCCCTCCTGCGCGACGCGGAGCATATCCTCGTTGGTGCCCAGCCCCTCGACCGCGCGGTCGAGCCGGCCGTTCGCCTCGAGGATCTCGATGACGCGTACATAGCTTGGTACCGCGACCGACCCGTCATTCTCCATGAAGGAGAGTGCCAGCGTCTGGAGCCGGTTGTCTTCCAGCACCAGCTCCGACACCTCGTCGGTCATCGACACGAGCAGTTCGTCGCGCTTGGCGAGCTTCAACCGGCCCTCGGTCACCTCGCGGTTGAGCGCGATCTTGATGTTGACCTCGTTGTCCGAGCAATCGACGCCCGCCGAATTGTCGATGAAGTCGGTATTGATGCGCCCGCCCTTGGTCGCGAACGCGATGCGCGCGGCCTGCGTGACACCCAGGTTCGCGCCCTCGCCGATCGCCTTGGCGCGGACCTGTTCGGCATTGACGCGCAGCCGGTCGTTGGCGGGGTCGCCGACTTCGGCGTTATTCTCGTGCCCGGCCTTGATGTAGGTGCCGATGCCGCCGAACCAGATGAGGTCGACCGGCGCCTTCAGGATCGCACCGATCAGGCTGGTCGGGTCGAGCTCGGTCGCATCGACGCCCAGCAGCTCGCGGACTTGCTTTGAAAGCTTGATCGACTTTTCGGTGCGCGCGAACACGCCGCCGCCCTTGGAAATGAGCGAGGGGTCATAGTCCGCCCAGCTCGACCGCGGCAGCGCGAACAGCCGGTCGCGCTCGGTCCAGCTGGCCGCCGGATCGGGATCGGGGTCGAGGAAGATGTGGCGATAGTCGAACGCGGCGCGCAGGCGGATCGCCTTCGACAGCAGCATCCCGTTGCCGAACACGTCGCCCGACATGTCGCCGCAACCGACCACGTCGATCGGCTGCGTCTGCACGTCGACGCCCATTTCAAGGAAGTGGCGCTGCACCGACACCCAGCCGCCCTTGGCGGTGATGCCCATCGCCTTGTGGTCGTACCCCTTCGACCCGCCGCTGGCGAAGGCGTCGCCCAGCCAGAAGCCGCGCTCCTGCGCGATCGCGTTGGCGACGTCGCTGAAGCTTGCGGTGCCCTTGTCGGCGGCGACGACGAAATAGGGATCCTCGCCGTCGTGAATCACGACGCTGTCGGGATGGACGACCGCGCCGTCCACGATGTTGTCGGTGATCGATAGCAGCGAGCGGATGAAGATGCGATAGCTCTCCGTCCCTTCGGCCAGCCACGCCTCACGGTCCGACGACGGCGGCAACTGCTTGGGATAGAAGCCGCCCTTCGCGCCGGTCGGCACGATGACCGCGTTCTTGACGCGCTGTGCCTTCATCAGGCCGAGGATCTCGGTGCGGAAGTCGTCGCGCCGGTCGGACCAGCGAAGGCCGCCACGCGCGACCGGACCGGCGCGTAGGTGGATGCCCTCCACCCGCGGCGAATAGACGAAGATCTCGCGCCAGGGGAGGGGCAGGGGGAGGCCCGGCACCTTGGCCGAATCAAGCTTGAACGCCAGCGCCTCGTCCGCCGCCGGCGCGAAGGCGTTGGTCCGCAGCGTCGCCGCCACCACGCCGCGAAGCGCGCGCAGGATGCGGTCGTCGTCGATCGCGGAGACGGCGTCGAGGCCGCTCTCGATCGCCTTGGCCGCCTTCTCGATCGCCGCCTCGCGTCCATCGGCGCGCGACGGATCGTGCGCCGCCGAGAAATGCGCGATCAGCCCCGCCGCGACCTTGGGCGCGCGGCGCAGCGCGTCGACGACGGTGCCGAGGCCGTAAGCCAGACCCGTCTGGCGCAGATAACGGAACCATGCGCGGTAAAGCACGACCGACAGCGGCGAGATGCCGCTCTCGACGACCAGCCGGTTGAACGCGTCGTTCTCCGCCCGGTTCTCCAGCACCGCTTGGATCGCCGCCTCGACCATCGGGTGGTCGAGCTGGCGTTCGGCATGCGGGGCGCCCGGCACCTCGACATAGAAGTCGTGGATGACGATCTCGCCCTCGCCGTCGAGCAGCGTCGGCAGTTCGGCGATGACGCGGAAGCCGAAATTCTCGAGCGCGGGCACCGCGTCCGACAGCGGCAGCGCGCCGCCGCGGCGATAGATCTTGATGCGGAAGCGGCCGTCATCGGGATTGTCGTCGGCCAGGATGCGGACCCGCCGGTCGTTCGCTTCCTCCAGCTCGGCGATGCGCAGCACGTCCTGCGCCGCTTCCTCGGGACTGAAGGCGTTGCGGTAATTGACCGGGAAGCTGCTGGCATGGCGCAGCGCCAGCCGCGCCGCGCGGCCCGCGCCGACGAGGTCGACCAGCGCCGCCTCCACCGCCGCCGACCAGCCGCGCATCATGCGCACCAGGCGGTCGTCCAGCGCCTCCGCATCGGGCATCCGGCCTTGCCCACGCAGATCGAGCGTATAGCGGATCAGCGCCGTCTCGCCGTCCTCGAGGCTGATCGACCAGCTCAGGAGCGAGGCGTTCGCCGCTTCCGCCAGCATCGTACCGATCGCCTCGCGCCGGCCCGTCGTCAGCTCGTCGCGCGGCAGCCAGACGAAGCCGAACAGGTGGCGGCCAAGCACCGACTTCACCAGCACCAGCTTGGGGCGCGGCCGGTCGGCGATCGACATCGCGGTCAGGACCAGCGTCTCAAGCGCATCCTGATCGAACGCGGTGGTCAGGTCGTGCGGCAGCTCGGTCAGCGAATGCGCCATCGCCTTGCCGGTATGGCCACGCGGATCGAAGCCGAACTTCGCGGTCAGCGCCTTCAGGCTGCGGCGGAGCAGCGGCACATCGTGCGGCGGCGAATGCAGCGCTGCGCTGGTCCACAGGCCGGCATGGATCGACAGGCCGGTGACGCGCTCGCCCTTCAGGAGCGGTAGCAGCACGAGGTCGAGCGGCACGCGGCGATGGACGGTCGAGATGCAGTTCGACTTGAGGAGCAGCGGCGCGCGGCCCCCCTTGGCGAAATATTCGGCGGCAAGTCCGCGCGACGCCTCTGCCAAGAGCGGCGTTTCCAGCGGCTCGGCGGCGATGCCGATCGCATCGCGCACGCCGCCCTCGACATCCCAGCACTCATGGCCGAGCAGCGTCATGTGCCCGTCGAGGAACCAGCGCAGCAGCGCCGCACCCTCGTCATCCTCGGTCCGGTCGGCATCGGCCGACAGCGCGGCCTGAAGCTTCGGCCAGTCGGCGACCGCGCGGCGGACATGGGCGAGATTGCGTTCGAGATCCTCGACCACCTCGCGCCGTTCCTTGGCGTCGAGACGGTCCATCTCGATATAGACCATCGATTCGGGGGTGCCGGCATCGTCGTCGATCGCCGTCAGCGCGCCGCTTTTATCGCGCGCGACGCGAAGGACCGGGTGGACCAGCCGCTCGATCGGGGCGCCCGCCGCGCCGATCGTCGCGGCGATCGAATCGACCAGAAACGGCATGTCGTCGTTGATGACCGCGAGGCGCATCCGCCGGCGCTCGTCGCGAGCAAAGGTGTCGATGGCGATCGCGGGGCGGCCGGGCGGGCGCATCGCCGCCGCCTCCGCCACGAAGCCCGCCGCATCGGCGCGCTCGGCCTTGTCGAGGCCTTCAGTCTCTCCCGGAAGCGCTCCATCGAAGAAGCGCGCTGCGATCGCCTTGGCCGGCGTCGTGCCTTTCTTGCTCAGCATGCGCGGGCCTATGCGCCCAATGCCGGATAGTCTCAAGCCATACGATCGGGCCGAACGATCAGCCGCCGGCGGACCGGATCGCCTTTTCGGTCAGCGCCGCCTCACCCTCGACCCGCGCGACCACCTCGAGCATTCCGTTCAGGCCCGCGCGCGCCACAAGGAGGACGAATTCCTCGTCCCCGGCGGCAATCGGCAGCGAGGCGATCGGCGCCTTTGCCCGCAGCGTATCGGCGGCGGCGGCAAAGCTATCGGGCCGCGTCGCCGGTCGGCGCACGGCGCGTTCGGCGGCGACGATGCCCTTGATCCCGCCCTCGGCACCCGACAGGAACGCCGCGAACCCCTCGACCGCGATCCCCTGGCGGCGGGCATGCGTCAGCACGGCGGCGTATTCGGTCAGCCGCGTCTTGTCGTGGCCGCCGCCGAAGACGAGCTTGACGATCGGCGTCATCGGCGCGCGCGCCTGCGGCTTCAGCCCGGCATCCTCGAGCAGTTCGGCGTAGCCCGCCGGGTCGCCCGCCGCCGCCTCGGCAAAGGCATAGGCGCGGTCGAGCGCGCGATAGAGCGCGGCGCGCGTCCGCTTGTCCGCTTGGCCCACATCGTCGGCACAGGCGCGCGCGTGGTCGAGCAGGTCGGCGAGCCCGGCATCGGCATCGAGGAAATCGGGCGCGACCGGCGCCTCGTCCACCGGCGGCTCGGCAAACACCGCCGAGGGGCCGTCGGCCCAGGCCGGTGCCATCGCCACCTCGATCCGCGGCAGCTCTCGGCGCGCCGCCTCCACCTCCGCGGAGAGGCGCGCCTGCATCTCGTCGTCGACCGTCACCTTCCAGTTGATGACGCCGTAGATGAAGTCGATCGTGTCGCCATCCGACGAGAAGGGCATCAGGATGCCGCGATAGAGCGTGTTCTGCCCCTTTTGGCCGACGAACTCGGCCTCGAACCCGATCGGCGCGCGATTGGCGATGATCTGGAGATAATGATCGGTCAGCCGCGACAGCAGCGAGCGGCTGGGCACTTCGCTGATCTGGCGGATGCTTGCCTCGACCCCGCATTCCTCGCGCAGCGACCGGCCGAGATAGGCGACCGCCGGATCCTCGACCCCATGCGAGAAATCGAGGAGCACGCTGTTGGCGCCGAAATCGGCGATGTTCGACGGATCGAGATCCTCGATCGACGGATAAGCGCGCCCGCCCAGCAGCGAGACCCAGTAGTTATAGGCACGGACGTGCATCCGGCGTTCGTCGGTGCCGATGTCGAGCGGGTGCCCCGCGCCGCCGGCCTTTGCGGTCGCCTCGCCCTCTGCGCCCTGCACCATGTTCATGCCGCCATCCTCGTTCGGGCACGAAGCGCCCCTTGGTCCTTGGTCGCCGTTTTGCACGCTGCTTGGTAAACGATGTGTAAAGCCGCGGGGCGGACGCGATCGCGTTCAAGCCCGCTTGTCAGCCCGCCCGACCCCTGCTAAGCGCCCCGCCTCGACGCCGTTTCGGCGCCCGGAGCCGCCTTAGCTCAGTTGGTAGAGCATCGCATTCGTAATGCGGGGGTCACAGGTTCGAGTCCTGTAGGCGGCACCACGCTTCCCCTAAGGGGTTGCAACCACTCGGAAAGCTCAGTTTTCAGCCGTTTCCTGCCGCCGCGAGGTGCATGGAGAAGGTACAAAAAAGCTGCTATGCCGCTGGTCGTGAAACATACACTCCGCCACCCGAGCGGGCGCGTCAGCTACCGTCGAACCTACCCGCCTGAGCTTCGGCCATTCGTTCCCGAGCAGCGCCGCGAGCTGAAGGTTTCCCTGGGCGCCGAGAGCGAACCGGGGTTTCTGAGCCGGTATGAAGCGGCAGCGAGCCAGTATGACAACGACATCTCGAAGGCTCGCAAGCGGCACACGGGCGCGTTCGATGTTCTCGACGCGCCTGAGATCGCTTTCCTCGCTAAGCGGTTTGAAGTCGGCGTACTCCAGTGGGACGAGAACGCGCGATGGACGAGTGACGATCACGCAGCGAAGGTATCGGCCTGGCTGGATTGGGAACTCGACGACTTTCGGCGCTGGCGCGGCGAGGGCGACTTGGCCGCCATCGAGGACCGCTGGGGCGACGAGGCCCGCAAGCTCGTGACCGAGCGAGGTCTCGTCCTCTCTCCTGCGGCCAGCGAGGACGCCATTGGCGAGTTGTGCAAAGAATTGAATGACACGGCGCTTCGAGTTGCGCCCGTGCTTACCGCTCGGCTGCGCGGCGAGGCTATAGCTAGTCCTCCGCAGCCTGCTCCACCCCCGCGCGGGCCTGACCGCTCCCTATCGGCTCCGGGCGCCCGCCTGCCTCTGCTCGCGCTATACGACGCCTATGCAGCGGCGAACGTCGGTATGACGGCGGGCGTGCGGATTGAGTGGCGCCAATACATCGAGAAGCTCGTCCACTTCCTAGGCCACGATGACGCCTCGCGGATCACCGCGGATGACGTGCAACGCTGGCGAGACCAACTTCTGGACGAGACGACGCGAAAGGGCACCCGCCGGAGCCCAGTGACAGTCCGAGACAAGTACATGACGGCCCTGCGAGTAACCCTGGGCTACGCGGTAGAGGAACGGCAGCTCCGGGAGAACGTCGCCGCCCAGGTTAAGGTTCGGCAGCCCAAGGCGGTGACGACCCGGGAGCGCTCGTTCACGATCGAGGAGGCGCAGACGATCCTCGCGGCTGCTCTGCAGCCGGCGCCCACCCGAATGAGCCCAGAGCACGCACGGGCACGGCGGTGGGTGCCCTGGCTCTGCGCCTACACCGGAGCACGGGTCGGCGAGATCGCTCAGCTCCGTGGGGAGGATGTCAGCGACGTTGAAGGCGTGCCGTGTATCCGGATCACCCCTGACGCGGGCAACGTCAAAACCCGCGCATTCAGGCTGGTCCCTCTTCACGCCCACTTGATCGAGACCGGCTTCCTGGACGTGGTTCGCGCGGTCGGCTCAGGTCCCTTGTTCTTCGACCCCAAGCGGCAGCGCGTGGCGGCGGATGGCAATCGTCACGTCAAGAAGGTGGGCGAACGTCTCGCCGCCTGGGTCCGCCAGGACCTTGGCATCGCTGATCCTCGCATCGCCCCGAACCACGCTTGGCGCCACCTCTTCAAGTCGCTGTCGCACGGTGCGATGGAGGAGCGTGTAGCGGACGCCCTACAGGGCCACGCACCGTCGACCACTGGCCGCGGCTACGGGAATGTCCCGATCGCTGCCCGAGCCGCTGCGATCCAGCGGTTCCCGCGGTTCGACATCAAAGGTGCAGCCGGGTCGCCGCTCGGCGCGGCTCGAGGCGATGCGGTAGCTCCAGATGGCCAAAACCCATGATGTCTAACTTGACACCCGAATGGACCATAAAGCGAGGATTTCCGCGGCTTATGGTCAGCAGGACCTATAACGCTGCAGGCGGTCTGTCAGATGTCGAGTTCGGCCGCTCGGGGGCCGAAGTCGGCCCCAAGTGTCTCGCCGCGCTCAAGCCGGTCCACCCAGTCCCTCGCGGTGTGCAGCAGGCGCCCACGGATGCCCTCGTCTTGAAGCGTGGGAACGATTGCGGCGAACCTTTGCAGCGCCATCTCGGCTTCCGCTTCCCGCTCTTCCTCAAGTTCCTGCAAGGTCGGCTCTTCTTGCTCCCACCGGCTCACGCCGATCGCCTCTAGCTCGTCTGCGAGCCCGGCGGCCCGCAGGAGGTTGCGTATCGTCTGGTGGCTGTAGAGCCCGTTCAGCTCACCGGCGATGGCGCGTGGTGACTTCAGGGTACCATCGGCTTTGAGGTGCCGGCCGGCGGCTAGGAACGCTTCCCAGAGCTTCCGCTTACCTTCGCGGGTCAGGTTCTTGCCGTGCCGGGTGTTGGCGACCGTCTTGGCGTGCGCCTCAGCTTCCGACAGGCTCATGCGGGCAACCTTCGCCTGTATTTGCTCGCGCTTGTCCTGCCGGTGCGCCTCCAGCCGGTGGAAGCCATCGACGACATAGAGCGCCTTACCGACCTGCGCCACGGAGATCGGCTCGATTGGCTCTAGCCCGCCGAGGCTCGCACGGAGCTTCCTCACGTGTTTCGGGTCGAGACCTTCCGGCCTGTTCTGAAACTCAGGCCGCTCAAGGACCTCAGTCACCAATAGGGCCCTCTCGGCCCATTGTTTGCCCCGTGCGGTCACTGCTGGGCGCCCTGTAGGCGGCTGAGGAGGTTGCGGACGGAGGAGGCGTGCCACAGGCCGCCGCGTGCCGTGACAATCCCCTGTGAGTTCAGCGCGGCGGCGATGCCGCCCAGAGAAGTGATTCCCTGACCCTGCAGCGACTGGACGGTCCCGCGGAGGCTCTCAGCACGATCGGCAGCGCCGGCACGGACAGCCTCTAAAGCTGCGCAGTTTCCCTGAGCCGCCCGCCGGAACGCTGCAGCACCATTCGGATTTCCCAAGCGCTGCCCGCGGGCCTTGGCGGCTGCCAGAGCCTCCTTGGTGCGCCTGGAGATCGCCTGCCGCTCCTGCTGAGCCACAAGGGCCATGATGCCCACGGTGAGATCATTGGCGTCAGGCATGTCAGCGGCGACAAAGCGGGCTCCGCTATTTTGCAGCATAAGAAGGAAAGCGGCATCGCGGGAGAGCCGGTCTAGCTTGGCGATAACCAGCCGGGCGCCCGTGAGCTTGGCCCGCTCCAGCGCCTTAAGGAGTTCCGGCCTATCGCCACGCTTGCCGCTCTCGACCTCTTGGAAAGGCGGTGCCACCAACTCCCAGCCACGGGACTCGCACAGCGCCTCTACGGCGGCCCGCTGTGCTTCCAAGCCGAGACCAGAGGCCCCTTGGCGAGCGGTCGAGACGCGGTAGTAAGCGACGGCGCGATCAATCATCAAAGCACTCGTTTAAATCTGCCCAACGGGCGTTAGGCGGATTTGTAGGACCATGTCAACGCTTGTTGGTCCAGCTTTGGAGCGAGGCTTGAAGAGGCGCAGGACCGTCTTGGGACAGCGCATATCGTTGCGACCTGACTGATCGTGACGTAGCTTTCGGCATGATCCCGCATTTCCCCAAGGGGTCGCCGGACTGGGCGGTCCAGATGGCGACGCTGATGCTCGCTGAGATCGACGACGGGCGCCTGGTGCAGATCGCGCTGCCTGGTGCAGCCGTGCCGGTCCTGGTCGAGGACGCCAGGGTGGCCGCAGGGATGCTGGTCGTCATGGATGCGAAGGGCCGCACCTACTACTCCGCCGATCCTGCAGGGCTCGTGGTCATCTGCCAGCCCCAACCAGAGGCGATTAACTTGGCCGCAGGTGTAGATGATTGGCGGCGGGCGAACTGAGAGGGCCCGCAGGTCCCCACGAGCATATGTAACAACGTCACATGAAGTAGCCCTCCCCACACTGCCTTAATGTTGTCTGGGGTTCGGAGCGAACAGGCTCGCGAAGCGCTCAGATTACCGGCTTCGTCAGGCCGCCAAGCCTTGGCCCCGGCTTCAGTATAGAGTAACAAAGCAAGGTTTTCTGCGGGTTTCAACGCATTGTGGGGGGGCAATATCGGGGGACCAACGTCGCGGGTCCCTCTCCGCCGCCGGACGGGAGCCCGCTCGATCGCGGCAAATCGCGGCTCGGAACTGGCGGCTTCGCTCGCGCGGCTACAGCGCCGGTCCGACCCTGAGCAAACACGCGGTTTCCCTCAGTTTTCTGCGGGTCCCATGCCGTTCCCCAGAGCCTCTTGCCGACCTCCTGCTGCCTCATTCCGCAACCGTACCGACCACCCGATTATTTTTGGCTCGAATGTCCGCTTCGGGCAGGAAAGTGGACGTCGACGGCTGTGCCTCCAACACGGGGTTTTCCGTCGTCTAGTGACGCGCGGATCGCCGTTTCTTTGGGTACACCGTTAGCGCGGGCACGGCTTTGATCCGGGAGACAACGCAGGACTTTTGCTGCTCCGTCGTGCCATCAGGGAAATGTAACCCCAAGTGGCTGAACCAAGGCGGTCGCGGAATGTGGTGGTAGACAAAAACGCTTGCCGGTGCGTTGCAAAAATCCGATGCCGCTTTGATGTCGTCCTTCGTCTCATTGGGGATCCAATAGGCTCCAGTCAACGGAAGCCCCCAATTAACTGTGTAGCCTTTCGGCCCATCGATGACGTGTTCCGACCCGATCTTCTTAGAGCCGGTCATGGTAGCGCAGGCTGGCAGCGTGACGATGGTGGCGATCATCGCTGCGCGGGAAAGGCTAAAGCTGCAAGTCATACACCCCCTACGCGCTGACGGTCAGGCCATTTCTCTGAGCCTGCCCACTATCCGTAATGTCCGCAATTGGGCGTAAGCAGCCCGTCCGCTTTCCGGCATCACGCCGATCGGCACCGGCGTCCGCTTCAGGCAGGAAAGCGGACGTTGCGCTGGAAGCGTTCTGCGGTAGCTTGTGGTCGTGGAATTCGACGACCTACGTAGCCGCTTGGTGGCAATCTTAGCCGTTGAGGAAACAAAGCCTACGGACTGGTCGAAAGTGGAACGGTTGGCGAGCCAGCTTCAACGTGAACTGCCAATCGACGCCGCGCCAGAGGCAGTGCATCGCTACCTAGAAGACGCCGACATTCGCTCCCGCGACAACTCATACGCAGTGATACAGCGACGTGACGTCCGCAGGTACGTCGACCATGGGCAGTATGACGACGGCATCCCTGTTCCTTGGTGGGGATGCGCCCTTGTCATTTTGGGTGGCGCGGGCGTCGTTAAGTGGCTGCTGATGTAGCTGCGCGGTTGTCCGCTTTTGGGCGTTTGCGGAATACCCATTAGACCCGCCGCTCCACCGCCGCTTCGAGCCAGTGGATGCGCTTACGCCATTGCTTCGCCACCGTCGCGGAGGGCGCGATGGTGAGGCGCGAGCGCGAGCGATCAAGCTCGGCTTGCAGTTCGTCGCTGGTCAGCCTGTCCAGTTCGTCGTCTGTGTGCGGAACGCCAGATCGCTTGCCCATTCGAGTAGTCTGCCGCGCCAACTCAATGTCCGCAATTGGGCGTAAGCTGCCCGTCCGCTTTTGGGCGAAAGCGGCCTGTCCGCTTTTTGGGTCTTAAGCGGGCACCTCTGGACTGATCCAGAGGGTGCCAACCCCGCCTTATCCACCCGGCCACTTTCGGCAGCTATGGGTCCCGTCAGGTACCCCCTGGCTCCTGCAGAAGCGACGGAGAGGCGGGATCGGGGCATTAGTGCTCCCGTAAGCACAACCGTCTGCAATCGCTGACCATCGTGCTGCCGGCTGGACGACTGCCGTCCGCCCCCTCTTCCTCTACTCAGGATCGAGCCTCCCTTGGACGCCCTCCGCACCTTTTCATTCTGCCGCAAGCCCATCCAGGTCGTCATCGCTGATGACGGGTTCTGGTGGGCCGCTCGCGATCTCTTCAACGTCGCCCGTCGATTCACCGACCGCACGTTCCTGTCTCGCTTTTCCCCCGAGCATCTAAAACTTCAGCCGTTCCTGGGTGATGACAGAGCCATTTAACTGACGGCCGTCTCCCCTTTGGGGGCTGTGACGATCGCCCAGGACCCCCCGTTCCCCCACTGCCGCAACTTGGACGGCTTCGTTCGCAACAGGACCCGTGAGCTTGCCGAGGAGTTCTGCCGCGAGCCGCTGGAGATGACGCTGTTGGCCGACAACTCGATGCCTGTGCAGCCGGGGGTCGTCTCGCCGCTTTATCTGCCGTTCAAAGACCTACAGCGCACAGGCGGGCACCGTGCTCGACGCCGCGAACCGGACCTGCACAATCCGTCCTTGTTTGACGAAGACCCCAATCTGCCGCCGCACGATCCCGCTGTACCCGTGGAGGAGCACCGCGGGCCTCACCGCCTCGTCATGAGGCCGAGACGCGCATGAGAGCTGGTCCCGACAAAGGCGCTCGCGTCCGCGCAAACGTCGGTTCGATGATCGAGCAAGAGGCAAGCGAGGAGGAGATTGAGATGTACCTGGCCGCGGAGGGACTCACTCCGGACGACCACCAACCCCCCTCAGGTTCGCCAAACGCCCCTTCCGCTCGGGGCCTACCCTTACCCCCGCCGGGCGGCGACGGCTCGTTTCTGGGCACGGCCAACAACGCCGCGGGAGCGTTCTTGGACGGCATACTGCCGGGCTCCGGCCGCTTTATGGCCGGCATGGACGGTGCGGCTGGCACCACGCTTTCCGCCCTGCTCGGTGACAATGAGGGGGTCTCCGCCGCGGCCTTCTCTGCAGAGGAGGACAGCTGCGACCCGGCCAAGGAGGCATTCACCGCGGCCCCCTAGACCTGTCACGGCGGCGGGTACCCGAAGCGTACCAACCCGGCGTTTCGGGACACCAAGGCGAACTTCCGCCAAGGTGATGCCCATCCTTGGTCCAAGCGCTGCACGCAGCATCGAGCAGTTTTTCGCCTGACCCCAAGTACCCCCGGCTCCTTCTGGAGCTGGGTTTTTTTCCACTCGATGATGATCGTAGCAAGCGGCGGCTAATTCAGCCTCTCGACGGCTGTCCACAGATCATCACGGGAGGAACGGAGCTGATCTAGTAATGTAGACACACGAGCTGTCTGGTTGCGGCTCGGACTATATATCCAGCCTTCATCACCCTTGTGTCGATCTAATATATCTTCGCGCATAAGCAGGCCTAGAACAGCGCCGGCGATTTTCTTCGAAGATCCAGAACCAAATCCTCGTAGCAGCGCCTCCTCCTTTCGGCCCGCACCCTTTTGCTTAAAGGTCTTCTTCAAAATGCCAACGAGTATTTCGTGAGCCGGTGATAGGCCCGCTTTACGGATGAGAGCGACAGTCTGCACGCTGTCAAACCTATCGACCGACTCAAGGTGCACCCATGGCGGAAGCCCCGAGAAAGACGCCGCCCCCGATACCTTCTCTGCGAGCGACTTCTGAATTAAGACGTTGGGTGGAGGCGAGTTGGGGAGCACTAAATGCTCGATTGTAGAATCCGAAATAGTCACATTTGCTATCGGTGTATCGTTCAATGTGAGCTCAGTGAATGCGCCACCGCTAATTACCAATCCCTGAAAATCGGCAGACGCAATATCGGCCCGACATATACTCGCCAAAATATCACAAGACAAAGTAGGATTATTGGCGGCGGTGCTACGCACTGCGATTTGTCTGAATTGATCGACGCGATCTTTCAAGTCGGCTGCGAGGATTGCTTGTCCAAGCGGCTCAAGCGGGTTTACCCAAGCCTCGGCAAATGCTCGTTGACGCTGAAGTTCGTCAACGTTTACGAGCGAAGCCACGTCCTTGGCTCTCAATCCGTCAAGTATAAACATATCGACGAATTGACGATCTTGGGACTCTGCACCAATCCTACCTAGACTTGGAAGCCGCTGAAGCATTGCGGAAGCTTCTTCTACGGGGAGCTGTCCTACTACGGCTTCAAACGCGTCTTGCAGGTCTCGCTGGCTAATCGGACCAATATTTGAGGGGCGACGTCGAGTGATCCGGCTGAGTGCTACAAAGACTCGGTATATAGTGTTTGGATCAAAAAACGCATTGATCCGGGCATCACGTTGACACACAACACGTATGAAGTGGTTCCAAAACTCAACGCCCTCGCTCTGTATTGAGAACATCTGTCCAAGCTCTTCGTCGGACAAGAGTGCTATGGTCTGACAGATTAGCGGTTTCTTCGGAAGCCAAGTTGGAAGGTCAATCGCAAGACCGGCTACGTCAAAGTACTGCTCCAGCTCCTCGTCTGTAAATTGATCCTTTGATTGAAGGATAACTGTGCGGCCCTCGCTCAATCCGAGCGCTGAAAGCATTTCCTCGGTACTCGAAAAATAATGTTCTCGGCCTGCCACAAGGCAGCCGCTTCCGGTCTTAGTGATCGCATCCTTGACCCCGGCGAGGGCTCTAGCTCTCAGCTGACGAAGGCGACTCTCGTCAGTGCTCCACGACTGGCTGCCTAGCTCGTCGAAGCCGTCGAGCAGAAGAACTAGGCTGTCGCGGTTGTATGCCCGAACGGTGGCAGGTGCGAGATCGTCTAAACCAAGGAGGTGTGCGCCTCTACGGATTATTTCATCACCGCGGTCCAAACCCCAGCACTCGCGTAGATTGACAGCGTAGGGAAACTGGAATGTCAAGTCCCAGTGGTCTGAGAGATAAGAGAAAACCTCCCTGATGCAACGACTTTTGCCGGAACCGTACTCCCCTAGCAGGACGATATTGGTGCCCGACAACAGCATATTCGCTATCTCGGATACGGAAACGTCTCCGCCATTGTCCACACGCATGTATGTCACGGGGACGTAGCGCACTTTATCAGCTTTTCCCGTGATGGGATCAATTGAGCTGCCGAAAGAGGCAGATAAGCGCGCATCTTTATAGCGAGGAAACTCGAAGAAAAGCGCGGCGAACTGGCTTACGGATGCCACAATCACTTTCGCCGTTGCTGCCGCGTCCAGCATGGACTGTGTAGGCTCTCGGCTCAATATGATGTACCCTCGAACTAGTACGCCATCATTTGCGAGTGCCTGCCGCGCCAGCGTTAATCGTGTAATGCCTTGGCGGACCTTATCAAGATCGTTCTGCTTGCTGATCTCTATGACAACAGTCTCTAACTCGCTAACCTCTATAACTCCGTCGAAATTGACGCCAGCAATCCGCTGTGGCTGACAGGGCTTTCCGAATATCAGAGCAGCGATTCCCCGCACCTGCTCTTCCAGCAACCTCCATCGCTGTTCCACCATTTTTCGCCCCTCCCAGCTGGATTTTCAGAAGAGAGGGGCTGAAGCTAAATTGCAAGAGCAAGCGCAACGATAAGTGCGGTCGCGAGGCTGAAGGCGTAGCGCGATAGGAAGGGGCCGAAGCGCCCTTCGATCCCCTCAGGCTCTGACAGGCTTCGCTACGCCTAATTGGCCGCTACCAGGTTCGCCAGGTCCTCAGCGCTCAGATAGACCCGCCGCACCGTGCCTTTGTCATCCTGCAGATACAGTAGGAACCCACCGTCTCCCGTGTGCTCAGCGTGCCCCTCGTCAAGATCAACGCTTAGCCCCCCCCCTCGGCCGTGCTCACTGCCGCTGTAAAGCCAAGTAGCAGTGACGGTACTTCAAGCTAACTGCCACGCGATCAGGAAATCCAAGCCAAGATCCGTTTTAGGTCTGACTTGGTGAGAACGACGCGCTGAGCAACTTGCATGTCGTCGACGCGTCTGATGATGACCACGCCGCTGCCCATGTAGGCGACGAGCGCGTTGCCGTCGCTCAGGTCCAGCGCCAAGGCATTCTCGGGAGCGGCAGGGTGACCGATTTGAGAGTGCCAGCGCCTTTCAGGTCGTGGCAGATGCGTCGGCGGCCTTCATCAGCTTGGCCCTAAAGTCAGGGTCAATTAGAGGCTGCGGCATTTTGCAACTCCTCTCGAGCATGCACGCACTTGATTGCGCGGGGCCTGAGAAGGTACAAGAGCGCGGTGCAAACGGCGCCTCACGCTGGCGGATAACTGCTTGTTCTTCTCGGCTTTTTGATGATGAGCGCCGCCTCCTGTAGGCGGCACCATCCGACAGCCCTTGCCGCTGAGCCACGGGGCAGCCACATGAGAGTGATGGAAAAGCATCCGGTCGGCGTCGCCGTGCCGCTCGGCCCGCTGGTGACGCGGGTGCTGGCGGGGAACGCCTCCCCCTATACGCATACCGGCACGCAGACGCATCTGGTTGGGCGGGATGCGCTTGCCGTGGTTGACCCCGGGCCGGACGAGTCGGCGCATCTGGAGGCGCTCCAGCGGATCATCGCCGGGCGACCGGTCGCGGCGATCCTCGTGACGCATACGCATCGCGACCACAGTCCGCTGGCAGCACGCCTGCGCGAGGTGACGGGTGCGCCGGTGATCGGCTGCGCCCCGTTGACGATGGACGATGAAGGGCCGCGTGCCGATGCGGCGTTCGACACCGACTATGCGCCCGACCGCGTGCTGGCCGACGGCGAGCGGATCGAGGGCGAGGGCTGGACGATCGAGGCGGTAACGACGCCGGGGCATACGTCGAACCATATGGCGTTCGCGCTGCCGCAGGCGCAGGCGCTGTTCAGCGGCGACCATGTGATGGGCTGGTCGACGAGCATCGTCTCGCCGCCCGACGGCGACATGGGCGACTATATGGCGAGCCTCGAGAAGCTGCTCGGGCGGCCCGAGACGATCTATTATCCGGGGCATGGCGAAGCGGTGGACAATCCGCAGCGGCTGGTGCGCGGGATGCTCGGCCACAGAAAGCAGCGCGAGGGGCAGATCGTCCGCCTGCTGGCGCGCGGCACGCACCGGATCGAGGCGATGGTCGAGGCGATGTATGTCGGCCTCGACGCGCGGCTGAAGCCGGCGGCGGCGCGATCGGTCCTTGCGCACCTGATCGAATTGCAGAAGCGCGGCTTGGCGGTCGCGGGAGAGGGGGGCGCATGGCACGCCGTCTAGGGCGCGGCGGCGAGCCGTGGCGGCTGATCGTCGCGGGCGCACTCCTGCTCGCGGTGGTCGGCGGGCTCCTGCTTGCCTGGAGCGACTATCGCGACCGGCATGTCGTGACGAAGCCCGCCGAGGCGCCCGAGGGGCCGGCGGTGACGCAGATCGTCACAGCGCGGATCGCTGGCATGAGCCAGCTTCGCGTCGCGCGGCTGTCGGGCATCGTCCAGGCATCGGCCAGCGACACGCGCTGGGGCGGATTCCTGAAATCGGGTCGGGTCGCCAAGATGCCCTATGCGGTCGACTATACGGTGGATCTGTCGGGCCTGTCGCCGCGCGACATGGCCTGGGACCCCGAGACGCGCACGCTGATCGTCGATGCGCCCGACGTAACCGCCGACACGCCCAACATCGACGAGGGCGAGGGCGTGGTCGTCGAGCGGAGCGGCGTGCTGGTGACGCGCGAGGCGGGCGAGGCGCTCGGCACCCGCGTGTCGCGCGCCGCCCGCCGCGCCGCGACGCGCGAGGCGACCAGTCCCGAGCGGCTGGCGCAGGCGCGCGAGTTGGCCCGCGGCGCGATCGCCCGGACGATGGGCGCGCCGCTGGAGGCCGCGGGGCAGAGCGGCGCGCGGGTCATCGTCACCTTCCCCGCCGAACGCGGACTGAGCCGCGAACGCTGGGACCAGTCGAAGACGCCGGCCGAGGTGCTGGGAAATAACCGATAGATTTTGCCCGATGACCAGGGCGTGAAGGCGTAGTCGCAATCTACTATCGACTGTGATAATCTGCGCTCCGCAACGGGATGCGGGGGCATGGCCATGGCGACGATCTTTCCGGGCGAAGTCCGCGCGCAGCGTGACGATCGCTTTTTCGTGACGAGTGCTTTGGTGATGGCTGCGGTCGTCATCGCCGGCTTCGGGCTTCAGTTCGCGATGGGCCGGTCGACCCTTGCCGCGCCGCCGCTCATTCATCTGCATGCCGTCGTCTTCATGGGCTGGGTGGCGATCTATGTCGCGCAGAACTGGCTGGCGGCGACGGGACATGTCGAGGGGCACAAGACCCTGGGCTGGATCGCGTCGGTCTGGGCGGTCGCGATGGTGGTGCTCGGCATCCTCGTCACCGTGCTGATGGTGCAGCGGGGCGGGGCGCCGTTCTTCTTCCAGCCGGCCTATTTCCTCGTCATGAACCCCGCCTCGATCCTGACTTTCGCGGCGCTCACCGGCGCGGCGATCGTCAACCGGCGGCGGACGGCGTGGCACAAGCGCCTGCATTTCTGCGGGATGGCGGTACTGCTCGGGCCGGCGATCGGCCGGCTGCTGCCGATGCCGCTCCTCATCCCGCATGCGGGCGAGTGGGTGTTCGCGGTGCTGATCCTGTTCCCGATCGCGGGGATGCTCGCCGACCGGCGGCGCAGCGGGCGGGTGCACCGCGCGTGGTTCTATGGCCTCGGCACGATCGCGGCGATGCAGGTCGCGATCAACCTCGTGACGTTCAGCCCGGTCGGCGCCGCGCTTTATCAGGCGGCAACCGCGGGCGCCGCGGGGGCGGGCGTCGATCCCTATGCCTTCCCGCTGCTGCCGCCGATGGGTTGATTAGCCGGCCGCCGCGGGCCATGTGGCGCGCGAACGGGTAAGGAACTGGCTATGGACGCGCGCAACGGCATCGGCGGGTCGCTTTCGGGCGTCGACCTTCTGGCGGAGATCGACCGGCTGAAGCGCGAGCGAAACGCCGTCATCCTCGCCCATTACTACCAGAAGCCCGATATTCAGGACCTGGCGGACTTTGTCGGCGACAGTCTTGAGCTGAGCCGCAAGGCGGCGGAGACCGATGCCGACGTCATCGCGTTCTGCGGCGTCCGCTTCATGGCGGAAACGGCGAAGATCCTCAGCCCGCAAAAGACGGTGATCCTGCCCGACATGGATGCCGGATGCAGCCTGGAGGATAGCTGTCCGCCCGACCAGTTCGCCGCGTTCCGCGCGCAGCACCCGGACCACATCGCGCTCACCTACATCAACAGTTCGATGGAGGTGAAGGCATTGAGCGACATCATCGTCACCTCGTCCTCGGCCGAGAAGATCATCGCGCAGATCCCGGAGAGCCAGAAGATTATCTTCGGCCCCGACAAGCATCTCGGCGGCTATCTCTCGCGCAAGTTCGGGCGCGACATGCTGCTGTGGCCGGGCGTCTGCATCGTGCACGAGGCGTTCAGCGAGACCGAGCTCATCAAACTCAAGGCCGAGCATCCCGGCGCGCCCGTCGCCGCGCACCCCGAATGCCCGGCGCATATCGTCGACCATGCCGATTATGTCGGCTCGACCAGCGGCATCCTCGACTATGCCAAGACGATGCCCGGCGACACGCTGATCGTCGCGACCGAGCCACACATCATCCACCAGATGCAGAAGGCGGTGCCGCACAAGCTGTTCATCGGCGCGCCGGGCGCGGACGGGAACTGCAACTGCAACATCTGCCCGTACATGGCGATGAACACGCTCGAGAAGCTGTACGTCGCGCTCCGCGACCTGTCCCCCCGGATCGAGGTAGACGAGGAACTGCGGCTGAAGGCGAAGGCCAGCCTCGACCGGATGCTGGAAATGGCGTCGGCGAGCGTGGGGCAGGGCGATCTCGGCCCGCGCGTGACGGGGGACTGAACCTTCCGTACCCCGGCGAAGGCCGGGGTCCAGGCACGGAACGTCTCGATCGGGTCGCCAGCCTCACCCAACTGGACCCCGGCCTCCGCCGGGGTACGGCGGTGATGTACTCGGCCGGCCATGACGGTACTCTCGCGAAAGGGGAGTTCAGCGCCACGGAGGACGCCGCCATCGGCCCAAGGGTCCCGCTTTTGCGGGAGTACGGGTCAGTCGCCCACCCGCACCAGTTGCCTGATCCGCGTCGCCAGCGCGTCGATCGCGAAGGGCTTGGTCAGCACCGCCATGCCGGGTTCGAGCTGGCCGTTGTTGAGCAGCGCATTCTCGGCAAAGCCGGTGATGAAGAGGACGTGGAGGTCCGGCCGCCCGGCGCGCGCGGCGTCGGCGAGCTGGCGGCCGTTCATGCCGCCGGGCAGGCCCACGTCGGTGACGAGCAGGTCGATCCGCGCCCCGCTGTCGAGCACCCGCATGCCGCCCGCGCCGTCCGCCGCCTCGATCGCGGCGTAGCCCAGTTCGTGCAGCACATCGACGATCAGCAGCCGGACCGAGGGTTCGTCGTCGACGACCAGCACCGTCTCGCCCGCACCCGCCTGTGCCGCGACGGCGGGTTCGAGCGCGGGCAGTTCCGGCTCGTCCTCGCCCAGATGGCGGGGGAGGTAGATGCAGACCATCGTCCCCTGGCCGGGCTCCGAATAGATGCGCACCTGTCCGCCCGACTGCTTGGCGAAGCCGTAGATCATCGACAGGCCAAGGCCGGTCCCTTCGCCGATCGGCTTGGTCGTGAAGAACGGGTCGAAGGCACGAGCACGCACTTCCGGCGTCATGCCGGTGCCCGTGTCGCTGACGCAGAGCGACAGATACTGACCCTCGGGCATGTCGAGCTGGCGGCTGCCCGACGCGTCGATCCAGCGGTTGCACGTCTCGATCGTGATCCGCCCGCCGCCGGGCATCGCGTCGCGCGCGTTGATGCACAGGTTGAGCAGCGCGTTCTCGAGCTGCGAGGCATCGACATGCGCGGTCCACAGCCCGGTCGCGGCGACATTCTCGATCGCGATGCCGGGGCCGACGGTGCGCTGGATGAGCTCGATCATCCCCGCCACCAGCCGATTGACGTTGACCGGCCGCGGCAAAAGCGTCTGGCGGCGCGCGAAGGCGAGCAGGCGATGCGTCAGCGCCGCCGCCCGCCGCGTCGCCCCCTGTGCGGTCAGCAGATACTTCTCGACGTCGCCGAGCCGGCCCTGATTGATCCGCATCTGCGCCAGTTCGAGCGAGCCCGAAATGCCCGCGAGCAAATTGTTGAAATCGTGCGCGAGGCCGCCGGTCAGCTGGCCCACCGCCTCCATCTTCTGGCTCTGGCGCAGCGCCTCCTCGATCTGGGCGCGCTCCTCGACCGCAGCGGCTATCCGCGCCTCCAGCGTTTCGTTGAGGCGGCGCAGCTCGGTTTCGGCCTTTGCCCGGTCGCTCACGTCCTTGAACAGGACGGCGACCTGGCGGAGCGTCACGGGCTCGAGCCGGAAGGACGATACCTCCAGATGGCGGCCCGTCGCGACGAGTTCACGCTGGAAGCGGATCGGTGTGCCGGTGCGCAGGACGCTGCCATAGAGCTCGACCCAGCCATCGGCCTCGTCGGGCACCATTTCGCGCAGCTTCTGGCCGACGACGTTGGGGATGCCGGCGTTGCGCTCGTACGCCGGGTTGGCGAGCACGTGGATATAGTCGCTGTCCGGCCCGTGCGGCCCGTCGAAGAACTCGATGACGCAGAACCCCTCGTCCATCGTCTCGAAGAGAGCGCGATAGCGTTCTAGCTCAACGGCGTGGTGGGACTGGGGCTGGGGACTCATTCACTCGGATCCTGATGCGCTATCGCGGTGATCTTATCCTGCATCAATCCCAATCGGCGGCAGCGCATAAGGTTTCGTCGCAAAATGGAAATCTTCAGACATCGGTCTCGATCGCACGCACGGCCTGTACCTGCGGATAGGGCATGACGAGCGTGCCGTCGGGCGCGGCGGTGAAGGTCGTCTGCGTCGGATAGGCGATCTCGATCCCCTCAGCATTGAAGCGGCGCAGGATCTCGATCCCGATCGCGGTTCGCGTGTCGTAGAAGGCAACATAGTCGGGGCCGGGGCTGTCGAACTCGACCTCGAAATCGAGGCTGGAGGCACCGAAATTGACGAAGCCGGAGCGGATGAAGATCCGGTCGTGCGCCTCGACGATCTCCTTCAGGATGCCGGGGATGCGCGCGCACACTTCCGGCGGGGTCTGATAGGTGACGCCGAGCGCGAACTTGGCACGGCGATGGACGCGCTGAGTGTTGTTCTGGATTTCCTTTTCAAGGAGATTCTTGTTCGAGATGATCCGCTCTTCGCCCTGAAAGCTGCGGATACGCGTCGATTTCAGGCCGATCGCCTCGATGTTTCCCTGCGTGGTGTCGTAGGTGATGCTGTCGCCCTTGCGGAACGGCTTGTCGAAGATGATCGACAGCGCGGCGAACAGGTCGGCGAAGATGCCCTGTGCGGCGAGACCGATGGCGATGCCGCCGACGCCGAGACCCGCGACGAGGCCGGTCACGTTGACGTTGAGGTTGTCGAGCACGACGATCAGCGCGATCGCGAAGACGACGAAGGTGACGAGCAGGCGGATGAGGCCGAGCGCGGTGCCCAGCGCCTCGCTGCCGCGATGATCGGTCTGCGTCCGTGCCTCGACCAGCCCGAGGATGACCTCGCGCACCCAGATCGCGGCCTGGAAGGTGGCGGCGACGGTGAAGAGGAAGTCGGTCGTCTTGACGATCGCGCTCGGCGCGTCGGCGACGCCCACGACCAGCTTGGCCGCGATCATCCACATGAAGAAGCGGTTGGTGCGCGAGATCGCCCGGCCGAAGATGCCCGACCAGCCCGTGACGACGGGCTGGCGCTCGCAATAGCGCCGGCCCCAGCGCTTCACCCAGTCGAGCGCAAGCACGATGAGGGCGGCAAAGCCGACCGCCACGCCGATCTGAATCCAGTGATCGCCGATCCAGACGACGCCGTCGCGGATCAGGCTATGGACCTGGCGCTGGGCACCCTCGGGGTCGAACTGGATGATCGCGGCGCTGCTGTTCGCCGCTGTGGTGTTGCTCATGCCGGCTCCGTCGTCACGCCGCGCGGGCGGGGGCGCTCGTTTGGTCACATTCGCCGAGAAAGGCGATAAGCCCACGCTCGGCGCGCGTCAGATGACGCTTGGACCGCGGTAACTTGAGGCGCTGCCTGAGGGCAAGCTGCGCGGCCTTGTCCTTGGCGAGCTCGATCAGCTCGGGGTGGACATAGCTCTTGCGCGCAATGGCGGGCGTGTTGCCCAGCGCCTCGACCACCGGCTCCAGCATCGTCTTGAGGCCGATCGGCTCGGGCGCGGTCGCCAGCGCCTCGAACGCGATGGCGCTCGCGCCCCAAGTGCGGAAATGCTTTGCGGTGAAGGGCGCGCCCATCGCCTCGCGGATATAGTCGTTGACGTCGCCGGAGGTGACGGGCCGCGCCTCGCCGGCCTCATCCAGATAGCCGAACAGGTGCTGGCCGGGCAGGTCCTGGCATTTCTTGACGAAGCGGATCAGCGAGTTGTCGGTGATGGTCAGCACCCGCTGCTTGCCCGACTTGGCGGTGTATTGGAGGCGCAGGCGCGTGCCGGTCAGCTTGGCGTGGCGCCGGCGCAGCGTCGTCGCGCCGAAACTCTTGTTCGCCTTGGCATAGCTCTCATTGCCCACGCGCAGCCGGCCGAGGTCGAGCAGGCGGATGACCGCGGCGACCGCCCGCTCCCGCGTCAGCTTTCGCGCGCGAAGGTCCTTCTCGACCTGCTTGCGAAGGCGGGGCAGGCGTTCGCCGAACTCGCTGCACCGCGAATATTTCGCTGCGTCCTGCGCCTCGCGAAAACCGATGTGATAGCGATATTGCTTGCGGCCCTTCTCGTCCCAGCCGACCGCCTGGATATGGCCGTTGGGGTGGGGGCAGAACCAGGCATCGCGATAGGCGGGGGGCAGGCCGATCTTGTTCAGCCGGTCGATCTCGTCACGGTCGGTGATCCGCTCGCCCGTCGGCGACCAATAACCCCATCCGTGCCGCATCTTGCGGCGGGTGATGCCGGGTTTGCTGTCGTCGCAGTAGCGGATGGTGTCGGCCATGGCGGGCGGGGCGGGGCTCAAGTCGTTGGGTGGGAAGGCCCATTCAATGCGCCTCTACGGGCTTTCGTTCCGCCGCCCGGCCGGGGAACAACGAGGGCGGGGGCCGGTTCAGGTCACGAACCCCCAAGCGAACTGGAGTGCCCCCCCATGGCCGACCTCAAGGCAAGCCGCGTGCTGATCCTCGCCACCGACGGTTTCGAGCATGACGAACTGTTCGCGCCGCGTCAGGCGCTGCTCGACGCCGGCGCAGAAGTGACGCTCGCCTCGATCAAGACCGACCCGATCCAGGGCGTGAGGAACGACAGCGACCCAACCGAGACGATCACCCCCGACCTGACGCTCGATCAGGTCGATCCCGACGACTATCACGCGCTGCTGCTGCCCGGCGGCGTCGGCAATCCCGACAAGATGCGGCTGGAGGACAAGGCGATCGATATTGTCGAGGCGTTCATGGACGACGACAAGATCGTCGCCGCCATCTGTCACGCGCCGTGGCTGCTGGTCGAGGCCGATGTGGTCGACGGGCGCCGCGTGACGAGCTGGCCGTCAGTGCGCACCGACCTTGAGAATGCCGGCGGCGACGTGGTGGACGAGGAGGTCGTGGTCGACGGCAACCTCATCACCAGCCGGATGCCCGACGACATCCCGGCCTTCAACAAGGCGCTGATCGAGGCGCTGGAAAAGGCGGGCGAGGAGGCCTGACGATCAGGCGGGGGCGCGGTTTCGCGCTCCCGCTTTCGTCGGCGTGCGGTTGATCCACGCCTGTGCCGGTAGTTCGACGAAGCGATAGAGCAGTGCCGACACGGCGAGCACCAGCGCGAGATACACCCCGATCAGCGGCCATCCGACCGGGCCGGGCGCATGGACGAAGGCGAGTTTGAACGCCTTCCACATCAGGAAATGCGCGAGATAGGTGGCATAGCTCCACTCGCCGAGTCGGTGGAGCACGGTGCCGCCGAGCCATCGAGGATCACGGTAGGCCAGTGCAAAGACGATCCCCGCGAAGATGAGCGGGACCGCCAGTGCTTCGCCCGCCCAGCCCATCGCCGCGGCGACGATCGCAAGCCCGGCGATGCCTGCGACCGGTCCGAAGCCTCGGCGGCTCGACCAGAGCGTGTGGACGATCATGCCGATCGAAAAGCCGGCGAGACACCGGATCACGCCGAACTGCGCGATGCCGAAGTTTAGACCTGCCGCTCCGCGCACTCCGTTGGCGACGGAGAGCATGGCGGCGATCGCGACGATGAGCGCACCCCATGCGGCGGGCGGCAGGCGGCGGCGGCTCGCTATGAGGACGAGCGCCGGGAAGGCGAGATAGGCGGCGAACTCGGCGGAGATCGACCAGGCGGGATCGTTCCAGCTGAGCGACGGCGTCAGGCCCCAGTTCTGGATCAGCAGATAATGGAGCGGCAGCTCGGCAAAGGGAAAGTCGTCGGGCACGTGCCGCCCCGTCGCCCACAGCGCCGCCGCCAGCGCCACGCCGCCGGTCAGCACGAAAGCGTGCAGCGGCCAGACGCGCGCGAACCGTCGCTTGAGGAACGCCGGCACCGCCGCCCAGCCGCGCTGCTCGATCCGGTCGCGCCACGACAGTGCGATGACGAAGCCCGACAGGACGAAGAAGAAATCGACCGCGAGATAGCCCCTGGCGATGACCGCGGCGATCGCATCGGGTAGCGGCGGCAGCGACAGGCGCAGATGGTAGAAGACCACCAGCCAGGCCGCGATCCCCCGCGCGCCCGTCAGCGCACGCAGCTCCAACCGCGCGCTCACGGCTTGCGGCGGGCGGCAAAGCCCTTCGGCACGTCGCCATCCTCGCGGTCGAGATCGGGGCGCGACAACAGGCGCCATGCCGCCAGCAGCATCAGCCCGTGGGTAATCAGGATCGAAAAGCCGTCGACCATGCGCCGGACATAACCATCAGCCGTTGCCGGGGGGTTAAGCGACGATCCGGCGTGATTGACGCGGCGTTAAAGCCTCTCGTGGCAGAGGCATGCCCATGCGTATTCTCCACGTCCTCGACCACGGGCTGCCGCTTCACAGCGGTTACAGTTTCCGCACACGCGCGATCCTGAAAGCACAGGTCGCGCGCGGCTGGAGCGTCGCGGGGGTCACCGGCCCGCGCTACAATGTCGTCGATGCGCCGGTCGAGACGTTCGACGGCCTCGATTTCCACCGAAGCTCGATGCGCCCCGCCGGCCCGCCGCCCTTTGGCGAATGGCGCGAGATCGGCGTGTTCGCGCGGGCGATCGAACGGGCGGTCGATGCCTTTCGCCCGGACATCCTCCATGCCCATTCGCCCGTCATGGGGGCGCTGGCGGCGCTGCGGGTGTCGAAGAAGCGCGGCCTGCCGCTGCTCTATGAGATCCGCGCCTTCTGGGAGGATGCGGCGGTCGGCAACGGGACGGGGCGCGAGGGGTCGGCCAAGTATTGCGTCACCCGCGCGCTGGAGACCTGGGCCTGTCGCCGGGTCGATGCGGTCGGCGTCATTTGCGAGGGGCTGCGCGGCGACCTGATCGCGCGCGGCATTCCGGGGGACAAGATCATGGTCAGCCCCAACGGCGTCGACCTGTCGCTGTTTGGCGAGCCACCCGTTCGCGACGAGCGACTCGCCGCCGAACTGGGGATGGGCGAGGCGGTTGTCGGCTATGTCGGCAGCTTCTACGATTACGAGGGCCTCGACGACCTGATCGCGGCGATGCCCGCGCTGGTGGCGCGCCGCCCGCAGGCGCAATTGCTGATGGTGGGCGGCGGACCGATGGAGGCTCAGCTTCGCGCCGCGGCCGAAGCGTCGCCCGTCGCCAGCCGCATCCGCTTTGTCGGGCGCGTGCCGCATAACGAGGTCGAGCGCTATTATAGCCTGATCGATGTGCTCGCCTATCCGCGCAAGCACATGCGGCTGACCGACCTCGTCACGCCGTTGAAACCGCTGGAGGCGATGGCGCAGGGCAAGCTGGTCGCCGCCTCGAACGTCGGCGGGCATCGCGAACTGATCGAGGACGGGGTTACGGGGACGCTTTTCGCGCCCGACGATCCCGCTGCCGTCGCCAATGCGCTGGCCGATCTGTTCGAGAACCGCGCCGGCTGGGACGCGCGGCGGGCGAGGGCGCGGACGTTCGTCGAGCGCGAGCGTAACTGGTCGTCAAATATTTCCCGCTACCAGCCTGTTTACCAACGGCTTGCACAGGCCGCAGCAACGGACGGAACATGGTCGCGCTTACCGCCAGTCAACGCATGAAAGCCGATCCGCAACTGATCGCGACGGCGGTCGTGGCGCTGTTCGCGGGTCTTGTCGCGGCGTTGTTGCCGGCATGGCGGATCGAGTCGCTGGTGACGGATATCGGCCTGCCCGCGCTGTTGCCCGCTGCCGCGCCGCCGCTCGGTATGACGTTCCGCATCGGCCTCATCCTTGCGGCGATGGCCGGGGCGGGCGCCGCCACATGGACCGCGGTCGGCCGGTTCGCGCCGACCCGGCGGGTCGTCCGCACCGTCACCCGCCGCACCGACCGGCACCCCGATGCACCGGTGCGCGAGCCGGTGATGGCGCTGCGCGACCTCGGCACGCCGTTCCTCGACGTGGCCGCCGCGCCGGCGGAGCGGGATATTCCCCGCGACCTCGACCTGCCGCTCGCCGCGTTCGATCCCAGGGCGATTCCCGAAATCCCGCTGACGCCCAGCGAGCCGGTCAAGCCGCTGTTCCGGCCCGAACCGGTCGCGGCGGCGGTCGAGCCGGCACCCGAGGTGGAGCCGGAGCCCGATCCCGTCGTCGAGCATGTCCGGATCGAGACGCCGATGCCGATGCCCGCCTATCGCCAGCCGGTACTCGCCGCCGTGCCCGAGATGCCGGCCGCGCGTCCCGTCACCCCGCCGGAGACCGAGGCGTCGATCAACGCGCTGCTCGACCGGCTGGAGCGCGGCGTGCGCCGTCGCGGCGGCGGCCCCGCCCTCGTCGAGCGTGCCCATTCGGACGACCTCGACGAGGCGCTCGCCACGCTTCGCCGCTTCGCCGGACGCTAGGCGGTCTCGACCGTCAGCGCTTCGATCCGGGCGCTGATCGATACGGCGTTGGCGCGCGTCGCGACGACGGTGCAATCGGCCAGCAATTGCCCGCGCATCGGCAGGTCCATTTCGCCCAGATTGCCGAGCCAGGCACGCGATGCGCGGTCGGTCCCGACCTCCAGATCCAGGACATGACGCGCCCCGACAAAGGTCGCGCTGGCCCAGCGCGTGGCGCTTGCCTCGACGATCCGCATCGGCACCCCCGCGCCCGCCGCGGACAGGTTGAGCGCGCGCTCGATCAGCGCGCCGGCATCGGGTCCGCGCGCCATCAGTTGGCACTCCCGGCCAGATAGGCCTCGATCCGCCGGCGCATCGAGGGCCCCGGCTCGCGCCCGCGCCGCATGTCGAGGACGAGGCGCGGATCGCGCGCGACTCGCCGCCCGAACAGCGTCACCGGTGTGCCCGTCGCCTTCAGATAGGCCTCGATCCGCGGCAGCAATTCCATCTCGCATCTCCCGTTCCCGACTCATATGTTCTATTTCTGTTCTCATTTCCAACTTGTCTAGGAAAAATCCTATGGCTATGGATCGGTCATGGTGATCGAGGATCCGAGGGCGGCGCTGGCGCGGATCGCGGGGGAGCGGGGGGTCAGCCTGTCGCGGCTCTCGCGGCTGATCGGGCGCAATCCGGCCTATATCCAGCAGCACGTAGCCCGCGGGTCGCCGCGGCGGCTGGAGGAGCAGGATCGCGAGACGATCGCAGCATTTCTGGGGATCGACGAGGCGGTGCTGGGCGGGCGGGGCCCGCGTACGGTGGCGGTCGCGCGCTTCGACCTCGCCGCATCGGCGGGACCGGGGGGCATGGCGGAGATCGAGGCGCCGCGCACCGCTCTGATGCTGCCGCCCGAGACGCTGGCGGGCCTTGGCGTGCGCGCCGCAGACGCCTCGATGATCCGGGTCGCGGGCGAGTCGATGGTGCCGACGTTATGGCCGGGCGACGATATCCTCGTCGATGCAGGCCAGACGGCGGTGCGGGGGCGGGGCGGGGTTTATGTCCTGCGCCTCGACGACGTGCTGATGGTCAAGCGCGTCGCGCGTGGGGGCGGGGGGCTGGTCGTCACCAGCGACAACCCCGAGGCACCGTCGCCGGGCGAAGTGGCGGCGGATCGCGCGGCGATCGTCGGCCGCGTCGTCTGGGTCAGCCGGACCTTATGACCGGCGGTCGCGTCGCCAGATGACGAGCGAGATCGCCGCGCCGACGAGAATACCACCGATCAGGCCCAGCGAAGGCTGGCGCAGCGCGACGCCGATCGCCGAGCCGCCCAGAATCGTGAGCGCCAGGATGCCACCGCCCGCCACGGGGCCGCGATTTCGTCGGGGATCAGCCATGGCCGGCGCCTTGCCACGTCCCGGTGCGGGACGCCACCCGTCCCGCCCCGGCACGATGGTCCCGGCGGGGGACAAGCTGGCGGATGGCGTTAACTGTCGTATCGCGCGCGTAACCGTCGCGGGTAGCGGTTGGCACGCGTCTTGGTATGTCGCGGGCATGACGAGCTTCTACCTGCCCGACGCGGCCGCGCTTCGCGATGCCGAACAATTGATCGCGAGCCTGGGCGGGGATGCCGAAAACGAAGCCAATGCGCGCGCGGCGCGCAGCCGCGATATCGGCAACCACATCGCGTTCTGCCGCTGGCGCCAGATCGGCCGGCTGATCGCCTTCTTGGGCGACGAGGGCGCGGACGCCCCGACGCTTCACTGAGCCGCGGGGCGGTCCAGATAGGCCGCCACCCAGACCAGCGGCGCGTTCCAGTTCACCGCCACCTCGTTCCAGGCAAAGGCACGCACGTCGTCAGCGTAGCAACGCTGCGCCGGGCACTTGCCCTCGCTCTGCCTGGCGACCGGATCGGCGAAGGCGGTGTTGTTCGAGCCGCCCGACAACGTGCCCGGCGGCGGGCCGGGCAGCGACGGGTCGAGGCTGGGCGCCCAGAAGCGGTGATGCGGGTTGGCCAGCGGCCGCCACCCGAAGCCCGCGACATAGCTCTGGTCGATCGGGTTGCGCCCGAGCACATAGTCGGCCGCGTCGATCATGGCCGCCCGGTACTTCGGGTCGCCCGTGATCTTGTGCGCGGCGCCCAGCACCATTCCACGGTTGAGGATCGCGCCGTTCGAGCCCCAGGGATAGCGCGCGCCGCCAAAGGGCAGGCGGTAGCCCGCCTTGTCCCGCTCGGCGAGGAAGCGGTCGGCAAGCGCGGTGATGCGCGCCCGCTCGTGATTGCCGATCGCCGGGTCGATGCCGGACAGCGTCGCCAGCGTGATCGTGCCGAGCGTCGCGGTCCCGCCCCAGCTCGGCTCGCGCTCGGGCGCATCGTTCCAGTGCGGTGACCGGGTGAGCGCGATGCGATAGGCCGGGTCGCCGATCGTCGCGAACAATTCGGCCGCGGCCCAGAAGAACTCGTCGGACACGTCGCCGTCGCCATACCCGCCGCTGCCGGTGAAGGCGGTGGCCGCGTAGACCTCCGGATTGCGTTCGGCGGCGGCAAAGGCGCGCTTGGCGGCCTCAAGGTACTTGGCGGCAAACGCCGGGTCGATCTTCGCCCAGATGCGCGCACCCTGCGCCGCGACGGCGGCGAGGTTGAGCGTGGCCGCAGTGCTCGGCGGATAGAGCAGCCGGGCTTCGCGATCGTCGGCGGGGCGCGTCGGCAGGGGCGTCCAGTTGGCGTCGGCGATCTTGTGATACGCCATGCCGCCGGCATCGACGGTCGTCAGCGTCATCGCCCCGCCGCCACGCTGGTGCCCGACCGGCAGCGGCGTCCGCGTCCCCTCCGGCACCTGCATCTTGAGCAGGAACTCCAGCTCGTACCGCGCCTCGTCGAGCAGGTCGGAGGCGCCGTTGCCCGCCTCCGGCAGCGCGGCGCTTTTGTCGGGAAACGCGCCGGTGACTTCATGCAGGTTCAGGAGTGTCCAGACCGCGATCCCGCCGTTGACGACGTACTTGCCGTGGTCGCCCGCGTCGTACCAGCCGCCGGTCACGTCGACCGTATAGGCGCAGCCCGGCCAGTCGGTGCCGCGCGGGTCCTTGCCCTTGAAACACGTCGCCACTTCGCGCGGATGCCCGGCGGGGCGTGCCCAGCGATCGCCCCCGGCATAGCGCGCCTCGATCGGCACCCCGGCGCGCTGCTGGTAGAAGAAGTTGAGCGCCCCCTTTGCAAGCGGCCCGTACAGGCCGGGGCGGATCGCGAAGGGGCGGCTCTCCGCCCCGGCGATGGCGAGGCGGTACTCGCCGGGTGCGGCAAGCGTGCTGAAATCGACGATCTGGACGCGGTCGCCCGAGGCTTCGTCCGCGCCGCCGGGCTGCGTGCGCCCGCTCGCGACGACCTTGCCCGCGGCATCGACGACGCGCCAGTCGAGCGGCGCATCGCCGCTGGTGGCGACGATCGCGCGCTTGGGTTCGCCCGGCAGGAAGCCGAGCTGGCTCAGATGGATCGCGGGTGCCGGGCTTTGGGCAGCTACCGCTAAGAGGGCGATCGGCGCGAGCATCTTCATCGGCAATCGCTCCTCAGGTCGGTTGGTCGAGCTGGTGCGCCAGCGTCGCTCGGATGCGTGCGGCCAACTCATCGTCGATGTTACCGAGTACACCGCGGACATTGGCGGGCAGGTGCTCGGCCGGATCGCGATCGGGGCGGAAGACGAGATGGTCGAACATCGTGCGCCACGCCGCGCGCTGGTCGTCTGGCAGCGAGCCGAGCGCGAGCAACGAATGGAGCAGCGCGTCGTACGCGGCGGCGGGCGGCTTCGCGGCGGGGCTCCACCACCAGTTCATCAGGATGTTGACCGGCCCCAGCGAGTCGACCGCGTGCCACCAGTGAAAAGGGATGTAGATCGCGTCGCCCGGCGCCAAGGTCGCCGTCCGCGCGGTCTTCGCCGCCTCGGCAAAGCGCGGGAAGCAGTCGAGGTCGGGAGCGGCTGGATCGACGAGGCTGACGGGCGTGCCGGCGGGCGTGAGCTCCAGCGGGCCCATATAGAGGTTCGCCACCTGATCGGGCGGGAACAGCGTGAACCGCCGGCGACCGGCGACGACGACGCCGACATTCTCCTGCAGGTCGTAATGCGTCGCCACGCGGATGCGGTTGCCCAGCCACAGCCGCGGCACGACCGAGGCGTCGACCAGATCGTGGCCATTCTCCCGCTCGAACCCCGGTACCAGGTCGGCGGCGGGGATCGACTGGACCGCCATCGCATAGGGGCGGGGGTGCTCGCGGTCGCGCAGCAGGCGGTCGAGAAACGGGCCCAGCGGCGACTGGCCACGATTGAAATTGAGCGCGGTGAGGTCGTCTGTATAGCCGAACCGCCCCTCGATCTCCGGCGCGCCGACGATCGCGTTGACGGGCCGGTCGTGGCTGAACCGCTTGAGATAGTCGACCAGCGCCTCGTCCCCCTCTCGCGCGGCGCGCACCACCGGCCAGTCGGCGCCGAGCCCGCGGATCACGACGGGCTCCCCCGCGGGCCGGATCTCGGCATCGAAGACCGAGCGCGTCAGCCCCGCCACCTCGCGGATCGGCGCGGGCGGGGGCAGCGCGGTCACGACGCGCGCCTGAGCGGCGTGAGGTCGCAGCCGATGCGGCGCAGGAACCCCTCGTGATCGGGCATCGCCGCCGCGGTCTGCGCCACCACCTCGCGGATGTGCTTGAGGCGATCGAGCGTCTCGGCATCGGGCAGCAGGTCGGCGACGGGGTGATAGCCCTGCGGCTCGATCCCCTGGCCCGCCATCACCGACAGCCAGCTCGTCTCGGTGAACAGTTCCTCATGCTCGCGAAAGATGCGGCCGTTTCGCCGGAACATGTCGAGCTTGTAGGCGAGCCCGTCGGGCGGGGTCAGCGTGCGGCAATAGTCCCAGAAGGGCGTGTCGTCGCGTTCGGTCGCTGTGTAATGGAGGATCAGGAAGTCGCGGATGTCGACATATTCCTGCGCCGTCTCGGCATTGAACCGCGCGATCTCGACCGGATCGAACCCCTTCGTCGGCCACAGCGTCATCAGCCGCGCGATGCCCGACTGGACGAGGTGGATGCTGGTCGATTCGAGCGGTTCGAGAAATCCGCCCGCCAGCCCAAGCGACACGACATTGCCCTTCCACGCCTCTCGACGGTGCCCCGCCCTGAAGCGGAGCGGGCGCGGCTCGGCGAGCGGGGCGCCGTCGAGATTGGCAAGCAGCGTCGCCGCCGCCTCGTCGTCCGATACATGCGCGCTCGAATAGACATAGCCGTTGCCGGTACGGTGCTGGAGCGGGATGCGCCATTGCCAGCCCGCGGGGCGCGCGGTGGCGCGCGTGATCGGCAGGCGGTCGCCGCTCGATTCGCACGGCACCGCCAGCGCGCGGTCGCAGGGGAGCCAGCTCGACCAGTCCTCGAACCCCGCGCCCATCGCCCCCTCGATCAACAGGCCGCGAAAGCCCGAGCAGTCGATGAACAGCTCGCCCTCGACCCGCCGCCCGTCGGCCAGGACGACGGCGGTGACATGGCCGCTCTCGCCTTCCTTCAGCACATCGACGATGCGCCCCTCGGTGCGCGTCACGCCCCAGCGTTCGGCAAGCTTGCGCAGGTAGCGGGCATAGAGCGCGGCGTCGAACTGGAAGGCGTAGCCGATCTTCGACAGCGGCGAATTGGGCTGGTCGGGGCGAGGGTGCGCGAACCTGCCCGCCTGTCCCGCAACGCAGCTCAGCGAATAGGCGTCGAGCGGGGTGCGGTCGCCCAGCATCCGCGCCTTCAGCCAGTGATGGTGGAACTGGATGCCGCCCATGTCGACGCCATAGAAGCCGAACGGGTGGACATAACGGTGGCCGATCCGCGTCCAGTCGACGAACTCGATGCCAAGCTTGTAGGTCGCGTGCGTCTCCCGCACGAACTCGGCCTCGTCGAAGCCGAGCATCGCGTTGTAGAGGCAGATTTGCGGGATCGTCGCCTCGCCCACGCCGACGGTGCCGATCTCTTCGGATTCGACCAGCTCGATCTGAAGGCCCGGCAACTCGCCAACGACGCGCGAAATACCCGCCGCGGTCATCCAGCCGGCGGTGCCGCCGCCGACGATCACGACCTTTCGGATCGCGTCGTCCCTCACAGGCTGAAGTTCCGGTCGGCGAACGGCGTCTCATTCTCGAACGAGAAGGTCGGGAGCGCGGGTTCGGCCCTGGGCGCGGCGAGCGGGGAGGCGGCGCCGCTCTTCGCAATGAACTCGGCATGGGTGGGCAGGCGCTCGGCCACGGCTTGATATTCCTCGTACATCTGGGCCAGCGCGGCGGCGACCTTTTCCTCGTCGAGGGCGTCGGCGGCGGGCTCGTGCGTTTCGGGCACGATATGCTGGCCAAGGCAGACGGCAACCCAGCTGGTCGTCGCGAATAGTTCCTGCCCCTCGCGGAACAGCCGGCCCTTGGCGCGGAACAGGTCGATCTTTCGAGCGAGGCTCTCTGGCACGTCCATCGTGCGGCAATGGTTCCAGAAGGGCGTGTCGCTGCGCCGCGTCGCCTTGTAATGCAACACCACGAAGTCGCGCACGTCTTCATAGAGCTCGCGCATCTGGCGATTGTACTCGTCGCGCTCGATAGGGTCGAAGCACAGGTCGGGGAACAGCGCGATCAGCCGCGCGATCCCCGACTGGATGAAGTGGATCGAGGTGGATTCGAGCGGTTCGATGAACCCGCTCGACAGGCCGAGTGCGACGACGTTCCGGTTCCAGCATTGCCGCCGCCGTCCGGTGGTGAAGCGGATGCGGCGCGGGTCGGCAAGCGGCTCGCCCTCGAGGTTCGCCAGCAGCTCCGCCTCCGCCGCGTCGTCGTCCATGAACTTGCTCGAATAGACGAGGCCGTTGCCCATCCGGTGCTGGAGCGGGATGCGCCATTGCCAGCCCAACCCGCGCGCCGTCGCCCGCGTGAAGGGATCAGGCTCGCCGGGCAGCGCGCAGGGGACCGCGACGGCGCGGTCGGCGGGCAGCCAGCGCGTCCAGTCGTCGTATCCGGTGCCGAGCGCCTCCTCGATCAAGAGGCCACGAAAGCCCGAGCAGTCGACGAACAGGTCGCCCTCGATCCGTTGCCCGTCCGCCAGCGCGACCGATGCGACATGGCCGTCCTCGGCCCGCGTCTCCACGTGCTCGATCTTCCCCTCGATCCGGGTGACGCCGCCCCGCTCGGCATAGCGGCGCAGGAACGCGGCATAGCGGCCGGCATCGAAGTGAAAGGCGTAGAGCAGATCCTTGATCGCCGACTGCGCGTCGGGGGCGGGGCGGCCGAACTTGCCCGCGGCGGCGGCGACCGCACTCATCGACCAGGCGGAAATGTCCGGGATCGGCCGGCGCGCCCGCTCGCGCAGCCAGAGCTGGTGGAAATGCACGCCCTGCAGGTCGCGGCCGTGAAAGCCGAAGGGATGGAAATAGCGTTCCCCAAGTCCGCCCCAGTCGACGAACTCGATGCCGAGCTTGAACGTGCCCGCCGTCTCGCGAAGGAACTCGCCCTCGTCGATGCCGAGCATCCGGTTGAACGTCAGAATCGGCGGGATCGTCGCCTCGCCGACGCCCACGGTGCCGATCTCGTCCGATTCGACCAAAGTGATCCGCGTGACGCCGTTGGCGAGAAAGCGCGAGAACGCCGCCGCCGCCATCCAGCCGGCGGTGCCGCCGCCGACGATGACGACGTTGCGGATGGTATGCTCGTTCATGAAAGGACCTGTCGGTGGAGCGCCTGGAGAAAGGCGGCATGGGTGGGCGCGCGCGCGGCGGCGGCGGCCAGGGCTTCGCGGTGGCGGGCCATGCCGGCCGCGACCGGCGCGGGGTCGATCGCCTCGACGATCGGGTCGACCCGGCGCGGGCGGACGCCCTGACCGAGCAGCACCGCGAGCCAGGAATCGCGCGCGAACGTCTCCTCCTCGTAGAAGGGAAGGCGGCCGCGCTCGGCAAACTGGGTGAGCGTGTGGGCTAGGGTATCCGGCAGATCGACCGCCGCCATGTCGCGCCAGAACGGCTCGAGCCGGCGGGCGGTGACATAGTGGAGGAGGAGGAAGTCGCGCACCCGCGTCGCCTCGTCCGCCGCCTGCCGGTTGAACTCGGCGATCTCGACCGGCGCACAGTCACGGTCCGGCATCATCGTCACCAGCCGGTCGATGCCGCTCAGCGCCAGATGGAGGTTGGTCCATTCGAGCGGCTCGACGACGGTGGCAGCATCACCGATCGCGACGACGTTCTTCGCCCAGGGCTCGGCATGGCTGCCCGCGGCGAAGGCGATGCCGCCGGGGCGGGGATCATGTGCGCTCGACCAGCAGGTGCCGGTGGTGGTCTGCACGGCGCCCTCGATGCGGAAGCGCCAGCCCGCGTCGATGGCCTCGACCATATCGAGCGAGGCCGGCGGCGCCGTCGTCGGTGCGGTTTCGATCGTCAGCCGGTCGCAGGGCAGCCAGCGCCGCCAGTCGGTGCGCGCGCCGGCCATCGCCGAGCGGATCGCGGCGATAGGGCCGGTCGCATCGACGAAGAGGTCGGCGGTAAGCGGCCCGGCGTCGGTCTCGATCGCCTCGATGAAGCCGTCCGCGCGGTGACGCACTCGCTGGAGATCGCCCACCGCCTCTCGCACACCGAGGTGCCGGGCGAAGGCACGCAGCATCGCGGTCTGAGCGGACAGGTCGAGGACGAGGCCGTATTCATACCCGTCGACGGGCGGCTCGCCGGGCAGCAGAAACCGCCCCTCGCGCCCCAGCGCCGCGGCGGGGGCGTAGCGATCGAACGGCGCCTCGCCGATGCGGAGCCAGTGCTGGTGAAACGCCGAACCGGCGATCGCCTGTCCGTGCGTGCCATAGCTGTGGACATAGTCCGGCAACCCCCCGGCCCAGCCGACGAAGCGCGTCCCCAGGCGAAAGCACGCGCGGGTGCGGACGATCGCATCCGCCTCCGACAGGCCGAGGTCGCCGTGAAAGGCGAGCGCCGACGGCAGCGTCGCCGGCAGCCGGTCGGCGAAGGCGGCCTCGGGCGGCGCGACCGGCAGGATCGTGACGTCCAGATGCGGCAGCCGGCGCTTGAGCGCCGCCGCCGCGGCCCAGCCGGTGATGCCGCCGCCCGCGACGACGACCGATCGCAACGGCCCGCCGCTCACGCCGCCTCCGCCATCGGGCAGTAGCGATGAATGAAGTCGAGATGCCCGGGCATCGCCGCCGCGGTCGCGGAAATCTCTTTGTGCAATGCCGCCATGCTGCGCAGCAAATCGGTCCCGGCGGGCAGGTCTGCACGCGGATCGAACCCCTCTGGCACCACCCGCTGGCCGAGATAGACGGCAACCCAGCTGGCATCGAGGAACACGCCCTCGCGATACTTCACGATCCGCCCGCGGCGGCGGAACAGCTCGATCTTCTCGGCGAGGCTGTCGGGGATCGGCATCGTGCGGACGTAGTTCCAGAAGTCCGAATCGTCGCGCTCGGTCGCGTGATAATGGAGGATCAGGAAGTCGCGGATGCGGTCGTATTCGAGGTCGACGATCCGGTTGAACTCGTCCCGGTCGGCATCGGCGATATCGTTCTCGGGCCACAGTTCGACCAGTGCGGTGATCGCCTGCTGGACGAGGTAGATGCTCGTCGATTCGAGTGGCTCTAGGAATCCGCTCGCCAGCCCCACGGCGACGCAGTTGCGCACCCAGCTACGCTCGCGGCGCCCCGCGCGGAAGCGGAGGAGGCGGGGGGAGGCCATCGGTTCGCCCTCGACCGCCGCCTCGATCGCCGACGCCGCCTCGTCGTCGGACACGAACGCACTCGAATAGACATAGCCGTTGCCCGTCCGGTGCTGAAGCGGGATGCGCCAGCGCCAGCCCGCGGGCATCGCGATCGCGCTGGTATAGGGCGTCACGTCGGTGCGCGTCCGGCACGGCATCGCTGCCGCGCGGTCGGCGGGTAGCCAGCGTGACCAGTCCTGGAACGGCTCGCCCAGCGCCTCGCCCAGCAGGAGCGAGCGGAAGCCCGAGCAGTCGACGAACAGGTCGCCATCGATCCGCTTGCCCCCTTCGAGCAGGATCGCGCGGATATCGCCGCGCTCACCGTCGAGCTCCACGTCGACCACGCGCCCCTCGGTTCGGGTCGCGCCCATCCCCTCGGCGATCGCGCGGAGATATGGGGCGAAGAGCACCGCATCGAACTGATAGGCATAGCCGAACGTGCCGGCGAGGCTGTCGGGATCGCCGGGCGGCGCGAACTTGCCCATCCGCGCCATCATGCACGCGATCGAGAATTGCTCGAGCGGCAGGACGTCATGCCCCTCCAGCCGCATCCGCGTCCAGTAATGGTGGAAATCGACCTCGCCGGTGCCCCGGCCGAACGTGCCGAACGGGTGGACATAGCTGTCGCCGACCCGCGCCCAGTCGCGAAACTCGATGCCGAGTTTGAACGTCGCGCGGGTCCAGCGCATGAAGTCGGCTTCGGCGATGCCCAGCCGTTCGTTGAAATGGCGGATATGCGGCAGCGTCGCCTCGCCCACGCCGACGATGCCGATCGCCTCCGATTCGACGAGGTGGATCGAACAGCGCCGGGGAAGCAGGCGCGCGAGTGCCGCTGCCGCCATCCAGCCCGATGTACCGCCCCCCACGATCACGACCCGCTGTGTGCGTCCATCGGTCATTGCCGCTGCCCCAACGCCCTTCTCCCGCCACCTTGGCTCGACGATCATGCTGCGCGCGTCAAGCCGCGGCAAACGGCTGCATGTTGCACGATTGCAACATCGTTTTGATGATTTCGTATGCAGGCCTTCGAAGATGTTACCGCAAACAAAATTGCTTGCTCAAGACCCGAAATGCCGATTACTGTTCAGCCCAAGGCATGGCCAACATGTCAGGTGCTAACGGGGGGAGAGGATCATGGCCTTTACTGGCTCTGAAACGCTGCGCGGGATGAAGACGCGCGAAATCGGCAAGTTGTTGAAGTGTGGCGTTTCGGTGGGTGCGGTGTGTGCCTTCGCGCTCGCCATGCCAGCGCAGGCACAAACCGGCGCGGCGACGGGCCAGAGGACCGCGGGCAACGCGACTCCGGCCGCGCAGCCGCAGGACGGCGCCACGACGCAGCCGACGATCGACTCGCCGCAGGGCCAGTCGGCGACGACCACGACGACCGACGAGCCCGGTACCGACGACATCGTCGTCACCGGCATCCGCCAGAGCCTCGCCAACGCACAGAACATCAAGCGCAACGCCGACACCGTCGTCGACGCGATCACCGCGCAGGACATCGGCGCGCTGCCCGACCGTTCCGTGACCGAGGCGCTGCAGCGCGTGCCGGGCGTGTCGATCAACCGCTTTGCCGGGTCGAACGATCCCGACCACTTCTCGGTCGAGGGTTCGGGCGTCGTCGTGCGCGGCCTCAACTTCGTCCGTTCCGAGTTCAACGGCCGCAGCGCGTTCGCCGCGGGCATCGGCGGTCAGGCGCTGAACTTCGCCGACGTGCCGTCCGAACTGCTTGGCTCGGTCGAGATCTACAAGAACGCGACCGCCGACCTGATCGAAGGCGGTCTGGCCGGTACGGTCAACCTCAACACGCGCAAGCCGTTCGACAATCGCGGCTTCCACATCGGCGGCGGCGTCGAGGCCAATTACGGCGACTTCCGCAAGAAGTGGACGCCGACCGCCTCGCTGCTCGTCAGCGACACGTTCGAGACGGGCATCGGCACCTTCGGTATCCTTGCCAACCTGTCCTATTCGCGGATCAAGAGCCGCGCCGACGGCATCCAGATCACCAATATCCAGACGCGTGACGGCGGCAGCGCGGCCGGCGCCAACGGTAGCGGCAATCAGTGCCGAAACCCGCTGCCCGGTTCGGGCGATACGCAGACGCTGCCGCCGGCCGGCACGTGTGGCTTCGGCGGGACGACCGCGGGGGCGGACGGGTTCCTCGATCCGACGGCTGGCCCGCTCTATGCGCCGATCGGCGGCCAGTTCCGTACGCAGGACTTCGACCGCAAGCGTGACGGCCAGGCGCTCGCCCTCCAGTGGGAGAGCACCGACAAGCGCACGCAGATCGCCGCGCAGTTCCTGCGCTCGCACTCGACCAATGCCTGGGGCGAGCACACGTTCGAGAGTGCGCCCGACCTGTCCGAATACAACACCTATCCCTATGGCTGTCTTCAGAACACCAACGCGTCGGGTGGCGGCGCGCGTGCGGAATGCCCGACCGGGACGACGCAGAACTATGTGTTCGGCGACGACGGCCTGTTCCAGAAGGGCTATATCACGCTCCCCGGCACCGGGTGGCGCTCCGCGTCGAGCGGCTCGGCGACCACGACGGTGCCGACCGGCGGCATCCAGCAGTCGCTGTCGCGCCGGCAGGTGTTCGAGGAGAACGAAGTCCGCGATTTCGGCTTCAACCTGAAGCACGAGCTGACCGATCGCCTGTCGATGAACCTCGATGTCGACTATACCTATGCCAAGCGCGGCAATACCGACGTCAGCGTGTTCGGCTCGACCTTTGCCGATCAGGAAATCGACCTTACCGGCAACACGCCGGTCGTCATCCCGCACAAGCCGCTGACGCTGGCGGCGAGCTGGGCGACGCCGAATCCGGCGATGGTTTCGGCCAGCGACGCGCAGTTCTTCCAGAACCGCGATTTCCAGTTCTGGCGCGCGGCGATGGATCACCTCGAGGATTCGCGCGGGTCGGAATATCAGATCAAGGGCGATTTCACGTACAAGTTCGCCGACGGCTCGTTCCTGAACCGCGTGAAGTTCGGCGCGCGTTATGCGGAACGCAACCAGACCGTGAAGTACTCGACCTACAACTGGGGTGCGATCAGCGAAGTCTGGTCGGGCGCGCCGGTGACGTTCAACCAGGGCGACACGTCGCGGTCCGATTTCTTCGCCTTCCCCGACTTCTTCCGCGGTGCGACGCCGGGGCCGGTCGGCGGCTATTACTATAACGGCGACCTCATCAACGACTATCAGGGTGCCGCGACGTTCTTCAAGGCGCAGAACGACATCTGGCGCGGGACGAACGGCGCGACGGCAACCAACCGCTGGGTGCCCGCGGCGGAGCGGCCGCTGGCAGTCGCCGGCACGCCCTATCTGCCGCAGGAAATCCAGCCGGTGAACCAGCAGGATAGCGCGGCCTACGCCATGCTGAACTTCGGGTCCGAGGACCCGCTGTTCGGCGGCATCCGCGTGTCGGGCAATATCGGCGTCCGCTACGTCGCCACCAATATCCGGTCGCAGGGCTTCTTCGCGATCAAGTCGCGTTCCGAGCTCGGCGTCGCCGATCCCTACACCCGGACGGAGATCGACCCGGTGACGGGACAGACGATCTTCACCGGGCGATGCGACCCGCGCGTCCCTCAAGGCGCGCCGGCCGGCACGCCGCCATCGGTTCCGGGCGGCATCTGTAACCTCGGGCCCGCGGGTTATGCCCAGCTCCAGCAATTCGCCGGCGCGGACCCCGCCTCGGTCAGCGACTTGGCGCGCAACAACTATGATTACTTCCTACCCAGCTTCAACCTGAAGCTCGGCCTGTCGCGCGACCTCATCGCCCGGTTCGCCGTGTCGAAGGTGCTGACCCGCCCCGACCTTGCGAATATCCGTAACTTCATCGACGTGGGCACTGATCCCAATAGCGGTGTGCCGACTGCGACTGCGGGCAACCCGTTCCTCAAGCCCGCGACCGCATGGCAGTTCGACGCCACGCTCGAATGGTATTTCGCGCGGGTCGGTTCGATCACCGTCAACGGCTTCTACAAGTCGGTGCAGAACTTCTTCTTCTCGTCGGTCATTACCCGCAACATCACCAACAACGGCATCACCCTGCCGGTGATCGTGCGCGGTCCGGATAACTTCGACGGGACGGGCAAGATCAAGGGCGTCGAGGTTTCCTACCAGCAGACCTTCGACTTCCTGCCCGGGTTGCTGAGTGGACTCGGCTTCAACGGCAACTATTCGTACATCGACAGTTCGGGCCTGCCCAACTCGTTCCTGAACGGGGGCACGCCGTCGAACAGCTCGCCGATCACGCCGGGCAACCTGCCGCTCGAGGGTCTGTCGAAGCACAACGTCAACGCGACGGTGTTCTACGAAAAGGGGCCGGTGTCGCTGCGCGCCGCGTACAATTGGCGCTCGCGCTTCCTATTGACCGCGGCGGACGTGATCTTCCCGTACACGTCGATCTTCAACGACGAGACGGGCCAGCTCGACGCGTCGGCGTTCATCAACCTCAACAAGTACATCAAGCTGGGCGTACAGGGCGTGAACCTGACCAATGAATCGACCCGCACGCTTCAGGCGTACACGGGCAATCCGGATCAGCTCGCGCCGCGGTCCTACTTCATCAACGACCGTCGCTTCTCGTTCATCCTGCGCGGCAATTTCTAAACGGGGGCGGATGCGGTCCTTCGGGGCCGCATCCGATGCCGTGTGAAAAGGGGCGCATCCGACCGACCGGATGCGCCCCTATTTTTGTGCTCCGTCGCCGCAGACTTGGCTCGCGAGGAGCCAACCGCCGCCGCGCTGGTCGAACCGTGGACCCCGGAACCAGTCCGGGGTGACGGCAGGAAAGCGGGACGGGCAGCTTATCTCACTTCGGACAGACGGCGCCCTCGGGATCGGTGACGAGCCGCGCATCGGCGATCGCCACCGCAAACGGCCCGGTCGCCGACAGCGCCAGCGGCACGTCGACCTTCGCCATGTCGCCCCCGGCCGCCGCGAAGCATTTGAGCGGCACGCGCGCGGTCTTCCACCCGCCGCCCGCGGCGAACAGGCTGGCGGCGTTCACACTCCCGCTGCCCAGCGACAGGCGGACCGGGCCGGCGGGCGCCGTCTCGACCCGGTACTGAAGCTGGAGCAGCACGTCGGCATTGGTCTCGCGCGTCAGGTCGAGCTGAGGGCCGGTAATGCGCGCCGTCCCCTGCCTGCCGCGCGCGAAGGTGAGGAGCGAGGCGCCCTCCTGCGTCCGCGCCGAGTCCACCGCCTGCGCCGTCACGCCGTCGAGCTTCCACGCGAACGGGGCGGGGGTGCGGCCGAGCGTGTAGAACAGGCTGGTGTTGGCCAGGCTCGCGTCGATGCCCGCGACTTCGCCCAGCTTCGGCACGCGGCCGGGCTTGGCATAGGACAGGCCATAGCCGAGCGCGAACAGCGGGTCGTAGCCGGGCGTGCCCTTGTTGAGCGTGAACTGCCCCGCGGTCTTGGGCCAGCTATACGACAGCCGCCCGGTGAAGTCGGTGCGCGGCTTGCCCGCCGCATCCCCCACCAGCACGTCGGCGATCCCGCCGCCCTCCGACCCCGGCAGCCACGCGGCGACGAACGCGTCGGACTGGTTGAGCTCGGGGTTCACCCAGAGCGGGCGGCCCGACAGGAAGACCGAGACGACGGGGATGCCCGCCGCCTTCAGCCGCTTGAGCGTCGCCAGCGCCTGCTTGTCGCCCGCCTGGAACTCCAGCGTGCGGATGTCGCCGCGCATCTCGGCATAGGGCATCTCGCCGAACACCACGACCGCGACGTCGGGCTTGGTCGTGAACCGCCCCTCGACGTTCAGTTCGGTGCTGCCGCCGCCCTTCCTCACCGCGTCGGCGATGCCCGAATAGATCGACTGCGCGTTGGGGAAGTCGGCGGGCTTGTTGCCGTCGCCCTGCCAGCTCAGCGTCCAGCCGCCCGCCTGAAGGCCCACATCGTCGGCATGCGTGCCGGCGACGAGGATGCGCGCCGATGCCTTCAATGGCAGTACGCCGTCGTTCTTGAGGAGGACGAGCGATTTGCGCACCGCCTCGCGCGCGATCGCGCGGTGGGCGGCGCTGCCGATCACGCCAGCGCGGTTCTCATACGGGCGGGCGGCGTCGAACAGGCCGAGCTTGAACTTCACGCGCAGGATGCGGCGGACCGCGTCGTCGATGCGTGCCATCGGGATGGTGCCGGCGCGCGCCTGCTTGACGGTGTTGTCGAACAGCCCCTTCCAGCTATCCGGGGCCATCGCCATGTCGAGACCGGCGTTGAAGGTTGCGGCGCAATCCTCCTTGGTACAGCCGGGGATCTGGCCATGGCCGTTCCAGTCGCCAACGACGAAGCCGGCAAAGCCCATCCGCCCCTTGAGCACGTCGGTCAGCAGGCTCTTGTTGCCGTGCATCTTCCTGCCCTGCCACGAGCTGTAGGAGGCCATGACGGTCATCGTGCCCGCGTCGATCGCGGGCGGGTAACCGGCCGAATGGATGCCGATCAGCGTCTTCTCGTCGATCTCGTCATTGCCCTGGTCGATGCCGTCCTTGGTCCCGCCGTCGCCAAGGAAATGCTTGGCGCTGGCGGCGACGTGGCCGTCCTGGATGCGGCCGCGGCCGGGCGCGCCCTGAAGTCCCGCGATCATCGGTGCGGCATAGCTGCGCACGATCGCGGGATCCTCCGAATAGCCCTCGTACGTGCGGCCCCATCGGTCGTCCTGCGGCACCGCCAGCGTCGGACCGAATGCCCAGGTGATGCCCGCGGCGGCGGTTTCCTTCGCCGTCGCGTCGCCGATGCGGCGGATCAGGTCGGGGTCGTGCGCCGCGCCGAGCGCAATGTTGTGCGGGAAGAGTGTCGCGCCGACGACGTTGTTGTTCCCGTGGACGGCATCGACGCCGAAGATCAGCGGGATCGCGGTGTGGCCCGCACGCTTCTCCATCGCCACCGCGTCGAACGCACGGCCGGTCGCGGCCCAGTCGGCGCCCGGCGAGCGATCGGGCTTGCCGAGCGGCGGCGAGCTGCCGCCCGCCAGGATCGAGCCGAGCGGGTACTGCCGCAGATCCTCGGGCTTGATCGCGCCGATATCGGCCTGGATCATCTGCCCGACCTTTTCCTCCAGCTTCATCTTCGCCATCAGCGCGGTGATCCTGGCCTCGGTCGCGGCGTCGATCAGGCCCTGGCTCTTGGCGGTCGGCCACGCTTGCGGATGGGCGACGCCCTGCGTGCCCGCATCCTGCGCAAGGGCGGTGGTGGCGAGCAGCGCGGACAGCGCGGCTGCGGCAGTCTTCTTCATCATATCCCCCGTCTTTTCTTTGTCTTGGTCGTCAGCGTTCGCGTGCCGCCGCCAGCGCCGCGGCGACCGCGGCGTGCAGCGGCTTCGGCTTGAACTCGCGGTCGTACAGCGTCGGGCGGCGCAAGGCGCCGTCCTTGCGCGGCTCGAACCCTTCGATCCAGCTATAGCGGTCGGTCATGCCCCAGGCGAGTATGTCGCGAAGCTGGGGGTAGGCGAGCGTCACGTCGAGATAGGCGCGCGCATAATCCGCGACGCCCTGATCGCGCGCAGCCGGGTCGGCGGGCAGGCCGTTGTCGCGCACGTCGAACTCGGTGACGACCAGCTTGTAGCCCATCGCCGTCACGGCATCGAGGAAGCGGCGCCACTCCGCCTGCTGCGCGGTCACCGAACCGCTGGGTTGCGTGACGAGGTGCGACTGGACGCCGAGCGCATCGACGGGCGTGCCGCGCGAGCGAAACCCCTCCAGCAGCTTGAGCACGCCGGCGCGGTGCCGGGCATTGTCGGGCTCCCAGCTCATATAGTCGTTATAGACGAGCTGCGCCTTGGGCGCCGCCGCGCGTGCGGTGCGGAACGCGAGGTCGAGCGTCGCCTCCGCCCCGCCGATCGCGCGCGACAGCGCGGTCTCGTAGAGGCCGCTGCCGTCGGGATTGACCGCTTCGTTGACCACATCCCAGCTCGTCACGCGCGGCGCATAACGGCCGATCACGGTTTGGATGTGATTGGTGAGCATTGCCGCACCCGCGGTGGCGGGGCGGGGGCCGAAATCGTAGGACGCCTCCCAGCGGGGCATCCACTTCGTCTGGTGCCAAAGCAACGTGTGGCCGCGCATCGCCATGCCCTTGGCCTTCGCATGGGCGGCGATCGCATCGGCGCGCTCGAAATCGAACGTGGTGGGCGTGGGGCGCAGCCGCTGCCACTTCATCTCGTTTTCCGCGACGAGGATGCCGCAGTCGCGCTCCAGCAGCGCCGTGTACCGCGGGTTGCCGACGCCGCCGCGATCCGCGCCCGGTGGGCACCAGGCGACGGCCGAGCCGAAACGCAGCCCGCGCTTGCTCGCAATGGCATCGAGGCCGGGGGCAGGGGCGGCGGCGGCGGGCATCGCCGCGACGATCGCGGCGCCCGCTGAAAGCGCCAGCGCCTCGCGCCGCGTCGCGCCCTGCCTCGTGAGTTCGCGCCGCATTGCCATCATCACCTCTCCCGCCCGAACCGCGCCGATCGTTCGCCGGCGTCGCCGCCGACACTCCACCAGAACGCGGCCATTTGGTAGCGGTAAAATACGTATGCGGCCGCGGTCAGCCGGCGCCGGGCGGCTCTTGGGATTCGGTCAGCTCGATCACCTCGAACACATGGCCGGCCCAGCCGCGCTGGCGCGCTGCTTCGTCCAGCGCGGCGCGCTTGCCCGTCGCCTCTTTCAGCGACTTGGCATGGCCCCAGAAGACCTCGGTCCGGCCGCCGCCCAGATCGGCGACGATCCGCCAATAATGGGTGAAGGGCGCGGCGGTCGGCCCGATCGTCTTGACGTAACTATCGGGCATCGTCGCGGTCAGGTATCGCCGCCGCTTCGCCACCGGCTTCAGCCCGTCCGCGGGCGGGCGAGCCAGATCATGTGCGACGCGCCCTTGCCGTTCTCCCGCGCTTTCACGCGCACTTCCTCGGTCGCGAAGCCCGCCTTGACCAGACGGCGGGTGAACGCGGGATCGGGCGCAGCGGACCAGACGGCGAGAACGCCGCCCGGCCGCAGCGCGCGCCGCGCGGCGGCAAGGCCGGCGGGCGCGTAGAGCCCCTCGTTGGCCTCGCGCGTCAGCCCGTCGGGACCGTTGTCGACGTCGAGCAGGATCGCGTCGAACCGCCCCGTCCCCTCACGCATCACCTCGCCCACGTCGCGCATCTGCAGGTCGACGCGCGCGTCGTCGAGGCAGCCGGCGGTCAGCGCCGCCATCGGCCCGCGCGCCCATTCGATGATACCGGGCACGAGCTCCGCCACCACGACCTCCGCCTTCGCGCCCAACAGGCCGAGGACGGCGCGCAGCGTGAAGCCCATGCCGTACCCGCCGATCAGCACGCGCGGGGCGGGGTGGCCGGTCAGCGGCTCGCACGTCAGCGTGCCGAGTGCGACCTCGGACCCGCTCATGCGCGTGCTCATCAGTTCGTTGCGGTCGAGGACGATCATGAAATCGTCGTTCCGCCTGAACAGGCGAAGCGGCGGGCCGCCCGGCACCTCGGCGGTGCCGATCAGCTCGCGCGGGGTCACTTGCCCTTGCGTGCCTTGCGCGCGGCGTAACGCGCGTCGCGTGCCGCCTTCTGCTCCTCGGGGGTTAGCGGCGCCTTCTGATTGGCCTTCGCCTCGGCGGCGGCTTCGCGCGCGGCGATGCGCGCGGCCTTGTCCGCCTCGATCTTTGCGCGGTGCGCGGCGCGGCGCTCCTCGGCGGCGATCTCTCGCGACGACTTGGCGTCGGGATCGGCCGGGGCGGCGGGGGCGGTCGTTTCGGCCTTTGCCTTGCGCAGCTTGGCGAGCGCCTCGAGCTTGGCGGCCTGCGACGCCTTGCGGCGGTCGTCGAAATCGGGGAGTTTGAAACCTGTCATATGCCGCGCCCCCTAGCAGGCCGCGCGCCGAAACGCACCCCCTAGATGAAGCGGTGTCCTCCTTGAAGAAGCCTGCGCCGCTTCAGGAGAGCGCCCGTAAGTTTCACAACAAGTCCGTTTTCACAAGACTGCGCCGCTCCTGCTTTCCGTGCATAGTGGCGTTATCGAGACAGCTTCCATCGTGCCGCATCGGCGCTTCGACGCGCGAATGACCGTGGCGATGGGGCAAGCACGATGGCCTGCTACTGGGACTTCGATGCCGTTCCTACCCAACTAGCTAAACGTCGGTTTTCGAAAAAAGCCGACGGACGCGCGCACGGCGGGTTAAGATCGGCTTTCGGCGAGCACCAGCCTACCCGCTTCTGGCGCAATGACCCACAATCGGTCATTCGGCGACTCTTGAACGCGATCCCAAACCGGTCGTTCGTTCATAGCGTCGAAGCGCGGCGACCGGCGCCGTTTGGATATCCGGATGTCTGGTACGGGCAGGGAAGCGGACGTTCGGCTTACGGTAAGTCTGATGGCCGAAGCGGACGCTTACGGCGGATCAAAGCCGCGTCGGTGTGTGGCAGGCGAAGCTCGAACCGCTTCAATTCACGAGCGGCTTCACTATCTCCCGACCTCGCAGCCCTGCTAAGCCAATACCGATAACCTCGCAGGTCATTTTGATTGAACGCGTTCATCGCCAGATGCTGTGCCCCCAAGGGATTGCCTCGGCGGTACGCCGCATAAGCAAGGCCGCTCTGGCTGAACCGATCTGCGATGTGACCACGGTCCCGCAGTTCGCTGCTCAACTCGACCATGGCGGTACTATCACCAACGAGCGCTAGATGCCGCAGTATCGGCATACGGTGGCCGTTACGGTGGTCGTCACGAATGCCCCAGTAGCGAGCCCACAACCGATCTCTCTTGCTCATTCCTGCACCATGCGGCCTTGAACGGACGGCTGCAATCGGGCGGGCGAGCCATAAGGTTGAGCGTCTACTTTTGGGCGTGAGCGGACAGGCTGCTTTCGGGCATCGCGGCGTTCGGTCCTAGCGTCTGGTGTGGGCAGAGATGCAGAATGTCTGTCTACGGGAACGTCGAGGGCCATAGCCGCCATCGCTCGGCGCCGCCTCTTCCCGACAACGAAGGTGAAACGGGAAAAGACGCGTTCGCCTACGGATGCCGCGGCATGAGGTTGTCGGCGACGAACTTTACGACTGCCTGACCGTTCGGCGTCGCCGGCGTCACGACATCGAAGTGGTTGGCATTCGGGGGCGCGAGCGTTTTCACCGTGTCGCCGCCCGTTTGGGCCGCCGCCACATAGGGACGCATCAGATCCGCCAGATCGCTCAGCACGAGAAGTTGCGGTATCCCGAGCGGAAGGTGGTCCTGTGGTGAGGCAAGCCGAAATTCCGCCGGCCTCTGCGATGGCGTGCCTCCCATTAGCGGCACGATGACAGGTCTCCCGCAGACCTGGGCATCGACGCCGACGAAGGACGCCAACGTTCCAGGCCCGTCGATCGCAGCGACCGCGATTGGGCGCACCTTGGCATCGCTCCAAGGCGTCGTTAGCCGGGGTCGTGACGCTGCCCATAGGGCAAAATAGGCGCCTGCCGAATGGCCAACCAATGCCACGCGCTTCAGATCGAGTTTGTAGCGCGGCGCGACGTCGGCAAGCTTGTCGATAGCCGCCGCGACGTTTTCAAACGTCCCCGGCCACCCTCCGCCGGGATCGCCGACGCGGCGATATTCGATGTTCCACGTCGCATATCCCCGCTCGGTCAACGCATCAGCGAAGGCGGCAATACCCGTCCGCTTGTCCACACTGGACATGAAGCATCCGCCATGAATGACCACGGCCACCGGGAACGGCCCCTTTCCCTTCGGCAGCCGCAGATCAGCCACCTGCAGGTCCGTTGGGCCGTAAGCCACTGTCGCGGTCGGCTTTGATGCCTTTGCGCCGGCTGCCTTGTAGACCCTCTCCGGGTCCGCTTGCTGCGCTCGAACCGGAACTGAAAATGGAACCGTTGCGAGAGCCACGCATAGTAGCGCGCCTGCGACAGACTTCATGGCCATCCCCCCAAATGTCGTCCGTATGATGGTGGACGGGTCAATGTCCTATCGCAAGGCCGATCGGCACCACCTCGCAATACTATTGGACGGTGGCCCTGCTAATGGCACGGAGAGGCGACCGAAGCATCGGCTTTGCCAAAATCTGTTCCAGATAGCTCTTTCCCGAAATTGACCTTTGAGGATCGGGAAACGGGAATGGTCAGGCTGAATGAATGGCCGCGTTCGGTAAGAGCGATGGCTTGCCGCAGCGTCCGGGCCTGGGTCGATGATGACTTCAAAATTGTGCGGCAAAAGTCTAATGGCTGCTAGGAACGAAGCTCTAAACCGATGATGTCGATCATCCCTCGAGTAACCGGAGCGCCTGCTTAACAACCTCTGGGGCTAGCTCGTCGGGGGCAGGCTCGGGCGCCTGGTGTCGAAGCATGGCGCGATTGGCCTGCATTGCGAACCCAAATATCGCACTCCAGATCGTCGCGATTCGTATGCTGCGCTCGTGCTCATTCAGGTGCGGAGCGACACGCGCAATTTCCCGTCGCAGCAGCTGGAAGCCGACATCCTGAGCACGGCCCAGTTCAGGCGACAGCGTTGGCCGTACGAGTTCGCTTTCGTACATCAACGTAAAAAGGTGCGGCTCTGTCACGGCAAAGCGAATGAACGCGGTAAAGGTCCGAAACAGCGGTTCGGCCGACGTGCCGCTCGATGGCGATCGGAACGCGGTCTCGCGAAACATTCGATCATAGCCTTCGAGCGCCACCGCAAGCAGAAGAGACCGCCGATCGGGAAAGTGGTGGTACGGCGCGCCTGGAGAAACGCCTACCGCCTCGGCAAGCTTGCGGATCGACAGCCCCTCGTGCCCCTCGCGCGCGACCACATCCAGCGCGGCGGCGAGCAGTTCGCTGCGCAGATCCTCCCGATGCGAGGGCTTGCCGCGACGTTCGGGACTGGCGGGATCGGGACTGGATAGCGTGGCCGACATCCGGTCCTGCTAGGCGATCGACGCCCATCCGCCAACCCGCTTGACGTTGAAATAATCGGCGATTAATACGACCCTGCTAATCATCGATTAATAGGGTAGCACGGCAATTCCAACGCCATGACATGCCCAGCACGATCCGGATCGGGGAGAGGATGAAATGATGAGGACAGATACGCTTTCACGGCTTTTCGGCACCGCTGCGATCCTGGCGTTCGCAAGCGTCGCGGCCCCCGCCATCGCACAGGAGACGACGGCTCAGGCAGCGCCCGCCGCGCCGGTCGAAGCGGACGACTCCGTGGGCGACATCGTCGTCACCGCTCAGCGCCGCAGCGAGAACGTGCTTAAGGTACCGCTCAGCGTCACCGTCGTCGGCGGCGACCAACTGGTTCAGCGCGGTGCCAACGACCTGACCGCCGTCACTCGCCTCGCACCCAGTCTTCAGGTGGCGCAGGACAACACCTTCTCGGTCCGCGGCGTCGGCACCTCGACATTCGCCACGACGGTCGAGGCCAGCGTTTCGCAGGTCATCGACGACGTCGTGCTCGGCAGCAAGGAGTTTGCCGCCAACGCATTCTACGACGTCGCCCGCGTCGAGGTGCTGAACGGGCCGCAGGGGTTGCTGTTCGGCAAGAACGCGTCCGCCGGCCTCGTCAACATCACCACCAATCGCCCCAAGCTGAACCGGACCGAAGTGATCGCCGATGCCGAGCTGGTCACGCGCCACCGCGATGTGAAGGACGGGTTCGGCTATCAGCTGCGCGGCACGGTCAACCTGCCCGTCAGCCAGAACAGCGCATTGCGGTTGAACGCGATCTGGAGCGACCAGGATTCGATTACCTACCCCCGCGGCAACGCGGCGGTCCGGAACGACAATGATCTGCGCAACCTCGGCCTGCGCGCCAAGTTTTTGTGGGAGCCGACCGACACCCTCTCGGTATACCTGATCGGCGACTATAACCGGCAGCGCGGCATCACCGGCCGCTACGACGTGACTTTCCGGCAGTTCGGCGCGGGCAGCCAGTATCCGGCGCGCGGGCTGACGGCTGGGCCGGAAAACCTTCAGTATTTTTCGGAATCGGCCAATTTCCGGGATGCCAACACGGGCGGGCTTCAGGCGAACATCAGCCTGTCGCTGCCCGGCGGGTACGAGCTGAGCAGCATCACCGCGTGGAAGCGTGCCGATACCGAGTTCCAGTTCGATTCGGACAACACCGCGTTCAACTTTTTCAGCTTCAACCAGTCGAAACAGGCTTACAATCAGTACAGTCAGGAACTGCGGCTGGCGCTGCCGCAGGGTAACAGGCTGAGCGGACAGGCGGGGCTCTATTATTTTCGTTCGACCGGTGACGTGCAGGGCTTTCGCGGCGGCAACAACGGCGTACCGGACGCGGCGGCGATCCGGTTCCCGTTCTGCATCGGTGCGACCGTCACGGCGGGGCCGCCACCCGCGTGTAGCGTCAGCAACACCTCTTTTCTGGGACAGGATTATCAGTATCGCCTGGTACAGGACAGCTATGCCGGCTTCGGTCAGCTCACCTATGCGATTACCGACACCTTCCGTCTGAGTGCAGGTGCGCGACTTACCTATGAAAAGGCGTCGATCGATCTGCGTGAGAATTTCGGCCAGTATTTCGTTACCCTCGGCGTTCGCCGTGCCGTCACCGACCAGACGACAGATTACACTGACCTCAGCTACAAGTTCGGTGCCGAGTGGCAGGCGACCCCCGATCTGATGCTCTACGGTTTCTATGGCGAGGGGTATAAGGGGCCGGGCTTCTCGAACACGTCACCTGCAATCGGTGCCGACCTGCGCGTGCGCCCCGAAATCTCGCGGGGCGGGGAGATCGGCGCGAAGGGTCGCGCGCTCGACGGTGCGCTCAGCTTCAGCCTTTCGGCCTTCTACACCAAGTTCGACGACCTTCAGATCCAGGCGTTCGTCCAGGCGCTGCGCACTAATGTGCTCGGCAACGCCGCGACGGCCTCGACCCGGGGCATCGACCTGTCGCTTCAGGCTCGGCCGACTCGCGGCCTGACGGTGTCGGCCTCGGCGTCCTATGTCGACGCCAAGTTCGACGCCTATCCCGGCGCGCAATGTTATCCCACGCAGACGACTGACGGATGCCGCGCCAACGTCAATTCGGCGGACCCGAGCTTCGTCGGCGTGTTTAACGCAGCTGGCTATCAACTGCCGCTGTCGGCGCGATTCACTTCGACGATCGGCGCCGAATATACGACGCCGGTTGCGAACGACCTGAACTTCGAGCTGGGCGGCGGTTATTATCACCGCTCGCGCCAGTCAGCGGGGATCGGCGACGTGTACTTCATTCCGACCTGGGACACGATCGACCTGCGTGCGGGCCTTCGCGGCAACAACTGGAACGTCAGTCTCTTCTGCAAGAATTGCACGAACGAGATCCGTCCGATCTCGATTGGGTCGGACGGTGGCGACGCCAATCCGATCGCGGGCGCGCCGGTCCTGTCGCTCAGCCAGCGCTTCAGCTTCGAATCCGTTCGCACGATCGGTGCGCGCTTCGGCTTCAACTTCTGACACCCTTGATGCCCGGCCGTGAACGATGCGGCCGGGCATCTCATGAAAGCGACCCCGATGCGCCTTCGCCTCCCGATCCTCGCGGCTACCTGCGCGCTGGCTTCGGCTGCGTCCGGATCCGCACAGACAAGCATTTCGACCACTACCGTCGCTGCGCCGCAACAGCCGAACACCGTCATGCTGCCGACCGCCAGCGGCGCCGATCGGGAAATCTGGCACCGAAGCGATGGCGGTCGCCTGGCCGTTCGCAACGTCACGCGGCCGACTCTGACGGCATTCCGCCCCGTGGGCACGCCGCAGCCGGCCGCGGTGATCATCGCGCCGGGCGGCGCATTCCTGGGGCTGGAAATGGACAAGGAGGGGTGGGCTGCCGCCCGCTGGTTCGCCGACCACGGGATCACTGCCTTCGTGCTGAAATACCGAACACTGCCGACGCCGCAGGATCAGAAGACCTTCGTCGCCGAACTCGACAACATGATCGCCGGGCGCGCGAGTGTGCTGGCCCCGCCGAACGATACGCCCGCCCCGGCGCTGGCGGACGGCATCGCGGCGCTGCGTTATGTGCGCCAGCACGCGGCCGCCTATGGCATCGATCCCGGGCGGGTCGGGTTCATGGGCTTTTCGGCCGGCGGGTTTCTAACGCGGAGCTTGGTGGAGCGAGGCGGGGCGGACAGGCCCGACTTCGCCGCGCCGATCTATCCGAACATGGGGCCGATGGCGGTACCCGCCGACGCGCCGCCAATGTTCGTCGCGATCGCCGCCGACGACTTCCTTCTCGCACGCCAGCCGGGCCTAGCGCTTGTCGATAGCTATCGCGCGGCGAAGCGCCCGATCGAGTTTCACCTGTTTTCAACCGGCGGCCACGGTTTCGGCACCGGCGCGGCCGGCTCGCCCGAGGAGGGGTGGATGGACCTGATGCTCCGCTGGATGCGGACGCAGGGGCTTCTGGCGGTGACGCCGGCGGTGCGGCCATGACAATCGCTAAAGGAGCAATCGGATGAGTAAGACAATCGATCGGCGCAGCGTGATCGCGGGCGTCGGTGCCGCCACCGCCGCCGCGATGGTGGATAGCCCCCTGCTGGCACAGCGTCGGCGCGATGAGCTCACCTTTCCCAAGGGCTTTCTGTGGGGCGCATCGACCGCAGCGCACCAGGTCGAGGGCAACAATCTCAACGCAGACCTGTGGGTGATCGAGAACCTGCCCGGCACCATGTTCGCGGATCGGTCGGGCGACGCGACGAATAGCTTCGAGCTGTGGCCGACCGACCTCGATCTTGTGAAAGGGATGGGCCTGAACAGCTATCGCTTCAGCCTCGAATGGGCGCGGATCGAGCCCGACAAGGGGCATTTCTCGAGCGCGATGCTCGATCATTACAAGGCGATGATCGACGGTTGCCGCGCACGAGGCCTCCGTCCCTTGGTCACGTTCAATCACTTCACGACACCGAGGTGGTTTGCCGCGCAGGGTGGATGGCAAAGCCCTGACGCGCCCGATCTGTTCGCGCGCTTCTGCGACCGTGCGGCCCGGCACCTGGCCGCCGGCATCGGTCATGCCATGACGCTGAACGAGCCGAACCTTGCCGGCTTGATCGGCGAGATCCTGCCCCCGGAACTGCGCGCAGGCGACGCAAGGATGCAGATGGCGGCCGCAAAGCTGCTGGGCGTGCAGGCCTTCCGCCCGGGCGTCATCCTGCATGTGGACGATCCCAAGCGCTACCGAGCGAACCAGATGAAGGGCCATGCACTTGGCGTCGCGGCGATCAAGGCGGCGCGTAGCGACCTACCGGTCGGCGTTACGCTTGCGATGATCGACGATCAGGCGGTCGGGCCGGGCAGCATGCGCGATCGTGTCCGCGAGCGCTATTACGGCGAATGGCTGCGCCTTGCGGCGCGCACCTGTGACTTCGTCGGCGTTCAGAACTACGAGCGCAAGCGCTGGAATTCGAGCGGTGCGCTACCCCCGCCGGAGGGTGCGCGACGCAACGCCGATGGCGCCGAAGTCTGGGCGGGCTCGCTGGCCGGCGCCGTCCGCTATGCATGGGAAACCACAAAGCTGCCGATCATCGTGACCGAGCATGGCGTCAACACCGGCGATGATGCGCTTCGCGCCTGGCTGATCCCCGCAGCACTCACCGAATTGAAGCGGGAGATGGACGCCGGCGTACCGGTGCAGGGGTACTTCCACTGGTCGCTGCTCGACAATTTTGAGTGGGGCTTCGGCTATCATCCGCGCTTCGGCCTGCATGCCGTCGATTGCAACACCTTCAAACGGACTGCCAAGCCCAGCGCGGCCGTGCTCGCGCGGATCGCGCGCGCCAACCGCCTCTAACGTGGTTGGCCCCCTGCCCATTGAAGAAGGACCCGATGTGACCGTCCCCAGTATCAAGCGCGGCGTAAGCCTCTATTCGTTTCAGGAGGAACTGTTCCTCGGCAGGATGACGGTTGAGGATTGCGTCTCGTTCGCCGCGTCGATCGGCGCGCGCGGGATCGAGATCCTGCCTGAGCAGAACATCCCCACTTTTCCGAACGTCACCGATCACGAAGTCGGTGCGCTCAAGGAGATGGTGGCGCGGCACGGCTGCGAGTGGACGTGCTACGACATGTTCCTCGATACCAAGCTGCGCGCTGGCGGGCTGCTCGGCGACGACGAGCAGGTGGCCTCGATCCGCCGCGACCTGACGCTGTGCAACCGGCTCGGCATCCGCAACATGCGGGTGCTCGTCTTCGTGCGGCCCGACATCCTCGCGCAGTGCGTCCCCTATGCCGAGGATCTCGACGTGCACATGGGGGTAGAGGTCCATGCGCCGTGGCACATGGAGCATGCCTGGATCCTGCGCACGGTGGAGACCGCGGACCGGCTCGGCACCCGGCATCTCGGCCTGCTGCCCGACATGGGCATCTTCATGAAGCATTATCCGCCGGCCTTTCGCGCGCGGTTCGAGCGCGAGGGCGCCCGGCCGGAAGTCACGCAGTTCATCGTCGATCAGCACGAGGCCAAGATCATGGCCGAATACACGATCTTCGACGTCGCGGTGACAATGAAGGGCAACCCCGCCGAGGTGCGGATGGCAGAGACGCTGCGGCACAACCCGTTCTCAGATCCTAAGCGAATCCGCGACTACATCCCCTATTTCCGGCACATCCAGGCCAAGTTCTACGAGATGACGCCGGACGACCGCGACCCGTCGCTCGCCTATGCCGAGGTCATTCCAGAGCTCGTGGCCGGCGGCTGGGAAGGCTATCTGTCGAGCGAGTATGAGGGCAATCGCTGGGTGCAGGATGTCGAGGAGGTCGACAGCCGCGAGCAGGTGCGCCGCCAGCACCGCATGTTCGAACGACTGCTCGCCGCCGCCGGCCAGGAGGGCTGAACCCCATGTTCGACAAGTACACGATCGTCGCCGATTCGCTGCGCAATCTCGGTCCGCAAGACGCGCCCACCGGCTTCGCCTTCGATAGCAAGCTCGGCTATTATCGCGGCCTGACGCTGTCGATGGTCGAGGATCTGGCCGTGACGCTGGATGGCCGGCCAATCCCGCGCGAGGCGATCCGCTTCGACGAAGGCGATGGGCCGCTGACGCTGGACGGGATGGCGGCGACCTATGACCGGCGATGGCGCTTCGGCGAGGCCGCAACGATCCTGGTGGATCATCCGGGCGGCTTCCCGGCGGGCGCGCATGAAGTGACGCTCCAGCAGCGGCTGCGCATTTCATACATGCCGTTCCCGTCGTTCAACAACGACCGCAAGACGATGTCGCTCGATGCTGGCTAGCCTGGCGGCGCAGCGCTCAGGCGCCGGGCGTGGGACGACGGCGAAGGGCGTCACGCTCATCTACGCCAACATCCTGCCGGTTATGGCGATCGTTTCGCTGTTTCCGGCTATTCCGAAGCTGTTCGCAGCCTTTGGCGACATGCCGAACGCCGGCTTCCTGATCCCGGCGATCGTCACCATCCCGTCGCTGTGCGCCGCGCTGTTCGCCCCCGTCGCCGGCATCCTCGCCGACCGCTACGGCCGGCGGCGCAGCTTCATCTTCGGTATGGGGCTCTATGTCGCGGCGGGCATCGTGCCGCTGTTCACCGACAGCCTGGCGCTGATCTTCGCCAGCCGCGCGATCCTGGGACTGGCGGAGGCATTCGCGATCACCATCTCGACCGCGCTGATCGGCGACTATTTCGGCGAGGAGCGGCATCGCTGGGTATCGTGGGTGGGGGTGGCCACATCGATCGCCGGCACCGGCCTGATCGCGGTCGGCGGTGCGCTGGCCGACATAAGCTGGCGCGGCCCGTTCGCCATCTATCTGGCGGCGATCCCCGCCTTCGTCATGGCGGTGCTTTTCATCGACGAGCCTGCCGCGCGAACCGATCACGGCGATGCACGGCCCCGGCTGGGCTTCCCGTGGCGGGCGGCGGCGCTGATCGGGGCGGTCACGCTGGTGACGTCGGTCCTCTATTATGTCGAGCCGCTCAATATCGCTCGGGTGCTCGACATGCGGGGGGCCGGATCGGCGACGCGGATCGGCCTGATCCAGGCGGCGACCAGCCTGACCTATATCGCCGGCGCCTTCCTCTACCGCCGGCTCCACGCCCGGCCGACGGGGCAGCTGCTGGCGCTGGCCCTGTCGTTCATCGGGATCGGCCAACTCGTCATCGGTGTCGCTTCGAGCTGGCAGCTCGCCTCGGTCGGCGCCGCGATCCAGCAGGTCGGCGGCGGCATGGTCATCCCGATCCTGCTCGCCTGGGGACAGGCAATGCTCCCCTACGAGCAGCGGGGGCGCGGGATGAGCATCTGGGCCACTGCGTTCTTCTGCGGCACGTTCGTGTGCAGCCCGATCGTCGCGGCGGTGGCCGGCGCGATCGGCGGGCTGATTCCGGCGATGGCGACGATGGGCGTTGTCACCCTGATCGCGGCGGTGGCCGCCGCCGTCCTCATCCCTTCCGCACCCGAGGCAAAGGTTTCCGCTGCGTCATGACGACCCCTTCATTCGACTATATCGTCGTCGGCGCCGGTTCGTCGGGCTGCGTCCTCGCCGAGCGGCTGAGCGCCGACGGCAAGAGCACCGTCCTGCTGATCGAGGCGGGGGGGCGCAACGAGACCGAACTGGTCGACATGCCGCGCGCATTCATGAAGATGTTCGGCAACCCGGTGCACTTCTGGCACTTTCCAGTCAACGAGCAGCCCGGTCGTCCGGCGGGCGAGGTCTGGCCCTATGGCCGGGGCATGGGCGGGTCGAGTTCGACCAACGGCACCTGGTACCTGCGCGGGATGCCGCGCGACTATGATGCCTGGGCCGGCGGCGACAGTCCCGAATGGCGGTGGTCGGAAATCGTCCGCTGCTTCGGCGCGATGGAAAGCTATCGCGAGCCGGGGGCCGATCCCACCCGCGGGCGCGACGGCCCGCTTCAAGTGACGCAGCTGCCCTATCGCTCGCCTGCGATCGCCGCGATGGTCGAGGCGGGGGTCGAAATGGGCCTGCCGCGCCTTTCCGACATCAACAAACCGGGCACGACGGGCATCGGCTATACGCAGGCGACGGTGAACCGCCGCGGTCGGCGCGCATCAAGCTACCGCGCGTTCCTGCGGCCGGCGCTCGGGCGCGCCAACCTGACGCTGATGACCGACACGCTGGTCGAGCGTGTCGAGGTCGAGGGCCGCCGGGCGACCGGCGTCCGCATCCGGACAGGTGAGGGTAGCGAGGCGATCGCCGCCAATCGCGAGGTCGTCCTGTCCGCTGGCGCGCTGCAAAGCCCCAAGCTGCTGCAACTGTCCGGCATCGGCCCCGCCGAAACGCTGGCGAAGGCGGGCGTGGCCGTCGTCCATCCGCTCTCTCAGGTCGGCCGCAATCTGGCGGATCATGCGATGTTCTCGATGTCGTATCGCCTCACTAACGACTTCGGCGCCAATCGCGAGTTTTCCGGCTGGCGCCTGTGGTCGCACGTCGCGCGCTATTACCTGACGGGCGGCAAGGGCCTGATGGCCTATACCTCGCCGGAAGTGACGGCGCTCCTGTCGATGCGCAGCCCAGCCGACTGGCCCGACGTCCAGTTCGGGATCGGCCCGTTCTCGATGCGCTCGAGCGCGGAGATCAAGGCCGATCCGGGCCGCGGCGCGCTTGAGGACAAGCCCGGCGTCACGGTCAATGCCATCGCTCTGCGCCCGGCCGGGCGCGGGCATGTCGCGATCCGCTCGGCCGATGTCGCCGACGGGATCGAGATCGCGGCCAAATGGTGGAGCGACCCGGCCGACAAGGCCTTTATGATCGACATGGTCAGGCTCGTGCGACGGTATATGCGCCAGCCCGCGCTCGCCCGCTTCGTGGCCGAGGAGGTGACGCCCGGCGCCGGCCACGACAGCGATGCCGAGATTGCGGACATGCTCGAATGGCTGACCAGTCCCGGCCTGCACGCGACTGGCACCTGCCGGATCGGTTCGGCCGACGACGGCGTCGTCGACGCGCGCCTTCGCGTGCAGGGGCTGGATGGGCTGCGCGTCGCCGACTGTTCGATCATGCCGTTCACGCCCGCAGGCAACACCAACGGCCCGGCAATGGTCGTGGGCTGGCGCGTCGCCGAACTGATGCTCGAAGACCGTGACCGCTGAGCGCGCCGCGATGACCAATAGGATCGAGAAAGGGGCCTCGATGGATATCACACGCAAGGCACTGATCGTGGGCGGCGGCATCGGCGGGCTGACCGCGGCGATCGCGTTGCGGCGCAAGGGCGTCGCCGTCGACCTGATCGAGCGCGATCCCGAATGGAGCGTCTACGGCGTCGGCATCATCCAGCAGGCCAACGTCATCCGCGCGATGGCCGAGCTCGATCTAATCGACGATTACGTCGCGGCCGGCTGCGGTTTCGATCAGGTGGAGATCTTCATTCCCAGCGGCCAGCGCGTCGCCGTGTCGCCCAGCCCGCGACTGGTCGAGGGGAAACCGGCCAATCTCGGCATCGGCCGCCGCGCGTTGCAGAAGGTGCTCGCCGATCGCGCGCGCGCGATGGGGACCTCGATCCAGCTCGGCGTAACGGTCGATACGCTGGACGATGACGGCGCGGGGGTCGATGTCCGCCTGTCCGACGGGCGAGCCGAACGCTACGACTTCGTCGTCGCGGCCGATGGCCTCTATTCCGAAATGCGCCGGCGGCTGTTTCCCGATGCGCCCGTCCCTGAGTTCACTGGGCAGGGCGTCTGGCGATACAATTTCGACCGGCCGGTCGAAATGCAGAGCCTTTGCGTGTTCAACGGGCCCACCGGGGTCGGGCTCGTCCCGATGAGCGCCGGGCGGATGTACATGTTCGTGACCACCCCGGAGCCGGGCAATCCCTGGTATGCGCCCGACAGGTTGGCAGAGACGCTGCGTCAGAAGCTGGCATCGGTGCCCGCGCCGCAGATTCGCGCGCTCGTCGATCAGGTTACCGACAATGACGGCGTCGTTTATCGCCCGCTCGAGGCCTTCTTCCTCGATGGGCCGTGGCATCGCGGACACGTCGTCTTGCTCGGCGATGCCGTGCACGGCACCACCCCGCACCTTGGCCAAGGGGCAGGCATGGCAATCGAGGACTCGATCGTCCTCGCCGAGGAAGTCGCGGGCTCGCCGGATGACCCAATAGCCGCGTTCGAGGCCTATCACGCCCGCCGCCACGCCCGCTGCCGCTACATCGTCGAGGCCTCCCGTGCGATCTGCGACGGGCAGATCGGCAAGCGGTCGCCGGTCGACAACCACAAGGCGACCATCGAGATGTTCGAAATGGTCGCGCGGCCGCTCTGAGCGATCACCAGCGCGGTCGATCGACACACGGCGCGTCGATGAACAAATGACCAATATCGTATCGAAAGTTCTGTTTAAAGAATGTGGCTCGGAGGGGTTTGCGGATGCTGAATAGTCAATCGCGATCGATCGTGCGCGTTTGGTTTATGCTGCTTGCTAGTGCGGTGGTCTTCACGGCTTTCCCGAGCGATGCCGTTGCCCAACAGCAGCCTATTCCGTCGGTGAAACGCAACGGCAAAGCGATCCAGCTGATCGTCAATGGGAAGCCACACATCGCTTTGGCCGGCGAGGTTCACAATTCCGCAGCTTCGAGCATCGCTCATATGCGTGGGGTCTGGACGAAGCTGTCGGCTCAGCACCTGAACACCGCCATCATCCCGATCTATTGGGAACAGATCGAACCGCGTGAGGGCCGCTTCGACTTCAGCCTGGTCGATGACCATCTGCGTCAGACGCGCGCTCATGACATGCGCGTCGTCTTCCTGTGGTTCGGTACGGTGAAAAACGCCAAATCGACCTATGCGCCTGAATGGGTACGTTCCGACCCGAAGCGCTTTCCGCGCGTACGTATCGATCCTGCTTCGCCAGCTCGCGGCCGGGCCGAAGGCGTGGTGCTGAGCCTCCTTGGTGAAGCCACGCGCCAATCCGACGCGCGTGCCTTTGCAGCGGTCATGGCGCACCTTGGCACGGCTGATCCGGATCGTCGCGTGATCGCCGTGCAGGTCGAGAACGAGTCTGGGTTGCTCGGCGACAGCCGCGACCGATCGGCGGCGGCTGAGCGCGCTTGGCGCGGCGAAGTGCCCGCGGCGCTGATGGCGCATCTGCGCCGACACAAGGGCAAGCTGTCGCCATCGCTCGAACAGCTATGGGCGGCACAGGGCTATCGAACGACCGGCAGCTGGGCCGACGTGTTCGGCACCGGCTGGCAGGCGGACGAGGTGTTCATGGCTTGGCACGTCGCGCGTTTCATCGACGAGGTCGCGGCTGCCGGAAAAGCGCAATACGCCCTGCCGATGTACGCCAACGCATGGCTCGGACCGCAGCGTGCCGACGACCAGGCGGGTAATTATCCTTCGGGGGGGCCGGTGCCGCGGGTCTTTGACGTATGGGCCGCGGGCGGCAAGCACCTCGATTGGCTGTCGCCCGATGTCTACGTCGATGATTTTCCGGGCTGGGCGTCGCGCTATGTGACCGCCACCAACCCGTTGTTCGTTCCCGAAGCTCGCTTCGTCGTTGGCAACCTTTTCGAGACGCTGGGCCGTTTTCGCGGCATGGGCTTCGGTCCGTTCGGGATCGAGGACGGCGTCGCCGACAACCAAATCGCCGATGCGTATCGCGTGCTAGGGGGTATGCTGCCGGTCATCGCCGACGCGCAAGCGCGCGGGACTGTGCACGGTTTCGTGCTTGAGCCCGCCGCCGTCGAAACCCTAACGCTCGGCAAGGTCCGGGTGACTCTACGCGGCGCGCACGAGACGCTGCTTAAGAAGCTGCTCGACATCGGCGTGGCCCCCCCGGTCGATCGGCGGATCAAGCAACCTCAAACCGATTCGCCGCACGCGCCCGACATGACTGACATGCGTCCCTCTGGCCTGATCGTTCAATTGAGTGACGTAGAGTTTGTTCTGGTGGGCCGTGATGTGGACGCAGACTTCGCATCGAGCGACGGCTCTAGCACGATCGAGATCTCGCGCGTCGAGGAAGGGACTTACCAGAACGGCCAGTGGGTGCCCGGACAGATATTGAACGGCGACGAGCGCCTGAGACTGCTACCGCCTGACCGCTATGGCATCGTCAAGATCAGGCTCCTTCGCTTCGCTCAATAGCCGTCCTGAACGTCGGCTATGGGGCTAGAGTGGAATGGCCGCCTTGCTGCCGCTGCTACCCAATTGCAGACGCTCAGATCAAAATATGCGTTTCGCTAACCTGTCATCCGTTCGGGCAGACGGTTCCTGGGGGGGCGGCTCAGTTTGATGAGAGCCCACTAACATGCGCTGTCGAGACGGGCGTTGATCCGGGGCCGTTCTAAGTTCGCAATCGTTGAGTGGTGCGAACAGGACGGGATTTCACATGCATCAGATTAATTGCGGCGGCGGTGACGTGACCCCCGTTTCTTCATCCACCTGGACCTAGAGACCGGCCCTTCGAAGGGACGGACAGAATGAAGCGGAAGCAGTTCACGGAAGAGCAGATCATCGGTATTCTAAAGGAGGCCGAGGCGG
>CAJYLT010000083.1 GCA_913775795.1 uncultured Sphingomonas sp. | reverse complement strand
ACCCGAACAATCTGTTCGTGACCGGCGGGTCGGGCGGCGGCGTGCTGACGAGCTGGATCGTCGGCAAGACCGACCGGTTCAAGGCGGCGGCGACGCAGAAGCCCGTCATCAACTGGATCAGCGAGGCCCTGACGATGGACGGCACCGGCTTCACCTCGCGCTACTGGTTCAGGAAGCAGCCGTGGGAGGATCCGATGGGTTACTGGGCGCGCTCGCCCTTGAGCCTGGTCGGCAACGTCAAGACGCCGACGCTGGTGGTCGTCGGCAGCGAAGATTACCGGACGCCGGTGAGCGAGAGCGAGCAATATTACGCCGCGCTGCAGATCCGCGGCGTGCCGACCGCGCTGGTCAAGGTCACGGGCGCCAGCCATGGCGGCTTCACCGCACGGCCCAGCCAGTCGGCCGCGAAGGCGTCGGCGATCCTGGCGTGGTTCGACAAGTACCGGACGAATGCGGCGCCGGCGGCGGCGCAGTAAGGCTCAGCCCAGCCGATCGAGATCGGCGGGGGTGTTGATGTTGGGGAGCGGGGGCGCGGCAAGCGCTTCCGCCCCGCATCGCGCCGCCCAGCCACGCACCGATCGCCGCGGATCGGTGGCGACGAACGCGTCGAGCCGCGGCGACAGGCTCGCCGGCCAGATACCGATCACGGGCAGGTCTTCGAGGAACGCGGGCGTGTCCCGCGCCGCGAGGTCGGCCAGCAGCGCGTCGGGCACCAGCGGCGTGTCGCAACCGAGCGTCAGCACCCGCCCCGCCCCGATCACCTGCGCGTGATGCAGCGCTCCCGCGAGGCCACCCAACGGCCCTAGGTCGGGCGTGGGCCGGTCGGGCACGCTCGGCACACCCGGCCACTCGCGGCCCACCACGACCAGCCCACCGCAATGCCGGGCCAGCGCGGCGAGCGCGTGATCGATCAGCGCCCGCCCCTCGAACCATGCCGCGCCCTTGTCGCTGCCGAACCGGCTCGCCCGCCCGCCCGCCAGCACCGCGCCGAGGATCATGGGCCCACCGCCAGCACCGCGTCGGACCGCGCGAGCACCACCAGCCGCAACCCCGCCGCCCGCGCCCGTTCGACCGCGAGCGCGGTGGGTGCCGACACGGTGACGAGCAGCGGGCAGTTCGCCAGCGCCGCCTTTTCCACCAGCTCGAACGAGCAGCGCGAGGACAGGAGCGCGCAGCCGCCGTCCCAGCCCAGCCCACCCTGCGCCATCGCGCCGATCAGCTTGTCGAAGGCATTGTGCCGCCCGACATCCTCTCGTGCGAGCCGGATCGTGCCGTCGCGCGAAACCAGCGCCGCGGCGTGGACGCCGCCGGTCGCGCGGTTGAGCGGCTGATGATCGCGAAGTGCCGCCAGCGCGGCAAAGATCGCCGCATCGCTCGTCTCGCTTTTCGCAGTGACGCGCGGGAGCGGGCGCAGCGCCTGTTCCAGATTCTCGATCCCGCACAGCCCGCACGAACTTTCGGACACGCGATGCCGCACCCGGTCGGCCACACGCGCCGCACGCTCGGGCGACAGCATCGCGCGGACGATCACGCCGCGGTCGGTTTTGTGGGCGTCGATCTCAAGCAACTCGTTGCCCGCCTCGATCAGCCGCTCGGCCAGCGCGAAGCCGGTGACGAGATCGTCGAGGTCGGCCGGCGTCGCCATCAGCACGGCGTATCCGATGCCGTTGAACTCGATCGCGACCGGCACTTCGGCCGCGACCGGCCGCTGGACGACAGTGCGCACACCATCGGCGGTGATGCGGGTGAAGGGAAGTGGAGCCGTCAACGAATTGGACGCGGGCGGAGGAGGCCGCGGATTTCGATGACGGTATGGCCTTCCAGTTTCGGCGGGGGAAGTCCCGGACAACGATAAAAGGGTTCGATCAGAACGATCTCCGCTCCCCGGCGATGAAGCTCAGCCGCAACGCGGTTCAATACGATCCAGGATGCGTCGTTGCCGGGCGGCGTCGTTCCAGGATGCACACATAGACTGAACGCCGAAAGCCGGGGACCGACCCATCCTTCCGCTATCCGATCGAGCAATTCACTGCCGCTCGCCGTTTCGATGTCCGCGGGGCCAACAAAATATGGCCCTGGGATGGGGTCGTAATGGTTTTCAGGCGGCGGCGGCGGGATTTGCTGCGCCGCGACCGGGACGCGCGCAAGCAGGACCGTCGCCAACGCACCGACGAATAGCTTCGTCCCCCTCATGCCCGCGGATGCGCATTGCGATAGACGTCGAGCAGATGCGCCGCATCGACCGCGGTATAGATCTGGGTCGAGCCGAGGCTGGCATGGCCGAGCAGTTCCTGCAGCGCGCGCAGGTCCGCGCCGCGGCCCAGCAGATGCGTCGCGAAACTGTGGCGCAACGCGTGCGGTGTGGTGCGATCGGACAGGCCCAACCGCCCGCGCGCCGCGCGCACCGACCGGCGGATGATCGCGGGCGAGAGCGCGCCGCCCTTCGCCCCGCGGAACAGCGGTGCCTCCGGCGTTAGCGCATAGGGGCAGGCAGCGGCATAATCTTCGACCGCGGTCCGCACGGCGGGGAGCAGCGGCACGATCCGCGTCCTGGCGCGCTTGCCAGTGACGCGAAGCGTGTCGCCGAGCGGCAGGATCGCCGGGGTCAGCGCCATCGCCTCTCCGATGCGCAGTCCCGCGCCGTACAGGAGCAGCAGCACCGCCCAGTCGCGCGCGGCGATCCAGGGCTCGGCGGCATCCTCCGACACTTCCTCCGCCAGCGCGATCACTTCGGCCGGGGCGATCGGTCGCGGCACGCCCTTCTTGACGCGCGGGCCGGCAAGGCGCGGGGGCGGCGCCCCGGCAAAGGCGAGGAACGCGCGCACCGCGGACAATTCGCGCGCGGCCGACGTATTGGACAGCCCCTCCCCCCGACGCACCGCGAGGAAGGCGCGCAGGTCGGCGGCGGTCGCCTTCGCCAGGTCCGCGGCCTCTACGGGCCCGCCCCAATGATCGCGCAGGAAGGCGAGCAATCGCTCCGCCGTCGCCTGATAGGCGCGCACCGTCTGGGCCGAGCGGCGGCGGTCGCGCGTCAGGTGCCGGGCAAAGGCGATGGGCAAGGGCTCGGCCATTCGCGCGACCTTAGGCGAAGGCGCATCAGTGCGCCATGGCACCCGCGCGCTCGCCGCGGCGGGCGAGCCATGCCTGCATCTGCGCGATCTCGGCATCCTGTGCACGGATGACGTCGGCGGCGAGCGCACGGACCTCAGGGTCCTTGCCGTCGCGCAATGCCGCCTTCGCCATGTCGATCGCGCCGCGGTGATGCGGGATCATCCCTTGCATAAACACAGTGTCGGGATCGCCGCTCGTCGCCATCTTCATGCCATGCGCCGGCGGCGGCGCGGCGTGCGGCGTCCAGCCGAGCGCGCCCGCCGCCATCCAGAGCGCCATCGCGATCATCATCACGTTCTCGGTCAGCGACAGGAAGCCTAGCGGCACGTGGCTGTCGCCGCCGACGCACGCGCATTTGAGCTCTCGCCGGTCGAGATAGACCGCCTTGAACACCGACACCGCGCCGATCGTGCCGATGAAAAGTGCGATCGGCACCGACGCCCAGACGGCGACGCCCGCAACCATCAGGAGGCCGGCCAGCCCCTCCGCATAGGGATAGACATGGCCGTACGGCACCCATCGCCGCGCGAGCAGGTCGTAATTGAGGAACATCGTCGCGAACCGATCGACATTCTGGAGCTTGAGCAGCGCCAGTACGACCATTGAGAAGGCGACGAACCACTCGCCCGTGCGCACCGTCAGCGCATCGCCATAGGCGGCGTAGCTCGCCGCCAGCGCCATCAGCGCCGTCAGCGCGAACAGGACGGCGACGGGGCGATAGGTCGTCGCCTTCGGATCGGCGATCTTGAGGCCGAGGAAGCGGCGAAGGTCGTCATGGCCGCCGATCCGCTCGCCGTCGATGAAGACCTGCGGCGTGGTGGCGACGCCGTACGTCGCCTTGAACGCGTCGGTTTCCGCGCGCGTCGTAAGCCAATGATCGTCGACGGCATAGCCCTTGCGACGCAGCAGGTGCTTCGCCTTGAGGCCATAGGGGCAGGTGTGGCTGGGCATCACCATGCGATAGAGCGTCGCAGTGCGGGTCATCGTCCTTCTCCGACTGGCTGGCCGACCCCATATGGGTCCGTACCATGGTACGGGATCAAGCGATGACGATCGGCACGCTGGCGGAAGCCGGCGGCGTAGGCGTGGAAACCGTACGCTATTACCAGCGGCGTGGGCTGGTCGGCCTGCCCGATCGTCCGGCGGGCGGCGGATCGAGTGGCGGCATCCGCCGCTATCGTTCGGGCGATCTCAAGCGGCTGCGCTTCATCCGGTCGGCACAGGCGGCGGGTTTCACGCTCGACCAGATCGGCGAACTGCTCACGCTCGATGCGGCAAGCGATCGCGCGGGCGTACGGCGATTGGCGACCGCACGGATCGCCGCGCTCGATGAACAGATCGCTGCGCTGAGCGCGGCGCGGACGGCGCTTGCCGGTCTCGCCAGCGCGTGCGGCGCGGCGGGGCCAGGCCCCTGCCCGATCCTCGAGGCGTTCAAGGCCGATTGACGCGAGGTTCCGTTTCCGCGGATGATAGCGATAACGAAACCGGGGAGAGGGCGATGGGACTGCGCAAATGGCTGGCGATCGCCTGCCTCTTCCCGATGGCGGCGGCTCCGGCTTCAGCCCAACAGGCGCCGGTGTCCAAACAGCGCCTGTTCGTCCTGACCGATATCGAGAACGAGCCCGACGACACCCAGTCGCTGATCCGGCTGCTGCTCTATTCGAACGAGATCGATATCGAGGGGCTGGTCGCCACCACCTCCGTCCACATGAAGACGCGCACCGCACCCGAGACGATCCGGCGGATCATCGGCGAGTACGCCAAGGTGCAGCCCAACCTGTCGCGGCACGCGCCGGGCTATTCGGCCGCGTCGGCGCTCGACCGCCTCGTCGCGCGGGGACAGACGACCTATGGCATGGGCGGCGTCGGCGCGGGGAAGGACAGCGACGGATCGCGGCGGCTGATCGAGGCGCTCGACCGGCCCGATCCGCGCCCGCTCTGGGTGACGGCATGGGGCGGGCCGAACACGCTGGCACAGGCGCTCCATACGCTGCGCGCGACGCGATCCGCGGCGGACGTTGAGCGGCTGGTCGCCAAGTTGCGCGTCTATACCATCTCCGACCAGGACGATTCGGGCGCCTGGATGCGGCGGGAGTTTCCCGGGCTGTTCTACATCGTCAGCCCCGGCGGCTATGGCGCGGCGACGTGGACGGGGATCATGACCGTCGTGGAGGGAGCGGATAACAAGACGATCTCGAACGACTGGCTCGCCGCCAACATCCAGCAGGGGCACGGGCCGCTGGGCGCCGCCTATCCCGACGTCGCCTATGGCATGGAAGGCGACACGCCCTCGTTCCTCGGCCTCATCCCCAACGGCCTGAGCGTGCCCGAGCGGCCCGACTGGGGCGGCTGGGGCGGTCGCTATGCGCTGCGCATCCCGCCGCTGGCTGAGCTCGACCCCAAGGGCTTCAATGGCGGCGTGCCGGTCGATCCCGAGGCGCGGCCGATCTGGACCAACGCGATCGACAAGGTGACGCCGCCGGTCGCCAGCCCCCATGGCGCGGCGATCAGGCCCGGCGAGCGCTCGTACGAGGGCTATCGCGAGACGATCTGGCGCTGGCGCGACGATTTCCAGAACGATTTCGCCGCGCGGATGGACTGGACGACACGCGCGCCGAATGAGGCGAACCATCCGCCGGTCGTGCGCCTCGGACATGCAGATCGGCTAACGGCGAAGGCAGGCGATCGCCTGACGCTCAGCGCGCGCGGGACGAGCGATCCCGACGGCGACAGCCTCAGCTATCACTGGTTCGCCTATCCGGAGGCGGGCAACTGTCCCGGCGAAATCAAGCTGTCGGGCGCGGAAAGTCTCTACGAACGGGCGATCACCATCCCCGCGTTCGACCGGCGGTGCGAGGCGCATTTCATCCTGAGCGTCACCGACAAGGGATCACCGCCGCTCACCCGCTACGCCCGTGTCATCGTCACGGTCGAGCGGGCGAGCGGCCAGTAGCTCAGTCGGCAAAAAGCAGCACCGGCGTCTCGAGCAGCTTGCGCACCGCCTGGACATAGCTTGCCGCGTCCCAGCCATCGACGACGCGGTGGTCGCAGCTGATCGACAGGTTCATCAGCTTGGCGCGGCGGATGTCGTCGCCGTCGAACACGGGGCGCTCGACGATCTTATTCGGACCGATGATCGCCACCTCGGGCCGGTTGATGACCGGCGTCGTCGCGATGCCGCCGAGCGGGCCCAATGAGGTGACGGTGATCGTCGAGCCCGAGAGTTCCTCCGACTTCGCCTTGCCGGTGCGCGCCGCCTCGGCCAGGCGGCCGATCTCGGTCGCGAGCTGCCAGACATTCTTGTCCTGCGCATCGCGGATCACGGGGACCATCAGGCCGGCATCGGTCTGCGTCGCCATGCCCATGTGCACGCGGCCCGAGCGCGTCACCACGCCCGCCTCATCGTCGTAGCGCGCGTTGAGCATCGGGAAGTCAGGCAGCGTGCGACAGATCGCGACGATCAGGAACGGCAGCATGGTCAGCTTCGGCCGACCGCTCCGATTGGCGTTGAGGTCGCCGCGCATCGCCTCCAGCGCGGTCACGTCGATCTCGTCCACATAGGTGAAGTGCGGGATCGCGCGCTTCGACGCGGCCATGTTCTCGGCGATGCGGCGGCGCATGCCGATGACCTTCACCGCCTCGTCCTCACGCGCACGGCTGGCGTGCGGCGCGTGATAGCCCTGACCGGCATTGTAGCGCAGGAACGCGTCGAGGTCGGCGTGGCGGACATGCGCCCCCTCATGCCGGACCTGCGACAGGTCGACGCCGAGGTCCTTGGCGCGCGCCCGGACGGCGGGGCTGGCGAGGACCTTGCGATCTTCCTCCACGCGGGCGGGCTCGGGTGCAGCGGGCGCCGCCACGACCGGGGCGGGCGCCGGCGTCGGTGCCGGGGCGGGTGTCTCGACAACTTCCTCGACGCCGGGATTCTCCGCCTCGACCACCGCCTCGGTGACCGGCGCGGCGGGGGCCTCGGCTGCTTCGTCCGCGCCCTCGGTCTCGATCACGACCAGCGTCGAGCCGATCGGCACCTGGTCGCCGACCTCGCCCGCCAGTTCGACGACGGTGCCGGCAACCGGCGATTCCATCTCGACCGTCGCCTTGTCGGTCATCATGTCGGCGAGGCTCTGGTCCTCTTCGACACGGTCGCCGACCTTGACGTGCCATGCGACGATCTCGGCCTCGGAAATACCCTCGCCGATATCCGGCAGGCGGAACTTGAACAGCGCCATCGTCAGTCCTTCATGATCTTCTTGAGCGCCTGGCCGATGCGAACGGGGCCGGGGAAATAGGCCCATTCGAGGCTGTGCGGATAGGGCGTGTCGAAGCCGGTCACGCGCTCGACCGGCGCCTCCAGATGATGGAAGCAGCGTTCGGTGACGAGCGCGGAAAGCTCGGCGCCGAAGCCGCCGGTGCGCGTGGCCTCATGCACGATCATGCAGCGGCCGGTCTTCTTCACCGACGCCTCGATCGCCTCGATGTCGAGCGGCACGAGCGTGCGCAGGTCGATGATCTCGGCATCGACGCCCATTTCCTCGACCACCGACTGCACGACGTGCACCATCGTGCCGTAGGCGAGGATGGTGAGGTCGGCGCCCGCGCGCACGGTCGCCGCCTTGCCGAGCTCGATCCGGTAATAGCCGCCGGGCACCGCGCCCGCGGGATGGTTCGACCAGTTCCTGGCCGGGCGGTCCCAGTTGCCGTCGAACGGGCCGTTGTAGATGCGCTTGGGCTCGAGGAAGAGAACGGGGTCGTTGTCCTCGATCGCGGCGATCAGCAGGCCCTTGGCGTCATAGGGGGTCGACGGGATCACCGTCTTGATGCCCGAGACATGGGTGAAGATGCCCTCCGGCGACTGCGAGTGCGTCTGCCCGCCGAAGATGCCGCCGCCGTATGGCGAACGGACGGTGATCGGCGCGGTGAACTCGCCCGCCGAACGATAGCGCAGCCGCGCCGCCTCCGACACGAGCTGGTCGAGCGCGGGATAGATATAATCTGCGAACTGGATCTCCGGCACGGGGCGCAGGCCATAGGCGCCCATGCCGATCGCCACGCCGATGATGCCGATCTCGGTGATCGGCGTATCGAACGCGCGCGTCTTGCCGTATTTCTGCTGCAGCCCCGCGGTCGCGCGGAACACGCCGCCGAAATAGCCGACATCCTCGCCCATCACGAGCACGTCGTCGTCGCGGCCCATCATCACGTCGAGCGCCGAATTGATCGCCTGGATCATGTTCATGCGCGTAGTTTCGCCCTCTGCCGGGGCGGCGGTTTCGGTCATCACGTCCGACATGCTCACTTCCTCGCCCACGGACGGCCGCTCGCCTCTTCCTCGGCCAGCATCTGTGCCTGCTGCTCGCGCAGGTGCCAGGGCATTTCCTCGAACACGCCGTCGAACAGCGTGTCGAGCGGCTGGTGCAAGCCGTGGCCGAGGATGCCGTTGGTCTCGGCCTCCTTCTGCGCCTTCTTGACCGTCTCGGCGAGTTCGAGATCCTGCGCGGCATGGGCATCGAGGTCCCATTCGCCGAGCGCGATCAGATGGTCGCGAAGCCGCCGGATCGGGTCGCCGAGCGGCCAGCCCGTCGCCTCGTCGGCGGAGCGATAGGCGCTGGGATCGTCGGAGGTCGAGTGCCCCTCGGCCCGATAGGTGAAATGCTCGATCAGCGTCGGGCCGGCATTGGTGCGCGCGCGCTCGGCTGCCCATTCGGTCGCGGCATAGACGGCGAGCGCGTCGTTGCCGTCGATGCGCAGCCCGGCGATGCCATAGCCCACCGCACGCGCCGCGAACGTCGTCGCCTCCGCGCCCGCAAAGCCCGAGAAGCTCGATATCGCCCACTGGTTGTTGACGACGTTGAAGATCACCGGCGCGCGATAGACGGTGGCGAAGGTGAGCGCGGAGTGGAAGTCGCCCTCCGCCGTCGACCCTTCGCCGCACCACGTCGCGGCGATCCGGCTGTCACCCTTCGCCGCCGACGCCATCGCCCAGCCCACTGCCTGCGGATACTGCGTCGCGAGGTTGCCGGAGATCGAGAAGAAGCCGTAATCCTTGGCCGAATACATGATCGGCAGCTGCTTGCCCTGCAGCTTGTCGCCCTTGTTCGAGTAGATCTGGTTCATCATCTCGACGAGGCTGTAGTCGCGGGTGATGAGGATGCCCTGCTGGCGATAGCTGGGGAAGCACATGTCGTCGCGCTGCATCGCCATCGCGGCAGCGACCGACACGGCCTCCTCGCCGGTCGACTTCATGTAGAAGCTGGTCTTGCCCTGTCGCTGCGCGCGGAACATCCGCTCGTCGAAGGCGCGGACGAGCGCCATGTTGCGCAGCATCTGGCGCAGCATGTCGGGCGACAGGCGCGGTGCCCAGGGGCCGACCGCGCGGTTCTCCTCGTCCAGCACGCGGACGAGGCCGAAGGAAAGCTCGTGAAAGCTTGCTGCCGCATCGCCCGGTTCGGGACGGCGTGCACTGCCCGCGGCGGGCACCTCGACATGCGTGTAATCGACGGCATCGCCGGGCCGGAACCGCGGTTCGGGCACATGCAGCGACAGGGGCGGACGATTGGCGGGGGCGCCGGTCAAACCATACTCTCCAGATCGCGCCGGCCCTTTGCGAACGGGCGCCGAGTCATCGTTGCCGCGCTATTATAAAATTACAACGCGGTTGGCGAGTGCCCAATCGTCACAGGCGATACCAAGTGTACGAACCCGGTTGACTCGTCGGGTAGTTGGAACAGAATAGGAACATTCTGGTTCAATCGAGTCGCCATGTCCGCCACCCTAGCCGAACTGCGCCAAGCGCTGAACGCCATCGAGGGCGGCGGGTATCGCCGCCGTCCGGCGCTGCCGTTCGGGATCGGCGCGATCGATTCGAAGCTGGCGGGCGGGGGCCTGCGCCTCGACGGGTTGCACGAGGTGGTGGGCGCGACGCCCGACCTGGCCGACGATGCGGCGGCGACGCTGTTCCTGACGGGGATCGCCGCGCGGGCATGGGGCACGGTGCTCTGGATCGTCCGCCGCCGCGACCTGTTCGCCCCCGGCCTGTCACAGGCGGGGCTGGCGACCGAGCGTGTCCTCTATGCCGAGGCGACCGACGATGCCGAGGTGCTGGCGCTGATGGAGGAAGGGCTGCGCCACCGCGGCCTGGGTGCCGTGATCGGCGAGGTGAAGCGCGTCGGCCTGCCCGCCACGCGGCGGCTGCAACTGGCGGCCGAAGGCGGGCGGACGATCGCGTTGATGCTGAAGCGCCATGGGCGAAGCGGCGTCGATCCGCTGGGCGTGCCGTCGGCGGCGGTGACGCGCTGGCGGATCGGCTGTGCGCCCTCGACCCCGCTGGCGGTCGAGGGAGTGGGGCGTGCGCGATGGCACGCGGCGCTGGTGCGCCAGCGCGGCGGCGAAAGCGGTGAATGGCAATTGGAGGCTTGCGATGCGACGGGTCGCTGCGCTCTGCCTGCCCGACTGGTCGATCGACCGGCTGCGGCGGCAGGGCACGATTCCCGCGCCGCCGCCTGAGCGCGGCGTCGCGGACATGAGCGCGCTGGCGGCGGCAGTCGCCGACGAGCGCGCGAACGAATGCTCGGTGCCGAACACGCCCGGCTGGCGACCCGGCGCGCGCTGGGCGCGGTCGGAATCCCGCGAGGCCGTGCAGGTGGAGATCGACGCGCTGCCGCTCCACCAACGGCCACCGATGCGCGAGCTCGGCCGGCGCAGCGAAGCCGCCGACCATCCGTTCCGCGCGCTCCGCCCCGACGAGGCGCGCGGCCATGTGCCGTTCTCGCTGAAGGACCAGCCGCCCGCCCCGCCCCACCGTGAGCGCCGTCGCGCGGCAAAGCCTGTGTCGGCCGACCCGCCGATCGTCACCAGTCTGCGCGAAGGGGCAAAGGTCGTGATCCACGCCGCCTGTCCCGCCGCCCGCGCGCTGGGGCTGCGGCGGGGCATGGCGCTCACCGCCGCGCGCGCGATGGTGCCGGGCCTGATCGTCCACCCCGCCGATCCCGCCGGCGATGCCATCGGTTTGCGCCGCCTTGCCATCGCGCTCGCCCGCAAATGGAGTCCGCAGGTGGCGGTGGGGGGCGAGGACCTGATCTTCCTCGACCTCACGGGTGCGTCGCATCTGTTCGGTGGTGAAATGGCGATGGCGGCGCGTATCGTCGCGGTGCTCGCACGTGCGGGGCACCATGCCAGGATCGCGATCGCCGGCACGCCGGGCGCCGCCGCCGCGCTCGTCCGCCACGGCGCGCCGCCGGGGTCGCCGCGCTTCACCGCGCCGCGCCCGCGCAACGCCGGGATGCGGCAATCGCCCTTGGCCGATGCCCCCGATTTCCGCATCCGCCACCCGCGCGACGACGGCAATCCCTATGCCGCGCGATCGAAACCGCGCGAGACGGCGACGGAAGCTATACCCGATACCGTCATCGCCTGTCCCCTGGGCGCGGATGCCGACTGGCTCGCCCCCCTCCCCGCCGCTGCGCTTCGGCTCGAGCCCGCCGACGTCGAGATGCTGCGCCGCTTCGGGATCGAACGGATCGGCCAACTTGCCGAGCTGCCGCGCGGTCCGCTCGCGCGCCGGTTCGCGCGCGCACTCGAACGCCTGGATCAGGCGCTGGGCCGCGTCGCCGAACCGCTCGATCCCGTCATCACGCGCGCCGCCATCGCGTGCCGGCAGGGTTTTCTTGAACCCGTGGCCACGGCCGAGGGGATCGCGCACTGGCTGGGCGTCCTCGTCCCGCGCCTGACCGCCGAACTCGCCGCCACCGGCCTCGGCGCCCGCGCGATCGAATTGGTGGCCGAGCGGGTGGATCACATCCCCCAGCGGCTGCGCATCGGTCTCGCCCGTGCCAGCCGCGACCCTGCACATATCATGCGGCTGATCGCCCGCCGGATCGAGGAGATCGAGCCCGGCTACGGCATCGACGCGATGACGCTCCACGTCCGCCGCGCCGAGCCGCTCGGCCCCGTCCCTTTCGACGAGCGGCTGGATGCGGAGGCGGCGCGCGACCTCGCCCCGCTGATCGACGCGATCGCCAACCGCATCGGCATGGCCCGGCTGTGGCGCGTCCGCGCGGTCGAAAGCGACGTGCCCGAACGCTCGGTCGGGACCGCACCGCCGCTCGCGCCCGATGCCGCCGTGCCGACGCGCCTTGCCGCCGACGATGTGCGCCGTCTGGGAGATGGGGGTGACGTCCCCGCCTGGCACCCCGCATGGCCGCGCCCCGCGAGGCTGCTGAAACGGCCCGAGCGGCTCGATCATGTCGTTGCCGAGCTCCCCGATCGCCCGCCCGCCCGCTTCACCTGGCGCGGCGTCAGTCACCGCGTCGTCCGCGCCGACGGGCCGGAGCGCATCCATGGCGAATGGTGGCGTCGGCTGGGCGAGGCGCATGCCGTCCGCGACTATTTTCGGGTCGAGGACGAGGCGGGCCGCCGCTACTGGCTCTACCGCCGCGGCGACGGGGTGCGCAGCGTCTCGGGCGATTTGAGCTGGTGGCTGCACGGACTGTTCGGATGATGGGTGCCCTTTGCCGTACCCCGGCAAAGGCCGGGGTCCAGTTACGGAACCGTCGTTGCAAGGCGCGCCGCTTTGTCGAGAAGCCATGCCAACCGGACCCCGACCTGCGCCAGGGTAGGGCCATAGATATGGCTGTTCAAGCATATGTGGCCCGGCTCATGCTTTGCCATGCCCGCCGCTGACCCGCCCTACGCCGAACTTCAGGTCGCGACACATTTCTCGTTCCTGCGCGGTGCCTCCTCGGCCGAAGAACTGTTCGCCACTGCCAGCGAGATGGGCCACGCGGTCCTCGGCATCACCGACCACAACTCGGTCGCCGGCATCGTCCGCTCGATGGTCGCCGCCGAAAAGGTCAGCGCGCAGGCCCGTCCGATCCGCCTGGTCGCCGGCTGCCGCCTCGACCTCGTCGACGGCCGCTCGCTGCTCGTCTGGCCGGAGGATCGCGCCGGCTGGAGCCGCCTCACTCGCCTCCTTACGCTCGGCAAATCGCGTGCCGACCGCCGTCGCGGGGAAAAGGGGCAGTGCTTCCTTCATTGGGAGGACATCGCCGCCCACGCCGCCGGCCTCGTCGCCGCACTCGTCCCCCGCCCCGCAGAGTTCGAGGACCAGACGGGGATGCGCTGGGTCGCCGACATTTTCGGCGCCGATGGCCATGTCGCGCTCGCCGCGCATCGCCGGCCGGAGGATGTGCGCCGCCTCCATGCGCTCGCCCGGGCGGCCACCTCGCACGGATTGAAACCGCTCGCGACCGGCGACGTGCGCTATCACCACCCCGACCGCCGGATGCTGCACGACGTGGTGACCGCAATCCGCGAGAAGACGACGATCGACGCACTCGGCACCCGCCGCGCGCGGATCGGCGACGGCCACCTACTGCCGCCCGAGGCCATGGCCCGCCGCTTCGCCGACCTTCCACAAGCGCTCGCCTCGGGCCTCGCCATCGCCGAGCGGTGTCGCTTCTCGCCCCGCGAACTCAGCTACCAATATCCTGACGAGATTGTGATGTCGGGCCGGACGCCGCAGGAAGCGCTCGCGCTCATGGCCCGCCGTGCACTCGCCGAACGCTTCGACGGCGCCCCTGACGAGGCTTACACCAAGCTGCTGGAGCATGAACTCGAACTCGTCGAGCGGATGGGCTATGCCCGCTACTTCCTCACCGTCCAGTCGATCGTCCAGTTCGCGCGCAGCCAGGACATTCTGTGCCAGGGGCGCGGGTCGGCGGCCAATTCGGTGATCTGCTTCGTCCTCGGCATCACCTCGATCGACCCGGTGAAGCACAAATTGCTCTTCGAGCGCTTCATTTCGGAGGATCGCGCCGAGCCCCCCGATATCGACGTCGATTTCGAACATGAGCGGCGCGAGGAGGTGATCCAGTGGATCTACGAGACCTACGGCCATGACCACGCCGCGCTGACCGCGGTCGTCAGCCGCTTCCGCGCGCGCGGCGCGGTGCGCGAGGTGGGCAAGGCATTGGGCCTGCCCGAGGATCTGACCGGCGCGCTGGCGGGCCAGATCTGGGGCTGGTCGTCGGAGGGGGTGGCCGATCGCCATGCCGAGGCGCTCAATCTCGACGCCACCGACCCGCGCATCGCGCTGACGCTCGACCTTTCGCGCGAGCTCATCGGCACCCCGCGGCATTTGTCGCAGCATCCGGGCGGCTTCGTGCTGACCCGTGACCGGCTCGACGATCTCGTGCCGATCGAACCGGCCGCGATGGTCGACCGCCGCGTCGTCGAATGGGAAAAGGAGGATATCGAGGAACTCGGCTTCATGAAGGTCGATATCCTCGGCCTCGGCATGCTCGGCTGCATGCGCCGCGCCTTCGACCTGCTCGCCGATCACAAGGATACCGCGCTCACCCTCGCCTCGCCCGCGCTGCAGGACGACGACCCCGCGACGTTCGAGATGATCCGCCGCGCCGATACGCTTGGCGTGTTCCAGATCGAGAGCCGGGCACAGATGGCGATGCTGCCGCGGATGAAGCCGACCAATTTCTACGACATCGCCATCCAGGTCGCGATCGTCCGCCCCGGACCGATCCAGGGCGACATGGTCCACCCCTATCTGAAGCGCCGCGAGCTGAAGCGCCGCGACCCGAACGCGGTCATCGACTATCCCAGCGAGGCGCTGCGCGAAGTCCTCGAAAAGACATTGGGCGTGCCGCTGTTCCAGGAACAGGCGATGCAGGTGGCGATCAAGGGCGCCGGCTTTTCGGCGAACCAGGCCGATCGCCTGCGCCGCGCGATGGCCACGTTCAAGTTCACCGGCGGCGTCGGCGAGTTCCGCGACAAGCTGATCGCCGGCATGCAGGCGAATGGCATCGCGCTCGACTTCGCCGAGCGACTGGTCAAGCAGATCGAGGGATTCGGCAGCTACGGCTTTCCCGAAAGCCACGCGGCGTCCTTTGCCAAGATCGCCTATGCCTCGTCCTGGGTGAAGTGCCATCACCCGGACGTGTTCTGCGCGGCGCTGCTCAACGCGCAGCCGATGGGCTTCTACGCCCCCGCCCAGATCGTCCGCGACGCGCGCGAACACGGCGTCGACATCCGCCCGGTCTGCATCAACGACAGTCGCTGGGACACGCGGCTCATCGGCAAGGGCGAACGGTTGCCGCTCCGCCTGGGCCTGCGCGTCGTCGCAGGACTGTCGAACGAGCATGGCGCGGCGATCGTCGGCGCCCGCACCGACAGGCCTTTTGTGTCGATCGAAGATGCGTGGCGCCGCTCGGGCGTGCCGCTCGTCGCGCTCGAACGGATCGCGCGCGCCGACGGGTTCCATGCGCTCGGCCTCGACCGGCGACAGGCACTGTGGACGATCAAGGGCCTCGGCGCCGCGCCGCTCCCGCTCTTCGCCGCCGCCGATGCGCGCGAAGGGGCGACGCGCCCCGAACTTCACGAAACCGCCGTCGCGCTGGCCCCGCTGACCGCGGGGCGCGAGGTGGTGGAGGATTACCGCGCGACCCAGTTGTCGCTACGCGCGCACCCGCTGACCTTTCTGCGCGACAAACTCACCCGCCGCCGCATGACTCGCTGCGGCGACCTCCGGCGGATGAAGGACGGCAGCTTCCTCGAACTGGCGGGCATCGTCCTCGTCCGGCAAAAGCCCGGCAGCGCCAAGGGCGTGCTTTTCATTACACTGGAGGACGAGAGCGGTATCGCCAACATCATCCTGTGGCCCGACCGGTTCGAGGCCAATCGCCGGACCGTCATGTCGGCGGCAATGCTCGGTGTGCGCGGCCGGATGCAGCGCGAGGGCGAGGTGATCCACGTCATCGCCGACACGCTCGAGGATCTGTCGCCGATGCTTCATTCGATCGGCGAGATCGACATGCCCCGCCTCGGCCGCCCCGGCGGCGGCGGCTCGCCCGATCGCGGCGACCCCGAATGGCGCCCAAAGGGCCGCAGCCTCTACCACCCGGCGTTCCGCGACGGCTGCGATCCTGAGGATGCGATCCGTCAGAAATCGCGCGACTTCCATTAAGCAGGCATCACCTTGCAGCCGATCGTCTGACGGCTAAGCTCGGGCCATGCCCCCGATCCAGACCGCCACTCGCGCCGTTCTCGCCATCCGCGTCCATTGCCCGATCGAGCCTGATACGCTTGCTGCGCTGCTTTCCGGCGATATCGGCGCGATCGAACGCGACCCTCACGCCGCCCGGATGCGGGAAGCGATTGCGCGGCATCCCGCTGTCGGTGACTTCGGCCCCTATATCGCGGTGGCCGAGCTTTCACCGGGATGGGAGATTTTCACCGTCACGCCGGCCGCCAAACCGACGCTCGGCAAGCCGGGCAAACAACAGGTGTCACCGACACTGATCATGACGCTCCATATCGATGCCGCCACCCCGCCAGCCCGGCTCGATGCGGCGCTTGCGGCTTTGATCGCAGCGCACCCGTGGGAGACGCCGGTCGTCGAGCTGACGGAGACACGGCTGTTGCTGAGGGGGTGACATTCACCGGCTTGTGGCGCTTCCAGCCTGAAACGGAAGCACGCGACCCGCATCCGCATTGCCTCTCGGCCGTCCGGCCTTTGCCGGACGTACGTGCACAAGAAAAAGGGGAGGCCGGTTGCCCGGCCTCCCCCAATTCTTTCCAGTCCCATCGGGACCGGCGCGATTACATGCCCGCGCCGGGACCGTAGGTGACTTCCACGCGGCGGTTCTGCAGCTCGCGCACACCGTCTGCGGTGTCGACGCGCGGCTGGGTTTCACCGAACGCTTCGGTCGAGATGTTGCCGTCGGGGATACCGCGGCCCGACATGTACGAGCGGACCGAGTCAGCACGACGCTGCGACAGACCGACGTTGTACGAAGCGGCACCCGACTTGTCGGCGTGACCGGCAAGCATGACCTGCGCGTTGCCGCAGTTCTGGTATGCCGAGATGGCGTTGTCGAGAATGCTGGCAGCCTCAGGCGTGATGTCCGAGCGATCCCACTCGAAGAACACGATGTACGGCCCAGGCGTGCAGACGGTCTCGACCGGCGGCGGCGGGGGCGGCGGGGGAGGCGGCGGCGGCGGGGGCGGCGGCGGCGGCGGGGGGGGCGGGGTCGGCTCGCCGAAGTTGAACGTCACGCCACCGAGCAGGCTGTGCGAGCGGAAGCGCGAGTCAAGCAGCGCGCCGTTGTTCGCCTGCACCGTCACGCTGTCGGCGTTGAAGAAGCGATACTTCAGCGAGACGTCGATGTTGTCGCTCAGCGGCGCGCGGACGCCCGCCAGAGCCTGCCACGCGAAGACGGTGTCGCTGTCGTCGAGCAGCGTGACCGGCGCAATGCCGTACTGCTCGTACTTCACGCGCGCCACACCGGCACCACCGCCGACGAAGCCCTGCACGCCGTCGTCCGGACCGAAGTCCAGAAGGCCGTTCAGCATGAAGCTGAGCGCCGAGGCGCGGCCGAACGCACGGTCGTCGCCATAGATGCCGGCGGGAATGCCAGCCAGCGCGACCGAGGTCTGATGCTCTTCGGCAGCCGCACGGCGATAGCCGACTTCGGCCTCGAGGCGGAACGCACCGAAGTCATAGCCGACGATGCCATCGACATCCCAGCCATAGTCCGAGTCGGTGCTCAGAATCTGCGTGTTGGTGTCGGCCAGCGTGAAGTCGATATCCTCGACGATCATCGCGCCGCCCTCAAGGCCCACATACCACGCGTTGTCGCGGGCGAGGGCAGGCGTGCTAAGAGCAGTGGTCGCAAGCGCCACTGCTACGGCAAGCTTCCGCATAAAAAATTCCCCTTTCACGGTTGTCACTACGGACAGCGCAAACTCACTACATTTGGCTTGGTTTCCACGCAAGCGAAACAAAGTCGGGGACTGTTGCAGGAACGCAACATCAACTTGGCGCGACCAGCCCGTGCGCCGCCATCGCCGCGATGATGCGCCCGACCGCCGCCCGCGCCTCGACATCGACGGTGCCGCCGCCCTCGGGGTCGCCGATCGGCGGTTGCCGCGCCCCCACCACCGGCTCGCCGCCGACGATGATCCGCCGGGCCGCGACCATGCCCGTGGTCCACCCACCACCGTGCCACAGCGCATCGACACCCTCGTCCGCGCACCAGACCCGCATCCCGTCCCGCGGCGGGGCGAAGCGCCAGCCGCCTGCGGTCCAGCAGGCCAGCTTTCCCGCCTCGCCCGCCCATTCGCCGGCGGGTGCCGGCCCGACGATCCAGCAGTCGCCGGGCGCGGGCGTCGCCGGCACCGTGTCCCGGATGCCGAGCACCGACGCCATCACCAGCATGTCGATGAGCACCAGCGCCTCGTTATGCGTCAGTTCCTTCTGCGCCTGTCCTGCCTGCAACAGGGGCAGGTCATGACGGTCGGTCTGTTCCTCGGCCATCGATCAATCCTCCAGCATGATGGGTCGCGCGGGCGACGCGGCGTGCGTACCGATCTGCATCACCCGGACGCTCAAGGCGTCGCTTTCGAGCGACAGCGCCGGCCCCTCGGTCGCCGCCGACCGCGTGCCGCCCGACGCCGTATCGACCTCGACCCGATAGCGTTCGCGCTCCTCGGCAAGCGGCACGTCGATCCGGTCCGACCATTGCCAGCCGGCCCGGCTGCGCCGGATCCAGCGAAGGTCGAGACCCCCGTCCGGCCGCCGCGCGGCGCGGACATGCACCGGCGACGGCGGCGCGACCGAGGCGCCGGTCAGGACCACCTCGACGGGGCGCAACTCGTCGCCGTCTCCGACGCTCGCCGGGGCGAGGAGCAGCCGCGTCCCGATCGGCCTTGCGATCGGCACGACGACCGCGCTGGGCGCCGACAGAAGCGCGAAGCCCTCGCCGGCCCGATGGGTGCCCGTCGCGGCCTCGGTCCCGCGCCGGCCACGCCACAGCCGCGACAGACGCCATCGTCTCGGACCGGCCGGCTCGGCGGCCCCGAACTGGATCAGTTCCTCGCCCACCATCGCCAGGTTGGCGCCGCCGTCCATCGCCGCCGCATCGGCGCCCGACAGGATCATCGCGTCGTTCGCCAGCTCCACCGTCAGCGACCCGCCGCGATCCTCGATCGCCGCTGGCGCCGCACCCGGCGGCACGACGACGCTTCCCACCACGCCGCCAGTCGGCAGCGTCGCGGCGATCGACCAGCTTGTGCCCGAATCCGTACTCATCATCAGCGCCGCGCCGCGCCAGCCGGTCTCGGTTCCCCCGGCGACTACGATCAGTTGCGGCTGCGTCGCCAACCCCTCGCCAAGCGGCGGCAGTTCAGCCGCAACGATCACCGTGCGCCCGCGCGGGCGATCGGGCGCAGCGACCACCGTCCCCGGATCGGCAAGCGCGGTGGCGGTCGCGAGCGCGACGGGGACAAGGTCGAGCTCGACCGCCATCGCTTCCAGGCTCCAGCCGCCGACGCGCCACAGCGTTTCCTCGCCCGCCACGCGAACGCGGTCGCCCGGCGCGATCGTCAGCCCTTCCCAGCCGCAGGCGACCCGCCGCCGCCGCCGATCGGCATCGATCCGCGTCAGCATCGACGCCGCGACCTGCTTGGCCTCGCCTGCCGACAGCACTGCCGGCAGTTCGACATGCTGTTCGCGCCATCCCGCGCCCGGCCGCGTCGCTCGCTGCAACCCGGCCTGATAGTCGCGCGCGGCGTCGTAATGCCCGACCGTGACCGACCGGGGCGCCTGATCCGCGGGCGCGATGCGCCGCACGCCGCGCCCGCCGCCCAGCCCCGCATCGGCAAGGCCGCGTGCCGGCCCCGCCCCGCTGCGCAGCGTCACATGGTCCCCCTCCGCCCCGAACCAGCCGCCACCCGTCTTCGCCAGTGTCTCCAGCACCGCGCGCCGGCTGCCGCCATAGGCCGAAAACCCGCCGAGCCGCGGCGCCATGGGTTCGCCCGCCGCCACGCCGCCGCCGCCGATCGCCGCGGCGATGGCCGCCGGATCGACCGCCGCGTCGTCGGCCTGGACCTCGAATGTCAGCGACGGGATGCGATTGCCGAAATCGGCGAGCGCCAGCCCCTCGAACACGGCATAGGCCTGTCCGCGCATCGCCGTCGCGCGCGCGGGCCCGACCGCGCTGGCGATCAGCGGGTCCGGCGCCTGATCCTCGCTGCCCAAGTTCAGGCGAAAGCTCGTTCGCGCGGCAAAGTCCCCGCCCGCCCCGCGCAGCAGCTTGCCGTCGGCCCAGATGCGTCCGACCCCGACGATCGGCCGCGCCGACAACAGCACCGCGAACGACGCGGCGTAGCTGTAGCGGATCGTGTCCGGCGCACCCTTGCCCCCGCCCTCGCGATCACGCGTCTCGATCAGGTCGGTGGCCCAGATGACGCTGCCCGCCACGCGCATCGTCCCGAACAGATGCGGGATCTCGCTGCCATAGGAAGAGGTCTGAAGCGCCAGTTCGCGCAGTCGCGGGCCTTGCCGCGGGCCGGGGCCGAACAGCTCGCGGTCGATCGCCTGGCCGGCCATCGCCCCGATCGCACCGCCGATCGGCCCGCCGACGATCGTGCCGACCGCGGTCAGGATCAGTGTCGCCATGTCATTCCCCCCGAAAACAGCCCAGAACCGGCCATGCCGGCGGCCCTGGCCGCTCGACCACGCGGCGCAGGGCCGCGTCGGCGTGGACCATCCCGCTCGCCGTCAGCACTCCCAGATGAAGCTGGCCCGGGCCGGTGCGCATCAGCACCACGTCGCCCGGCCGCCCCTCGGCGACACGCGCCAGCCCCGCCGCCGCGATCCAGGTCGCCGCCCGGTCGGCATCCCCCGTCCGCACCGCATAGTCGCGCGGCGCCGCTCGCCCCAGCGCGACTGCCGCTACACCCACACAGTCGAGCCCCGTCGCCGGATCGCGCCCGTGCAGGCGAAAGGGCGCGCCGACCAACGCCCGCGCGGCCTCCGCCGCCACCTCACCGTGCCTCATGCGCCCGGATAGCGCGTCAAAAGGTCGATCCCCGGCAGGAACGGCTCGCCGCGAAAGTTCGCCGCGTTCGCGTACCGCGTCGCACAGGTCTCCAGCCGCTTGTCGCATCCCTCGATCAGCTCGCAGCGGTCGCCCGCCGAAACCGGCAGCCGCGGCAACTCGCGCAGGACCACGGCCGCGCCGTCGCTCCGGTCGATCGCCGACTCCAGCCCCGAATTGGCGCCGTCCAGCCAGCGCAGCCGTCCGCTTCCGTACGCATTCGCGCTTGGCTCGCCGGCATCGACGGTGAGCGCCTGCCCGTCGACCGCCACCACCCGCACGATCCGCCGTCGCCCCGCCATCGCCACGCGGCAGCGCGCATCGCCCAGCTCGGCGCGGCATTCGGGCGCGGTCACTTCGCACACCGGCGCATCGAACGCCGCCGTCACGCCGCGCAGCTCGGCGGTAAAGCCGCCGTCCGAAGTCTCGATCGCCCCGATCGTCCCCTCGCCCAGCCCCACCCGATTGGTAACGTCCGTCCAGTCGACCGCGCTGACCGCCACCCGCGCCCCGTCCCAGCGCCCGGCCACCAGATCGCGCTCCCCGATCGCGTCGTGGGTCAGCGCGCCCGTCACGTCCATGCTGTCCGCCTCCAGCCCGTCCGACCGCTTGATCGCAGAGGGACTGATCCCCGGCGCCGCCCGGTGGACGATCCCGTCGATGACGAGGTCGTGGTCGTGGCTGGTCAGCCCGATCGCCACCCCGTCGCGCCGCTCGACCCGCCAGCAAAAGGCGATGGTGGCGCAAGCTTCGCTCAGCCAGCTCATGCCTCCCGCACCTCGATCAGCGGCACCGACGGCGCCTCACCCGCCAGGAACGTCGCCCGCGCGACGCTCAGCCGGTCCTCGGCGAACCGCACCGGCACGTCGAAGTCGAAGCTCGCGGTGATCGCCGCCCCCGCGGCCGGCGGCACGTCGAACGTCACCCACCCGCCGGGATCGAGGGTCCAGCCCGCCACGACCGCGCCGTCCACACGCACCTCGACCGTCCCCGCCACCGGCCGGGTGATCCGCCGCACGCTCTCGCCATATCGGCGGACGAGCGCGAAGCGCATGGCTAGCCCGCCGCCCGTCCCGATCGCCTCGCCCACCCCGCGATGATCGAACGGGTCCTGCAACCGGAACCCCCGCGCCGGCCCCATCCGCGCGCGAAAAAAGTCGAGCAGCACGGCGATGTCCGCCTCGGACCGCACGCCCACCCCGACATCGTACCGCGTCCGCGCCGCCGCCCAGGCGACGCTGCGCCGCTCATGCCCCCCGCCGCTCGTCAGGATCGCGGTCGAGGTTTCGGGCATCACTTCCGCCTCGCGCCCCAGCGCCAGCGGAAAGCGCACATCGTCGAACGCCTGCACGTCGCTCTCCTCCTCATCGAAATGCACGAAGCCGTCGCGCAGCACCTGCGGGAGCGCCCAGACGAACGTCTCGGCCACCCCCCGCGCCCGCCCGGCCTCGACCGCCGCGGCGATCGCATGCCACTGGTCCGCCTGATCGGCGCGCAGCACGAACCCCGCCAGGTAATGCTGACGCGCCGCCGGATACCCCAGCCGCGCGGTCGCCGCTGCCGCACCCCGCGCGCTCGCCCCGACATTGCCCGTCGCCGCCCAGTCGTAATCCTCAAGCTGGAGCGTATCGAACGCCGGGCTCGCCCACCCCATAGGCAGGTTGGCCCGCTTCGCCTCGGGCATTGCCGCATCGAGGATCGTCGGCAGATAGGCGAGCAACAGCGTCTCCGCCCCCGGCGCCACCTCGCGCACGCTTGCGCACAGCGCCGCCGTCGACGCCGCCAGCATCGCCCCCGCCGCATCCAGCAGCGTGCGCTCCCCGGCATTCAGCGTCGCCTTCAAACTCGCGATCACCGGCGGATCGCCCCCGAACGCCGCCTTGGCCGCATCATCGTACAGGCACGGCGTCCCATCCGCGCGCACCCACCACCACGGCTCGCCGACCTGAAACCGCATCTCGAGCCCCGCCGCGACCGCGATCCCCGCAAACGCCTGCGCCACCGCGCGCAGATAGGCCATCGCCCCCGCATGCGCCGGGCTCAGCAGCGTCGAGGGCGGCACCCACCCGGTCAGCGCCGGGCTGCCGTCCGCCGCCCGCTGCTTCCAGTCGCCCCAGCAATGCGCGTCGAACAGTTCGTAGCTCAGCGACCAGATCACCGACCGCCCGCTCGCCTTCGCCAGCGCCGTGAAATCGCGATGCCAGGCAAGGCACGGCGCATTGAGCGCGCCCCCGCTCAGGCTCGCGAACAGCCCGCCCGCCACATGCTCGAGCCGGAAATAGTGGCTCATCCCGACATAGTGGTTGATGGCCCCGCGATAGCCCAGCAACTCGATGTTCCGCATCACCCGCGCGGGCGTCTGGTTGTACGCGTCGTCATAGCCCGTCGCGATGCGGAGGCGATGCTCGGGCACGATGCACTCGCCGACCGTCAGCACCGATCGCGGACCGGTACAGGTCATGTCGGTGAGCTCGGCCCACCCCTCGACCGGCCCGATCGGCGCCTCGCTCCCGGCCTCGTAACCCGGCGGCACCAGCGACACGAACATCCGGTCGATATCGCCCGCGAACACCGGATCGGCCTCACCGGGTAGCTCGAACCCGCCGACGACCGCATCGTAGTCGATCGTTACCCGCGCATCCTCGGGCGAGCCCTCGGCATAGTTCCAAAGTCGCACGTACCAGGCCCGCGCCGCGCCATCGGCACCCCGCCCCTCGATCGTCAGCGTCGGGCCGTCGATCGCATCCAGCGCCACCACCCCGCCCGACCGCCACCGGAACGACAGCACGCACCCGCGATAGTCGCGATCGGTGTCGTAGCTCGTCAGCGGATGATCCCAGCGATCGACGCTGTCCCAGATCAGCCCCGCCAGATCGCCCTTGCGGTAAAACACCGCATCGACCCGCAACGCGTCATGCGCGGTCGTGACCACGCTCGCCATCATCGGCCGCGGGAAATCCACCGTCCAGAACCGCGGATCGAAGCGCGTCAGATGCCCCGTCGCCTGCACGCTCCGCGCAGCCGCCAGCCAATGCCCCATGATCTTTCTCCAACCAATTCCCCTCCCTGGAAGGGAGGGGTTAGGGGTGGGTTGGCTCCCGCATCGCAAGCCGCCCGCCAAGCAACGAGCGAACCCACCCCCGCCCCCTCCCTTCCAGGGAGGGGAGAAGGAATGCGCCGGTCCCTCAATCCCCGCTCGCCAGCGCCGCGCGCACCGCCCGCGCCACCTGCCGGCTCGACTGTGCCAGCGCCGCCGGCGCCTCACCCCCGCGCGCATTGACGGTGATCGCGATGCGCACCGCCCGCCCGCCGCCCGCACCGTTCGCCTCGACCCGCCCCGCACTCGTCGGCACGAACAGCTCCGGCCCGCGCTCGCCCACCCAATATGGTCGCCCCGGCGACACCGGCCCGCCGGTCGCCCGCCCCGGCGCCCCGCCGAGCACGCTCGCCAGCGCCGAGAGCAGCCCCGCGCCGCCCCCACCCTTCGACCCGCCCAGCAGCGCGCCCAGCCCGCCCTGCACCGCACTCGCCGCGATCTCGCCCAGCACCGCCGTCGCGATCCGGCCGAGGTCCTCGAACCCCAGCTTGCCCGTCCGGATCGCCCGCGACAGCGTCGTGTCGATCGCCCGCCCCGCGCGCGCCGCCCCCGCCTCCATCGGCCCTTCCAGGCTCTCGCGCATCGCCGCCACGTCGCGCGCGAACGCGCCCGTATCGGCACGGACGCGCACTACCAGCCGCTCGATTTCCTCATCCATCGGGAAACGCCTCCATCAGTCGCTTGAGGTCGCCCGCATCGGCGACCGGCCCCTCGTCACCCGCGAGCACCCGAACCAGTGCCGACAGTTCGGCCGGCGTCGCGGCCCAAAAGGCATCGGGCGACCACCCGAACGCCACCCCCGCCATCCCCGCCAGCCGCACGGCGGATTCCGAGAACATCATCGCCCCGCCAGGATCTGTCCGAGCAGCACCTTCAGCGCCGGCGTCGCCGCGGCAAGCCCGCCCGCCGCCACCCCCTCGGCAAACGCCTCGCGCGGCATCGGCGCGGGATCCTTCAGGCAGTGCCAGAACAGCCCTACCATCTCGCCTAGCCCCAGCCGCCCCGCCACCGCCCGCTCGACCAGCTCGAACAGCGGCCCCAGTTCTCCCTCCGCCGCCACCAATGCGGCAAAGCTCGGCCGCAGCGCCAGCGTCTCCCCGTTCACCCGGATCGACGCCTCGCCTCTCGCGGCATTCACGCGCTTACCACCGCGCCGGAACTCTCCAGCGCCAGCGTATAGCTGCGCTCGCCGCCCACATCGCCAGCATAGTCCAGCCGCGTGACCAGGAACCGCCCGGTCATCGTCTCGCCGCTCTCGAAGCTCAGCCGATAGTCGTCGATCGTGCCAGCAAGCGCGCTCGCCTTGATCCGCCCCTCCGCCGCCGACCCGGTGAAGATCCCCGCCGCCGCCACGCTGACGTGCCGCACGCCGGCGCCGGAAAGCAGCTCGCGCCACCCGCCCGAATCCTTCGACGTGATCGCCACCGCCTCACCGTTGATCGACAATTGCGTGGTCCTCAGCCCCGCCACCGTCACATAGACCACCGGCACCGCCCCGTTCCCGACCTTGAGCAGGAACGCACTTCCCTTCTCCGCCGCCATTTGCAGTCTCCCTCGCTCCTCCCCTCCCTGGAAGGGAGGGGCCGGGGGTGGATCGGCCCGCCGCCGTCCTCAACGCCCCCTCAAACCCCGACCATCATCCGCATCCGGAACTCGACGCTCGCCACCCACTCGCCCTTCGCGCGAACGATGCGCTGGCGCACGAACAGCCGGCTGACGATCCGCCAGCCGCCGCCCAAATCGCCGCCCATCGCCTCGATCGCCTCGCGCGCCGCGCCCGCCAGCGCGCGCACCACCGCGCCGTCCTCGCGCGCGTCGTGCAGCTCGACCGCCACCCGCGCCTCGATCCCCGCAGCGTCCTTGGTCGACCAGTCGGCGACCACCGCCTCGGCCACCAGCGCATAGGGCGCCGCCGACCGCACCGGCGGCGAGGCGAACACCGCCGTCACCCCGTCCGCCACGACCGGATACGCCCGCAGCGCCGCCACGATCGCCTCATGCAACCGCACCGCGCTCATTTCAGCGCCCCCGCCACCCAGCGAAGGTCGCCCACGAGCACCCCCACCCGCCGCTCGACGACCACGGTCTCGCCCTCGACTGTGCCGCCGATCAGCGCGGCGACGCGCTCGCGCATCGCCTCGGCGCGCCGCTCGGCGATCCCCTTGATCCGCGCCGTCATGCCCGCCGCCCCTCGACCAGCCGCAGCCGGCGATACGGCCGCCACAAGGCCGACACCGCCGCCGGTGCCGCCTCGCCGCCGTCGCGCGCATCGAAGCGGAACGCCGCCAGCCGCACGATCCCGCCACGAATGGCGGACGGCAGCTCGCCCCACCCGCTCGCCAGCCCTGCGGTGAGCGCCACCGTCACCACCCGCGGCGAACCGCTCACCCGCACCCAGCCATCCGCATCCCCGTCGATGTCCACGGCATAGGCATCGCCCGGCAGCGCGACGCCGTCCGCACTCACCGCCGAAATCGCCCGCACTGGCGTCGCCGCCAGCCGCCGCCAGTTCCCGTCCGCCGCGATCCGCTCGTTCACCGCCCGCTCGATCAGCACTTGGCCCGTGAACCGCTCGGCCAGGTCGAACGCCTCGCCCACCAGCGCGCCGAGCAGCCCGTCCTCGGCTGCCGACCCAATCCGCAGCAAGTCCCTGACCGCGGCCACCGCCGCGGCCCGATCCGCTTCTTCCATCCCCCGTCTCCCGCAAAAAACACCCCCTCCACGACGGGAGGGGGCGAGGCTTCAGGGGACGCTTACGCCGCGGCGAACTTCATCAGCTTGATCGCTTCCGAATTGCTCACCGCGCCGCCCACGCGCTTGGTCGCGTAGAAGTGGACGAACGGCTTGTTCGAATAGGGATCGCGCAGGATCTGCGTCTCGCCGCGCTCGGCGATGACATAGCCGGCCTTGAAGTTGCCGAACGCGATCGACAGGCTGCCCGCGGCGATGTCCGGCATTTCCTCGGCCTCGGTCACCGGATAGCCGAGCAGCGTGTCGGGCTGCCCCGCCACCAGCCCCGGCACCCACAGGAACGCGCCGTCCGCGGTCTTGAGCTTCCTGATGCGCGCCAGCGTCGCGGCATTCATCACCCACGCCGCCCCCTGACGGTACGGCGCCCGCAGCGACTGAATGAGGTCGATCAGCTTGTCCTGTGGATTCGCGCCGAAGTCGCCCGCCGTGCCCGTCGCGACATGCTGGAGCGTCCCGAAGGCGCGCGCCGCATCCCCCGTCGCGGCGGTCGGCTGGGACAGGAACCCCTTGGGCTTGTCCACCCCGTTGCCGTTGATGAACGCGGCGCCCTCGGCCTTGGCGAACTCCATCGCGATCTCGCCCGCCAGCCAGCTTTCCACGTCGAAGCCCGCATCGTCGAGCATCGCCTGGCTCGCCGCCGGATTGGCATAGAGCTCGCCCATCGGCGGCGCGATCTCGTTGAATGTCGGCGTCGCGGTCGCCGGCCGCGCGGCGCCCTCGCTCGCCCAGCCCGACGGCGTGCCGCCCGTCGTGACCAGCTTGCGATAGCCGTTCGACCCCACCTGCACCACGTTGGCGAGCGCGCGGATCGGGCTCGCCGCCTTCAGTGCCGCATCGATCTGCACGTCGATCTCGCGCGGCACGGCATAGCCGCCCTCGGCGCCGGTGATGCCGGTAAAGGCCTTGGCTTCCGCCATCCCCGTGCCCGCACGCAGGAACCCGGCGAACGCGCCGGAGCCGCCCGGCGCCCGCGCACCCTCCAGCATCGGCCGCGCATCGGCGGCGGGAAGTCCTGCAAAGCTCATGTCGATCTTGGTCATGCCGTCTCGTCCTCCTTGACCCACTCAAATGCCGTCACCCGCGCCAGCGGCTGCATCGGCTGCGCCACCAGGCTGACCTCGTGGAGGTCCAGCCCGATAAGTTCACGATATGTTCCTTGGCGCACGGCCCGCGCGCGATACCCGACCGACAGGCCGGTGAGCGCGCCCGCCGCGACCATCGCCGCCAGTCCGGGGGCCTCGATCCGCCCGACCACCGCCAGCCCCCGCGCATCCTCGAACACCCGCTCGATGAGGCCCACGGCTGGCCCGCGATGCTGCCAGAGCACCGGCACGCAGCCCGCGCCGCCAAACGCCCCCCGCCGCACCACATCGCCCCCGCGATCCGCCCGATCGAACACCGCCGCGTACCCCGCGAACCGCAGCACGCCGCCGTGTGATACCGCCTCCCGCAACGCCCCGTGCTCCCGCGAAAGCGGGAGCCCAGAGCCCAACAGACCATCTGCTGCTTCCTGCAACCCTGGGTTCCCGCTTCCGCGGGAACACGGCTCGCGTGTCTGCACCGCGCCCTCATCCCCGTACCCCGGCGAAGGCCGGGGTCCAGGATCGAGCGGCATCGAAGGCACGCGAAGGTCCCCCAACTGGACCCCGGCCTCCGCCGGGGTACGCAGCGTGAAGCCCCTCACTTCACCCACCCCGAAAACCCCAGCTTCACCGCCAGCCCGACCAGCACGCACGCGGTCAGCATGTGCGTCACCCACGCCAGCGCCGCTCTCAGCGCCGACCGCTTGGCATCGCGCCACGCGCCGAGCAGCTCGCGCAGCTCCCCCATGTCCTTCGCCGCCCCCGCATCGGCGAGCCCCAGCCGGGCGAGCGCCCGCGCCGCCGCAGTCTCCCCCGCTTCCTCGGCGATCCCGCGCAGCACCGGCAGGCTCGCGCCCTCGTCCTCCGCCTGCCGCATCAGCTCGGCCAGCAGCGCGCTCATCGGTCCACCCCCAGGATGCGGCGCTTTTCCTCGTCCGACAGGAAATCCGCCCCGCCGATCCGCGCCCACAGGGCCGCGCGCTCCTCGCTCAGCACGCTCACCCGGTCGATCGCCACCCGGATCCAGCCGCCCGGAAACCACGGCCGCAGCCCCTCGGCGATCGCGCCGAGGATGTTGTCGGCCAGCGGCACCACCGACGAGCGCCATAGCGCGCGGTTCGCCTCGCGGTAATTGGCATAGGCCGCATCCCCAGGTAGCCCCATCAGCATCGGCGGCACGCCGAAGGCGAGCGCAATCTCCCGCGCCGCCGCCGCCTTCAGCCCCACGAAGTCCATGTCGGCGGGCGTCATGCTGATCGCCTGCCACTTTAGGCCGCCTTCCAGCAGCATCGGCCGCCCGGCATTGCCCGCCCCCTGATAGGCGACCGCCATCTCCTCCTTCAGCCGCCGGTACTGCTCGCCCGACAGGCTCGACCCGTCGCCGGGGTCATAGACCAGCGCGCCCGAAGGCCGCGCGGCATTGTCGAGCAGCGCCTTGTTCCACCGCGTCGCCGCATTGTGGATCGCGATCGCCCCCATCGCGGCACCGAGGCACCCCAGCCCCAGATGATCGTCGAGCGGATGGAAATGCCGGATATGAATGACGCTCGGCCGCCCGGCCGCATCCTCGGCCGGCAACCGCATGACCCGCGCCCCCACCGCATAGCGATAGGCGACCGGCCAGCCATTGGCGTCGGTTTCGATACTCACCCGCTCGGGCCGCAGCGCGAACAGCTCGCGCACGCCCCCCTCGCCATCGCCCAGCACCTGGACGAAGGCATTGCCGTGCAGCATCAGATGCGCCGCCAGCGTCTCGATCAGCGGCTGCCCTCCGCTGCGCTCCATGACCAGGCCCGTCATCGCCTCGTCGCTGGCATCCAGCGGCGCCTGCGCCACCGTCTCCGCCACCAGCCGGATCGCCCGCTGCGCGACGGGATTGAGGCAATATCCCTCGCGCACCTGCTCGGCATAGGCCGCCGGCCATTCCCCCAGCCGCGCCCCCTCGCGCGCACTCCCCATCATCGGACGCGCATCCTCGCGCCCGGCCTTGCGACCGAACCATTTCATGCTTGGTTCTCCTGAAATCGTGATTGAAGCACCGCCGTTACCGGACAGTGCGACCTCACCCTCCCCCTTCAGGGGGGAGGATAGCGAAGCTTGCCGCTTCAGCGGCTAGCGCAGCTTGGCGAGGGTGAAGCGACGCCCGCCTAGCAGGGCCGCACCGCCACGCCCCCCCGCCGCCCCAGCATCAGCTCCGACAGCGCCCACACGCACGCATCCGCGCGGTCCGGCGACCGCCCCGGCCCCTCGTAGCGCCCGCCCGCGACCAGCCCGCACAACTCGTCCTCCAGTGCTGTGAACGCGCCCACATGCGCGACCCGCCCCTGCTCGTACAAAGCCGCCACCGGCTCCGCCCGCGCCGCCTTGCCCCGCGTCGCATGGACGCCGCGCACCGGCAGCGCGGCGTCGACCGCGCGCAGCACGCTCGCGACCATCGCCCCGCCCTGGTTCACCTCCGCCACCACCCGCTCGGCATCGTGGCGCGCGGCACAAGCCACCACCGCTCGCGCCCACCCCTCGGGCGAGGCGCCGAGCACGCTCGCATCCTCGATCACATAGCCGCGCGCATCCGCGCCCAGCCCCACCGCGACGATCCCGCAAGCGTCGCCCTCCGTGCCCGCCGGCGGGTCCACTCCCACCACCACCCGCACCAGCGCCGGCACCGCCCGCACCCGGCACCCCTCGATCAGCGCCCGCGTCCAGAGCGCGCCGGCGACATCCTCGACCATCTCGCCGTCCAGTTCCTGCCGCCCCAGCCGCGTGCCGCCATAATCGGCGATCATCGCCCCCACGAAGCTCGCCGGCAGGTGCGGATTGTCCCGCGTCCGCCCCAGCGTCTGCACCAGCCCGTCCAGCGCCATCACCCGCCGCATCAGCGCGGTCGGCCGCGGCGTCGTCGTCACCAGCATCCGCGGCCGCTCCCCCAGCCGAAGCCCCAGGCGCAGATTGTCCCACGCCGCAGATCCGCTCCGCGCCCGCCACTTCCCCAGTTCGTCCGCCCAGGCGAAATGGTGTTCAGGCCCGCGCAGCCCCTCGGGCGAGGCGGCGGAATAGACATGCGCCTCCGCCTTGTTGGCAAAGCGCAGCACGCCCCCCACCACCTTCATCCCCGGCCGCTCGGCCGCGTGCGCGACGGCGAGCAGCCCGCTCGGCCCCTCGACCATCACCCGCCGCACCTCGTCGATCGACCCGCCGACCAGCGCGATGCGGCACTCGGGATTGGCCCGCGCCACCGCGCTCACCCACTCCGCCCCCGCCCGCGTCTTCCCGAACCCGCGCCCCGCCCGGATCAGCCAGATCCCCCAGTCCCCCGGCGGCGCCAGCTGCCCGTCATGCGCCCACGCGTCCCAGGCCTCGTCGAGCACGTCGAGCTCGCGCTCCTTCAGGATATCGAACACCAGCCGCCGGTCGTCGGCATCCAGCGCACTCAGCCGCGCATAAAGGTCGCCGCCCGCCTCCGCCGTCACTTCTTCGGCCGCTTGGCGAGCGCGTCGAGCTTGCGCGCGATCTTCGCCTCCACCGCCGCGCGGCTGGGGGCCGGCCCCAGCATCGCGTTGCCCGCCAGCGCCCGCGCGCCCCGCTTGTCCTGCCGTTCGAGCAGCCACATGGCGAGCTTCACGTCCATCTCGACCCGGCCACCCACGATCCGCGCCGCGTCGTGGCTGAGCCGCCGGTCCTCGGCATCGCCCGTCAGCGTCAGCGGCAGGCCCTCGACCTCGATCGCATTGACCCCGCCGCGCGCCCGTTCGAGCAGCGCACCCTCGAGCGCGTCATACCCCTGCGCCATCGCCTCGGCGAACAGCTCGGCAAAAACATGGTCCCGCTTGCGAAGCGCCCAGGCGCTTCCCGGTCCAACCCCCACCGCCCGCGCCGCCAGCGCGACATTGGCCGACGCCGCCAGCACATCCAGAAACCGCTGCCGCCGCTCCCGCGTCCAGCCGGTCGTCCGCATCCGAACCTGCGGTGCCCGATCCGGCCCGCTGTAGATCACCGCATCCGCCATATGAAAAGGCCCCCGCCCCAACGAAAACGGGCCGGAAAGCGTCCCCGCCCCGGCCCGATTCGCAATTCTCCAGCGTCAGGAGGAGTGCCAGATCAGCGTCGCGCTGTCAAGCGAAATGTGCCAAATAGGTTAGATGGGTTGTGCGCATATGGAATGATATTCGGTCGTGCTACCCGACCTGAAGGACGCGGATCACTCTATCCGCGTACGTTACCCGGTAAATGAATGGAGGCTTCTCTGCAGCTATGATCGCTTCCATCTTCTTGTAAGAGGCAGCAAAACGACGCAGCTTGTCCCACTTCACCCCGCTTCCGCCGTCAAGGTAGAATACCCGGCCACCGTGTTGCCGCACAGCTTCCAATGCGACACTATCGTTATGGAAGCGTTTATCGTGACTAATAACGACCCACTTCTTTTTGCTAACCTCGGCTAGCCACTTATCGTCTTCAAGATTGTGCGCATAGCCATGCTTTTTGTCGTCATGATATTCGACCTCGAAAGGCGCGCGGGTGTTCTTTAGCAGCTTAGGCACTGCCGAACCCGTAAAGCGGTCGAAGAAAAACGTCAGGTTGCCCACGCCGTCTTTCTAGCCCGCGTCGGATCTATACCTTCAAAGCGGAGTGCCGCCTCTATTGATCGAGACTCTAAGCTCAAATCGTCTTCAATTTCCTCAATTGGCTCGCCTGCCTCCCACCGCTCTTTCAAGAGCCAAGTTGGAATTCCGGCAACATGCGGCGCGCCAAAGCGGACGCGCGGATCAATCAGCACCGGCGAGCCTGTGCCAGCGACATGCCATCGGGTCGCAAGTCCGTCCTCGTACTCAAATTCTTTAAAGCGTTCTCCAATCACCGACTTCCAAGCCAGCTGTCCGTTTTTATTTCCAATCAGCAAATCAGCGCCTGCCTTGGCGGCCATATCGACACCATCGGTTGAAAGCCGAATGGTCGCAAACGGGTGATCGGTACCAAAGGCGCCAGCGAAATAAGCTCGAGCAGTACGTATGTCAGCGAGCTTCATCCCGGCCTTTTGAGCCGCTGCGACGACAGCCAACTCTATCAACTGAAGGTATGATAGCCGAGCGCGCTTTTCGCGAGCACGAATGGTGGAACTGCGCTGCCACCGCGCAACGGTGCTCGCGTGAATGTGAGCGTAGCGGGCAGCTTCGCCCACGTCATAATTCGGGGTGTCGAGACGCGCCCGCCAGAAGTCGTCAGGGCCAGCCGGTGCGTTCATATGCGAATGGGTATCATGTCAGCTCGGTGTTGTGAATCGTTATCATTTCCCCCCTCACCGCACCAGATAAAACCCTGTCTGCCGCCCGTTCAGCCACGTCACCCGCCGCCCGTCGAAGAAAGCATCCTCCTCCTGCCGGAACTCGGCGACCTGCCCGCCCCATTCGGGTACGGGCGCCTTCGCCATCAGCTCGATCGACCAGGTCGTGCGCGCGCGGACCGGCCCGGCCCCGCGCGGGTCCGCCGCCTGATTGTCCCAGAAGCCGATGGCGCTCCCCGCCGCATGGCCGTGAAAGCCGATCGGGTGCGAATAGATGCTGGGCACAAGCCCCTCGGCGATCGCCGCCGCGCGCGCCCGCGCGAGGATCGCGTTGCCGCTCTCGCCCGCGCGGAACGATGCCATGGTGATCTCCTGCAACCGGTTGGCGGCGGCAAGGCCGGCGCGAAGCCCCGCCGGCGCCTCGGTCTCGCCGGGCTTCAGCACATAGGCCAGGTGCTGCGTATCGGTCGCCAGCCGCTCGGTCACGATCCCGAAATCGACCCACAGCATGTCGCCCGGCTGGATGACCGTATCGCCCTCCAGCATCCGCTTGGCCCCCGCCCGCTGGATCCCGACCGAGGGCTGGAACCACGTCTCCAGCTTCAGCGACGCGATCTTCTCGCGATACCACCAGACGAGGTCCGCGCTCGTCGTCCGCCCCGGCACGATCGCCTTGTTCGAGAACCCCTCCGCGATGATCGCCTGCGCCGTCCCGACGATCCGCGGATAGTCAGTTAGCTCCCGCGCCGACCGGCTCTCAAGCCACCGGATCGCGAGCACATCATCGCGCACCACTTGCGCCCGATCGGCGGGGGCGAGCGCCGCATTCATCTCCTCCCACGCCGACAGCGTCATCCCGTCGGCATAAGCGGACGCGGCCGAACTGTTGACCGCGATCCGCTTCGGCTTCCGCTCCGCGACGATCGCGGCCAGCGCCTTCCACTGGTCGGGTTGCCTAGCCGGGTCCCACGCGGGCGCGAACAGCCCGCCCATCCCGTACCGGCTGACCGTCAGCCGCTCCACCGGCTTGCCTTTGCCGGGATCGAAGAAGACGAGGATCGTCCGCCGCCGCGCCGCGAAACTCTCGGCGTCCAGCATCGTCGCAATCACCGGCTCCTCGAAATTCTCCCGCGCGACGACGATCCACATGTCGACCCCACGTTCGCGCATGATCGCCGGGACGACGGTCTCCAGCCGATCCTTCAGCGACGCATCCACCGCCGCCGCCCGCTCGCGCAAGGAAGGCACCGCGGGATAGGCGGGCCGCGCCCCCTCCCCCAATTGCGCCGCGGCGGGCGCCGCCACCAATGCCGCCGCCAGTCCCCAATGCTTCATGCCACTCCCCTTTGCCGCCAGCTTCGCCCACCCGCCGCCGATTGCCAAGCGCCGGCCCGCGCCCCATGCTTGCGCGAAAGGACAATGGGGGCCGGGGCTTGCAGGAAATCGTCTTCTATCTGGCGCGCGCGACGAACGGCGTGATCGGCGCCAACGGCGACCTCCCCTGGCGCCTGCCCGCCGACCTCAAGCGATTCAAGGCGCTCACCATGGGCAAGCCGATGGTGATGGGCCGCAAGACCTTCGAGAGCTTCCCCGCGCCCTTGCCGGGCCGCCGCCATATCGTCCTAACCCGCGACCGGAACTGGTCCGCGGCGGGGGCCGAACCCGCCCACACCCCCGCCGCCGCGCTCGCCCTCGCCGCCGACGCGCCCGAGATCGCGATCATCGGCGGCGCCGAAATCTTCGCCCTCTACCGCGACGCCGCCACCCGCATCGAACTCACTGAAGTCCATGCCGAGCCAAAGGGCGACGCCACCGTCCCCCCCTTCACCGACTGGCACGAAACCGCGCGCGAGGACCACCCCGCCGACGGCACCCGCCCCGCCTACAGCTTCGTGACCCTCACGCGATGAAGCGCGCCGCCCTCATCGCCCTCGCGCTGCTCATCGCAGCCGCCACCGCCTTTTTCCTCCTCGCCCCCGGCATCGCCGAGCGATCGATGAACAGGATCGCCCCCACACCCCTCCCGACCGTCACCGCGGAGACGAAGGCCCTCCACGACCGCCTGACGATCGCCGATCTCCACGCAGACTCACTGCTATGGAAACGCGACATCTCAAAGCCTTCCGACCAGGGTCATGTCGACATTCCCCGCCTGCTCGCAGGCAATGTCGCGATCCAGGTCTTCTCCTCGGTCACCAAAACCCCCGCCGGCCAGAATTACGACGCCAACGGCGCCGACACCGACCAGATCCGCTGGCTCACCATCGGCCAGCTCCAGCCGGTCAGGACCTGGACGTCCCTTCTCGAACGCTCGCTCTGGCACGCCACCAAGCTGGAACGGGCGGAAGCGCGGTCAAACGGCGCGCTTCGCATCATCAACGACCCCGCCGAGCTCGACGCCCTCCTCGCCGACCGCGCGCGGGGCCGAAAGGTAGTAGGCGCGATCCTCTCGATCGAGGGACTCCAGAATATCGAGGGCAAGCTCGCCAACCTCGACCGCCTCTACGCCGCCGGTTTCCGCATGGCCGGCCTCGCCCACTTCTTCGACAACGAGGTCGCCGGCTCGATGCACGGCCTTCGGAAAGGCGACCTCACCCCGCTCGGGCGGCAGGTCGTCCGGCGGATGGAGGCGCTCGGCATGATCGTCGACGTCGCGCATTCCAGCCACCGGACCGTTGCCGAAGTGCTGGCGATGGCCCGCCGCCCCGTCGTCTCCAGCCATGGCGGCGTCCAGGCCACCTGCGCCGTCAATCGCAACCTGACCGATGCGGAAATCCGCGGCATCGCCCGCACCGGCGGCGTGATCGGCGTCGGCTACTGGGACGCCGCCGTCTGCTCGACTGCGCCCAAGGCCATCGTCGCCGCGATCGAGCATGTCCGCGACGTCGCCGGCATCGACCATGTCGGCTTGGGCTCCGACTTCGACGGCAGCGTGACGACGGGTTTCGACACCGCCCGCCTCGCCGTCATCACGCAGACGCTGAGGGACCGCGGCTTTTCCGACGCCGATATCGCCCGGGTGATGGGCGGCAACGTCGTGCGTATCCTGCGCGCGGGCATGGCCCCTTCCCCCCCGCCGGCCACCACCCTATAGGCCCGGCGATGGAGCGTCTGGACGGCGGCTCGCCGGTGCCGGCGGGCCTGCGCGGCGGGATCGTCGCGCTCGGCAATTTCGACGGGTTTCACCTCGGCCACCAGGCGGTGATCGGCCGCGCGATCGAGCGTGCGCGGGCAGAACAGCGTCCCGCGATCGTCGCGACCTTCGACCCGCACCCGATGCGCTTCTTCCGCCCGGACACGCCCGCCTTCCGCCTAACCACGCTCGACCAGCGGCAGGAACTGTTTGGCCAGGCCGGCGCCGATGCGATGCTCGTCTTCCCCTTCGGCCCCGCGCTCGCTGCGCAGACGCCGGAGGATTTCGCGGCCACTCTCGCCGACACGATCGGCGCGGGCGGGGTCGTCACCGGCACCGACTTCACCTTTGGCAAGGGCCGCGCGGGCGACGTCGCACGCCTCGCCGAACTGGGCGCGGTGCACGGCTTCTCCACCGACACCGTCGCCCCCGTGACGCTGGACGGCGAGCCCGTCTCGTCGAGCCGCATCCGCCAGCACCTGATCGCCGGTGAGCCCGACCAGGCCGCCCGCCTCCTCACCCGCCCCTTCGCGATCCGCGGCGAGGTCGAGCACGGCGCGAAGCTCGGCCGCCAGCTCGGCTACCCCACCGCCAACCTCCGGCTCGGCAACTACCTGCGCCCCCGCTACGGCATCTACGCGGTGCGCGGCACGCTCCCCGACGGCACCGTCCTCGATGGCGCCGCCAATCTCGGCATCCGCCCGACGATCGAGGGCGAGCCGATCGAACTGCTCGAACCCTATTTCTTCGACTTTTCGGGCGACCTCTACGGCCAGTCGATCGACGTGGCGCTGATCGCGTTCCTGCGCCCCGAACAGAAGTTCGACGACCTCGACGCGCTCAAAGATCAGATGGCCCGCGACTGCGACGAGGCCCGCATCATCCTCGCGCGCGCCTAGCTTGCCGAAGGGGGGGCGAAGGCCGTAAGGCCGCGCGCACCCATGACCGATACTCCCGACTCCGCGCGCGCCACCCAGCTGGATTACCGCGACACCGTCTTCCTGCCGAAGACCGACTTCCCGATGAAGGCCGGCCTCGCGCAAAAGGAGCCCGCGATCCTCGACCGCTGGGCGCGGATCGGCATCTACGACCGCCTGCGCGAACAGCGCGCCGGCCGCGACCGCTTCATCCTCCACGACGGCCCGCCCTACGCCAATGGCGACATCCACATGGGCCATGCGATGAACAAGGTGCTGAAGGACATCATCGTCCGCAGCCAGTCGCTGATGGGCAAGGACGCGCCCTACGTCCCCGGCTGGGATTGTCACGGCCTGCCGATCGAGTGGAAGATCGAAGAAGCGTACCGCGCCAAAAAGCGGTCGAAGGACGAGGTTCCCGCCGCCGAGTTCCGCGCCGAATGCCGCGACTATGCCGCGAAATGGGTGGGCGTACAGGCCGCGCAGTTCGAGCGGCTGGGCATCGCCGGCGACTGGGCGAACCCGTACCTCACGATGAACTACGCCAGCGAAGCCGCGATCGCCGGCGAACTCCTGAAATTCGCCATGTCCGGCCAGCTCTATCGCGGCGCCAAGCCCGTCATGTGGTCCCCGGTCGAAAAGACCGCACTGGCCGAGGCCGAGGTCGAGTACGAAGACGTCACCTCGACCCAGATCGACGTGGCGTTCGAGATCGTCGAGGCCCCCAATGCGCCCGAACTCGTCGGCGCACACGCGGTCATCTGGACGACGACGCCGTGGACGATCCCCGTCAACCAGGCGTTGGCATATGGGGAGGAGATTGAATATCTTTTGGTGAACGACAACGGACGTCAGCTGCTCGTTGCCGATCATCCAATGCTATTGTTGAACTTCGTCACTCGCTTAGTTGGTTCGGGTTTGGGTTCAGAAGCTTATTGGGCTGCGGCGCTAAGCGAACAGCCTTTGAGGATTAAAGGCTCGCAACTCGCCGGCGCGGTCGCCCGCCACCCGATGCACCATCTCGGCGGTTTCTTCGCGAAGCCCCGCCCGTTCCTCGCCGGCGATTTCGTCACAACCGACGCGGGCACCGGCCTCGTCCACATGGCGCCCGATCATGGCGAGGACGACTTCGCTTTGTGCAAGGCGGCGGGGATCGACCCCGTTTTCGCCGTCACCGACGACGGCAAGTACCGCGACGACTGGGCCTGGCTCGGCGGTCAGGGCAGCGTCATCAACCAGAAGTTCACCGGCCCCGACGGCCCGATCTGCGAAGACCTGCGCGCGGCCGGCGCGCTCCTGTCCGCCGCGCCGTTCAAGCACAGCTACCCGCACAGCTGGCGCTCGAAGGCACGCGTGATCTTCCGCTGCACGCCGCAGTGGTTCATCCCCATGGACGGCCACAAAGTCGTCGCCCCAGCGGACGCTGGGGCCGCTCTCGATGGCGCGCAGCAAGAGCCGCAAGCGACCCCAGCTTTCGCTGGGGTGACGGAAGGGCATAACGCCCCCACCCTCCGCGGCCTCGCGCTCGACGCGATCGAGCGCACGCGCTGGGTCCCCGCGCGGTCGCAGAACCGCATCCGCTCGATGGTCGAGGGGCGCCCCGACTGGGTCATCAGCCGCCAGCGCGCCTGGGGCGTGCCGATCCCGCTCTACGTCGACCGCAAGACCGGCGACTATCTGCGCGACGAAGCCGTCAACGCCCGCATCCTGGAAGCGTTCGAGGCGGGCGGCGCCGACGCCTGGTTCGCCGCCGACCACCAAGCCTTGCTTGGCCCAGACTACGACCTCACCGGCTACGAGGTCGTCAACGACATCCTCGACGTGTGGTTCGACTCCGGCTCGACCCACGTCTTCACCGTCGAGGCGCGCTATGGCGAGGGCGTCCGCGCCGACCTCTATGTCGAGGGCTCGGACCAGCATCGCGGCTGGTTCCAGTCGTCGCTGCTCGAAAGCTGCGGCACCCGCGGCCGCGCGCCCTATGATGCCGTCCTCACCCACGGCTTCGCGCTCGACGGCAATGGCCGGAAAATGTCGAAGAGCCTCGGCAACGTCGTCGATCCGCTAAAGATCATCGGCGAGAGCGGGGCCGACATCCTCCGCCTCTGGGTCGCACAGACCGACTATTTCGAGGATGTGCGGATCGGCAAGGAAGTGCTCGCGGGCACCGGCGATACCTATCGCAAGCTGCGCAACACCTTCCGCTATCTCCTCGGCGCGCTCGACGGCTTCACCGATGCCGAACGGGTCGAGGTGGCCGACATGCCCGCGCTCGAACGCTATATCCTGTCCGAGCTGACCCGCCTCGACACCGAGCTGCGCGCCGCGGCGGAGGCGTTCGAGTTCAACCGCTACACCCGCGCGCTGGCCGACTTCGCCAACGACGACCTCTCGGCCTTCTTCTTCGATATCCGCAAGGACTCGCTCTACTGCGACGCGGCCGACAGCCCGAAGCGGCGCGCGTACCGCACCGTCCTCGACACGCTGTTCCACGCCCTCGTCCGTTACGCCGCCCCCGTCCTCGCCTTCACGGCGGAGGAAGTGTGGCAGGCGCGCTTCCCGTCGGAGGACGGCTCGATCCACTTCCTCGAATGGCCCGAGCTTCCGGCGGCCCCCGCGGTCGACGACGCGCAATGGGCGGAGCTGCGCCGCCTGCGCCAGGCGGTGACCGAGGCGATCGAGCCCTATCGCCGCGAAAAGACCGTGCGATCGAGCCTCGAGGCCGAAGTGACGCTCCCGTCGCTGCCGCTCCCGCCCGAGGACCTGGCCGAGCTCTTCATCACCTCGACCGTCCATGCCGGCGGCGAGGGCATCGCCATCGCGCGCAGCGAGCATCACAAGTGCGGCCGTTGCTGGCGCCTGCTGCCCGAGGTTGAAGCGGACGGCGCGCTGTGCCACCGCTGCGAAGAGGTGGTGAAGTGATGACGTCCGCACGTAACTGGGGCTTCCGCATCGCGGGGCTGGTGTTTCTCGTCGACCAGCTGACCAAGTGGCTGGTGACGGGGCCGCTCGGCGTCGACCGGATCGGCGCGGTCAAGCCGCTGATCGGCATCTTCGACCTGCGCTTCGTTCCCAATGTCGGCGTGTCGCTGGGCCTGCTGCCCGCCGATTCGAGCTGGATGCGCTGGGCGCTGGTCCTACTGACCGGCGCGATCGCGGTCGGCGTGGCGATCTGGATGCGGCGCGAGGAGAACCCCCGCGACAAGGCGGCGCTCGCGCTTGTTCTCGGCGGCGCGCTCGGCAACATCCTCGACCGGATTCGCTTCGGCTACGTGGTGGACTTCGCCGACCTTCATTTCGGCGAGTGGCGCCCGTTTCTCGTCTTCAACGTGGCCGACGCCGCGATTACCATCGGCGTCGTCATCCTTCTGATCCGCGCATTGTTTGTGCGCGAAGGCAAACCGGCGACGGCCGCTCCCGTGGAGAAACCCAATGCGTAAGATGTTCGCGCTCGGCCTCGTGGCCCTTTCGCTCGCCGGCTGCGGCAAGAGCGGCCTCGACCGCAACCGCCCCGACGAGTTCGCCACCGCCCGCCAAGCGCCGCTGGTGATCCCGCCCGACTTCGCGCTCGTGCCCCCGCAGCCGGGCGCCCCGCGGCCGCAGGACGTCAGCCCCTCGGTCCAGGCGGCCGACGCGCTGTTCGGCGGCCCCGCCCCGCGCAGCGCGGGCGAGAGCGCGGCGATCCGCGCGGCCGGCGGCAACACCGCCGATGCCGGCATCCGCTCGGGCGCGGGCGATCCCTCGACCAACGTGATCGACAAGGGCACCACCGTCCGCGACGTCGTCGCCGCCCCGCAGGGTGACGGTCAGGACGCACGCGCGGTCGCCGGCACGCCCGCGCCGGCCACGACCACCCCGCCCAAGAACTAAGGCCTTCCGCCCAGCAAAAAGGGGCCGCGCTTCGGCATGAAGCGCGGCCCCTTTTTCGTCCGTCACGCCAGCGTCAGAACGCCGCGGTCAACGACGCGACGACCGCGCCATCGGCGATCGGATCGGTCCCGCCCTTCGAGAAGTTGGGCAGCAGATACGCCCCGTCCGCACGGCTGATGTCGGTATCGACGTAGGACAGGCCGAGCGTCAGGTTCTTGTACGTGAAATCGGCGCCGAGCGTCCAATCCCAGTATTTCCCCGTCGGCGCGACGCTGGTGCCGTTCGGGCCGAGCCCCGGATTGCCGTCCGAATAGCCGATATGCGCGCGCAGCGAGACCGGCGTGTTCGGGATCGCCGCGACCGCATCGCCCGACAGATAAAGGTTGTCCTCCTTGTCACCCGGATCGTTGTAGACGCCCGTCACCGCGTCGGCGCCGGTGAACCACCAGTTGCCCAGCGCCTCCTGCTGCGGCGCATAGAAGACGCCCGCGGTCAGCGTGACCGGCCCAGTCGTGCCCGACAGCTTCACATAGGGCTCGGCGAAGTCGGTCTTGTCCGCGCCGCCGGGGTACATGTACCAGGTGACGCCGACGTCGAGCGTGCCGCCGCCGCCGATCGGCGTCTTGAACCCGCCGATCAGATCGAGCTCCATATTGGCGCCGCCGAACGTACCCCAACCGGCCAGGTTCGAGCCCCAGGTGCCGACATAGAAGCCGCTTTCGTGGGAAATGGTGATGCCGCCTTGGATCGCCATCTCCTTGTCCGACTGCGAAACGCCGCGGAATCGATAGTCGGACGTGATGGAAGCGCTGCCCGACACCGTGATCGGTGACGGCGGGGCGGTTTCCTCCTGCGCGAAGGCAGGGGTGGCACAGACGAGAAACAGGGCCGGGAGCCCGAGATTAGAGAACCGCATCGTAGGCCCTTTCATAAAGAGGCGATGGTTCTCTCCTGCTGCCGGGATGCCGCGTCTGTCTTTGTTGCTGAAAGCACGCGCGGTCGTTCACCGACCCGCCTTGTGTGCCGCATCATGCCGCAGCGCACAAGGCGAGTCGAAAACGAATTGTCACAAAAGAAGAATGGCTGTGGGAAACGCGCAACAAAGGTTGCGCGCGTTACCGGTCAGCGAACGGCGATGATCGCGTCGATTTCGACAACCGCACCCAGCGGCAGCACCGCGACGCCGACGGCGCTGCGCGCATGCCGACCGATATCGCCCATCAGTTCGATCATCAGCTCCGACGCGCCGTTGGCGACCTTGGCCTGGTCGGTGAAGTCGGTGGCCGAATTGACGAACACGCCCAGCTTCACGATCCGCTCGATCCGCGACAGATCGCCGCCGAGCGCGCGCTTGGCCTGTGCCAGCACCATCAGCGCGCACCGCTTGGCCGCTTCTTGCGCGAAGGACAGCTCGCGGTCCTCGCCGACGCGGCCCATCATCAGCGCCCCGTCGTCGAACGGCAGCTGGCCCGAGATGTAGAGAAGCCCGCCATGCTCGACCACCGGGACGTAGGCGGCGACCGGCGCGGCGGCTTCGGGAAGCGAGAGGCCGAGTTCGGCCAGGCGGGTTTCGATGCGCGTGCTCATGCCGTCGCTCTGCCCGCCACCGCATCGGCGGGCAAGCCCGAAGCGAACCGCGCCTCGATCCAGTCCGCTGCCTCCCGCCAGTCGTCGATACGCGCATGTGCCGCGGGCGCCTTGTCGACCAGTGGCGCAAGATCGGGCTCGGCCACCATGTGCAGCCGGTGCACGCCCGGCGCAGCCTCGGCGACGGAGGCGTGGTGGACGCCCAGGTCGTCGACGAACACCGTCACCGGGTTCCCGTGATCGGCGACGAGCCGCGCGACCGCCGCACCCTTGCCGCCCTGGTTGCACTCGACCCGGTGGGCGATGCCGTGCGCGGCGAGCTGGTCGACGCGGTGCGTCTGGCAATGATCCTCCAGATTGGTGAGCACGACGATCTCCGCCCGCTCCGCAATCCGCGCCAGCGCCTCGCGAGCATGCGGCACGATCGTCTGGCGATGCATCTGGTCGGGGAAGAAGCCGCCGAGCAGTGCCCACATTTCCCGCTGCGTCGGCTTCGACCCGTCCGCGCGCGTCATCGCATTGGCGAAATCCTGTGTGAAGGTGAAGTCGATCGCATGCGCCTCGTCCAGCCAGCCGCGGAAATGCCGCACCATGTGCAGCAGCACCTCGTCGCAGTCGGTGATGAGCAGCGGCTTCATTCGCCCTCCAGTCGCATCCGCGCACGCACGAGCACGACCGGCTCGAGGCCCAGCGCATCGGCACACGCGATCAGGTCGGGCTCATGCGCCTCGATGAAGCTCAACGCCGCCGCCAGCACCGCCGGCTCGCCCGCCCGCGCGCGCAGGTCGGCGGGGTCGAGCCCGGTCGTCGCGAGTAGCCGGTCGGCGCGCGTGCCGTCGCTCACCGCCCAGCCCAGCGCCCCCAGCGCGACCGCTTTCGGATCGGGTTCGGCGTTTGTTTCGCGGATCGGCATCGGATAGGACGAACCTCGATGGAAGAAGACGCCGCCTTGCCGCGACCCGTGCTGGTTGTCGAGGACAACGAGCTCAACCTCAAGCTGTTCTGCGACCTCCTGCGCGCGCACGGTTTCGTGCCGACGCCGGTCCGCGACGGGCGAGAGGCGGTGGCAAAGGCGCGGGAGACCGCACCCGACCTCATCGTCACCGACATCCAGTTGCCGCACGTCACCGGACTCGAACTGATCCAGCGGTTTCGCGCCGATCCCCGGCTGAAACACGTCCCGATCATGGCGGTCACTGCCTATGCCGGGCATGACGACGAGGCACGCATCCGTGCCGCGGGGGCCAGCGCCTATGTCTCCAAGCCGATCTCGGTGCTGCGCTTCATCGAGGAGGTGCGCGCGCTGCTCGCCCCGCCCGCGGACAGCGCCGCCACCTGACCGGCGAGCGCGTCGACACGCGCCGCCAGCCCCGCGATCGCCCGCGCCTGATCCTCGCGCGCCAGCACCGCGCCGAACGCCTCGGCCAGCGGCGCGTCCAGCTCCGCCAGCAGCGCGCGCACCCCGCCGGGCAGCGGCGTATGGTCGGGCCGCCCCGCCAGACGCAGCACCACATCGCCGCCGCGTACCTCGAACGCATCGTCGCCCGGCTGCGCCCCGCGCGCGGCAAGCTCCACCGGCGCGCCGCCCCGCTCGATCGACAGCGTCCCGCCCGCCGCCGCGGCGCCTTCGACCGCCTCGGCCAGTGCCGCCTCGGCAAGCTGCCCGCTCGACGCCCGGCCGGCGCGCGTACCCAGCATCTCAGGCAGGCCGCGTAGCCGGCCGATCCGCGGTTCCAGCCGTCCCTCGGTCCAGCGGTCGATCCGCGACTGGACCGGCGGAAACAGGATCGCCACCGCTGCGGTCGACAGCGCGGCCAGGGTCGTGGGATCGAAGCTCGGGTCGATCTGCGCCACCGCGATCTTGGCCACTTCCTGTCCCGCGGCCCACAGGGCGCCCATCGTCAGCGTCACGATGCCGACCATGCCCGACTTCGCCGTCACCCGGTCCGCGTCCCAAAGCCGGTATCGCATCAGCGACACCAGCACGCCCGCGGGCAGGATCAGAAAGCCCAGGTTGAACAGCACCATGCCGCCGAGCGACACCCACGGCCCAGTCCACGGCTCCACCATCACCAGCACCGCCCCAATCAGCAGCACCGCAAAGGCAAGCGTAAAGCCCAGCCCCGCCCATTTGAGCTGCTGCCGCTCGATCCCCGGCGGCGTCCGGCGAAAGCGGATGACGGGCATCAGCCCGGCGACAAGCGCACTCACGAACGAAAGCGCGGCGATCACCGGCAGCGGCAGAAAGTCCGCGACGATCAGGATGAACAGTATCGGCGCCCACAGCGCCAGCCAGCGCCCGCGCCGCGGCACGAACCGCCCGTCTGGAAAGGCCGGCAGCGCGACAAGGAACAGCGCAAAGAACGCCGCGGTCGCCAGATCGTTGAAATCATACCAGCCAAGCCATGCCAGCGCCGTCGCGGTGACGGGCAGCGCCGCCGCGCCCATCGCAAAGGCATAAGCGAGCAGCATCGAAACGGGATCGTCCGGCCGCCGCTCGGCCAGCATCAGCCCGCCCGCGAGCAGGCCGAGGATGGCGACGAATTGGAGCGCGTAGAGCGACAGGAATTGCGGCAACGGTGCGCCCGGCCCCGCGCCTGCGGCGGTGGCCAGCGCCGCACTTCGGCGCAGCGTCACGACCGTGCGCGTGCCCGCCGTCTCCAGCGTCAACCCGACCGGCCCATCGCCCGCCAGACGCGTTGCCGCATCCTCGCCACTCGTCACCACTGCGCCGTCGATGGCGATCAGCCGCGCGCCGTCCTCGGGCACGCCCGCGACGGACGCGTTGCGTGGTCCGATCATGATCCGCGCCGCGTCCTCGACATCGACGACGAGCCCCCGCGCGGTAAAGGCCGGCTCGATGCGATAGCTCGTCACCCAGCCGCGCCACAGGCCCGTCAGCGCGAACAGCAGCACCGCCGCCGCGACCGCTCGCCAGGCAAAGCCCACGATCCGCGCTGCCCGCGGCCCCAAAGGCGGCAGCGCCCGCGCCGGTTCCCGATCCATCCCCCCGATCCCCCTCAGGGATGGAGGCTATCAGGCGGCGGCGCGCATCTCCAGCCGGCCCCAGATTTCGACCAATGCGGCGGTCAGGTCGCGCATCATGCCCTCGTCGTGCGCCGGGCCGGGAGTGAAGCGCAGCCGCTCGGTCCCGCGGGGCACGGTCGGATAATTGATCGGCTGGACGTAGACGCCGTATTCCGCGAGCAGGATGTCGCTGATCCGCTTGGCACGGACGGGATCGCCGACCATCAGTGGGACGATATGCGTCGTCGTCGCCATCACCGGCAGCCCGGCTTCCTCGAACATCGCCTTCAACCGCGCCGCCGCCGCCTGTTGCCCATCGCGTTCCAAGCTGGAGGCCTTGAGGTGCCGCACGCTCGCCAGCACGCCGGCGACGAGTACCGGCGACAGGCTGGTCGTGAAGATGAATCCCGGCGCATAGCTGCGGATCACGTCGACGATCGGCTGGTCGGCGGCGATGTAGCCACCCATCACCCCGAACGCCTTGCCCAGCGTCCCCTCGATGATCGTCAGGCGATGCGCCGCTTCGTCCCGCTCCGATATCCCGCCGCCCCGCGCGCCGTACATGCCGACCGCGTGCACTTCGTCCAGATACGTCAGCGCGTTGTACTTGTCGGCCAGATCACAGATCGCGTGGATTGGCGCCACATCGCCATCCATCGAATAGACGCTCTCGAACGCGATCAGCTTGGGCACCGACGGATCCTCGGCCGTCAGCAGCGACTCGAGATGCGCGAGGTCGTTGTGCCGGAACACCCGCTTCTCGCAGCCCGAATTGCGGATGCCCGCAATCATCGACGCGTGATTGAGCTCGTCGGAAAACACGACGCAGCCCGGCAGCACCTTGGCCAGCGTCGACAGCGTCGCCTCGTTCGAGACATATCCGCTGGTAAACAGGAGCGCTGCTTCCTTGCCGTGCAGGTCGGCCAACTCGGCCTCCAGATCGACATGGTAGTGCGTGTTGCCGCCGATGTTGCGCGTGCCGCCGGAGCCGGCGCCCACATCGTGGAGCGCTTCCTCCATCGCCGCGATCACCTTCGGGTGCTGGCCCATCGCCAGATAGTCGTTGGAGCACCAGACGGTGATCGGCTTCGGCCCGTTATGCCCGGCGAAGCAGCGCGCATTGGGGAACGCGCCCTTGTTGCGCAGGATGTCGATGAAGACGCGGTAGCGCCCCTCGGCATGCAGCCGGTCGATGGCCTGGGCGAAGACACGGCCATAATCGACCGCTGGGGGCTGGTTACGCGCCTCGATCATGGCGCGCCAATACGCGCTTTTCGGCACGCTTGCCAGCGAGAACGGCTCGCAGGACAAGGCGAACCGAGCCGCGACCGAGACGACATACCAAGGGCTTATCCTCGATCATGTCGACCCTGCGATTACTATGATAGACAAACTGCATCGCCGGCACCGCGACTCATCCGAGCAGGCCGACGGCTGAGAGACCCACCGCGCTCCCGCTTGGACGAGGAGAACCGTGATGGAACCGCAGGATCGTAACTATTTTCTGACCCGCGCCGAGCAGGAGCGCGCGATCGCCGCACGTTGCACCGACGTCGCCGCGCGAGCCGCGCACGCCGAAATGGCGAACCGCTACGTCGCGCAGGCCGAAAAGGCCGCGACGCTCATCGTCAAACCCCGCGCCGCCTGAACGAAAGGGCCGCACCTCTCGACGAGGCGCGGCCCTTTTTTTCAAACGCGACGATCCGGCGATCAGCCGTCGTAGTCGCCGCCGGCATTCTGGTTGCGCGGCGGGGCGGCGGCGGTGAGGCGCAGCGCCTCTGCCGATGCCGACAGCGAACCGATCTCGTCCGGCGCTTCCTCGTCGTCGATCTGCACGCGCTGCAGGCTAGAAACCAGCGCTTCGTGCATCGCGTCGGGGCGAACCTTCTCCTCGGCGATCTCGCGCAGCGCGACGACCGGGTTCTTGTCGCGGTCGCGATCGAGCAGCAGTTCGGCACCGCCCGAAATCTGGCGGGCGCGCTGGGCCGCGAGCAGCACCAGGTCGAACCGGTTGGGGATCTTGTCGACGCAATCCTCGACGGTGACGCGCGCCATGAACGCTTCCTTCGCTTGATACCGATGGGTTCGGGAAAGCGTGCCAGCTAAAGCGGGCGCCCGCCAAAGTCAAGATTTTGCGCATCCGCGTTGCCTGTCACCCCGGCAAGGGCCATCTGAGGCGCCATGGCCGCGCCCACCGAACAGCCGACATTCGAGGTCGTTGGCAACGCCATTCGCCTGCTCGACACCGGCCCGCGCCGGATGCAGGCGCTGCTCGATCTGATCGCCGGCGCGCGCGAAAGTCTGCGCGTCCTCTACTACATCTACGAGGATGACGAGGCGGGGCGTGCGGTCGGCGCCGCGCTGATCGCCGCCGCCGCGCGCGGCGTGCGCATCACCCTAATCGTCGACGGTCTTGGCAGCGAACCCGCGGCCCGCGCGCACTTCTTCGCGCCGTTGGAGGCCGCGGGGGTCGAGGTCTGCCGCTTCATCCCGCGCTTCGGCCGCAAATACCTGCTCCGCAACCACCAGAAGCTCGCACTCGCCGACGACGCACGCGTCATCATCGGCGGCTTCAACATCAAGGCCGATTATTTTGGCGTGCCAGGCGAGGATGGGGAGGCGTGGCGCGACCTTGGCCTTCACCTCGACGGCCCCGCCGCCGCTCGTCTCGCGCATTATTTCGATGCGCTCGCCCGCTGGAGCCGACAGGAAAAGGCCCCCGTCCGCGCGCTCGCCCGCGTGCTGCGCCGCCACAGCGAGCATGAGGGCGAGGTCCGCTGGCTGCTCGGCGGCCCGACCCGCCGCCTGTCACCCTTCGCCCGCGCACTCCGGCGCGAGATGCACGCGGCGGCGAAGTCTGGCGACCGGATCGACCTGATCGCCGCCTATTTCGCGCCCGGCCCGTCGATGCTGCGCCGGCTGAAGCGCGCGGCGCGGCGCGGGATCGTCAACGTCGTGCTTCCCGCGGTCACCGACAATTACATGGCGATCTGGGCGTCGCACTTCACCTATGCCGGGCTGCTGCGTCGGGGCGTGCGCATCTGGGAGTATCAGCCGACCAAGCTTCATACCAAGCTCGTCGCGATCAGCGGGGCGGTGCATATCGGCTCGGCCAATTTCGATATCCGCAGCCTGTTCCTCAATCTGGAGCTGATGCTCCGGATCGAGGACCCGGCCTTCACCGCCCATGTCCGCGCCTATGTCGATGGCGAGATCGCCGCCTCGAAGCGGATCACCCGGGAGGATCACCGTGCCGCGATGACCCCCTGGACGCGGCTGAAGCAGGCCGCCGCCTATACGGTGATGGCGGTCCTCGACCCGACGATCAGCCGCCGGCTGATCGCCTGGGGCGAGAACCCCCGCTCGCCTCAGCGCTCCGACAGATAGTAGCGATCGACGGCGTTCAGGTCGTCGTTGAGCTGATAGACGATCGGCTGGCCGGTGGGGATTTCGAGGCTGGCGATATCCTCGTCCGAAATGCCCGACAGGTGCTTGACCAGCGCACGCAGCGAATTGCCGTGCGCCGAGACAAGCACGCGCTTGCCGGCGCGCAATTCGGGGGCGATCCGCGCTTCCCAATAGGGAAGAACGCGCGCGATCGTGTCCTTCAGGCTTTCGGTCGCGGGGATCGGGATGCCGGCATAGCGGCGGTCGCTCGACAGGTCGAACGTCGATCCCGCCTCGGGCAGCGGCGGCGGAATGTCGAAGCTGCGGCGCCAGATCTTGACCTGCTCGTCGCCGTGCAGCGCCGCCGTCTCCGCCTTGTCGAGGCCGGTCAGGCCGCCATAATGCCGCTCGTTCAGCCGCCAGTCCTTTTCCACCGGCAGCCACAGCCGCCCCATCGCCTCCAGCGCGAGGTTAAGCGTCTTGATCGCCCGCGTCTGGAAGCTGGTGAAGCACTGGTCGAAATCGAGACCCTTCGCCGCCAGTGCCTCGCCCGCCGCCCAAGCTTCCTTGGTCCCCTGTTCGGTCAGGTCGACGTCCCACCAGCCGGTGAAGCGATTTTCGAGGTTCCAGGCCGACTGGCCGTGGCGGATGAGGACGAGTGTCGGCATAGCTGCTCCCCGTGAATGATCGGCCCCGTCCATACCGATTGGCGCGCGGCTGGCAAACCGGAGGACGGCGATGATGATCGAGCGACGCACCCACGTGTACGACGGCCCCGGCGGCCCGTTTGAGGGCGTGCTCGCCTTCGACGCCGAGGCCACCGCCCCGCGCCCCGGCGTCCTCATCATTCCCAACGTCCTCGGCCAGAAAGAAGCCGACAACCTCGTCGCCGAGCGGCTCGCGGCGCTCGGCTATGTAGGGTTCGCCGCCGACGTGTTCGGCCAGGGCAAACGCACGACGCGCGAGTCGCCCGATCCCGCGGTCCATATGAACGCGATCAACGCCGACCGCACGCTGCTGCGCGACCGCCTTCACGCCAGCCTCGCGGCGCTGAAGGCGCAGCCCGAGGTCGATGCCGACCGCGCCGCCGCGATCGGCTATTGCTTCGGCGGCAAGTGCGTCCTCGACCTCGCGCGATCGGACGCGGATGTCCGCGCCGTCGTCGCGTTCCACGGCCTGTTCGACCGCCCCGACTATCCGACCGCCACGCCGATCCGCCCGCGCATCCTTGTCTGTCACGGCTGGGCCGACCCGCTCGCCCCGCCCGAGGCCGTGACCGCACTCGCCGCCGAACTGACCGAGGGTGGCGCGCGGTGGCAGCTTCACGCCTATGGCCATGCCGGCCACGGCTTCACCGACACCTCGATGACGGGCTCGACCCGCCCCGGCTTCGGCTACGACGCCGATGCCGACGCCTTGAGCTGGGCGGCGATGACCCGCCTGCTCGCCGAAACCCTCGCGTGAGCGAGCGCAGCGTCCGCAGCGCCTTCCGTGCACAGGCCGGGTTCTGCGACACGATGGACGCGCCGCTCACTGGCCGCGTGGCGGCAGGGCTGGCCGAGGCGCTCGACGACAATACCGAAACCGGCCGCCGCGTGCTGGCATGGCCCGGCAACCCGATCGAGGACGCGCTGCCGCTCCGCCTCGTCGGTGGCCTGCGCGCGCTGGCGCTTCGCGGTGATGCCCCCGACCTCGCGGCGCTGTTCGAGGGACGCGGCGATCCCGTTCCGACGCTCAAGGCCGCGCTGGATAAGCACGACGCCGCGTTGCTCCCATGGCTCGATGGCCCGCCCCAGACCAACGAGCCCGGCCGCTCTGCCGCACTGATGCTCGGCCTAATGCTCGCCGCGCAAACCTTCGGCCAGCCGCTCGACGTGTTCGAGGTCGGGTCGAGCGCCGGCCTCAACCTCCTCGTTGGCCGCTACGCCTACGACCTCGGCGGCACGGCCGTCGGCCCGCCGTCGCCCGTCACACTGCGACCCGAGTGGCGCGGCGCGCCGCCCGAACCCGTGGCGGTTACGGTCGCCTCGACCCGCGGCGTCGACATCGCCCCGCTCGACCTCACCGACCCGGCCGACGCCGATCGACTGCGCGCCTATGTCTGGACCGATCATCCCGACCGCTACGAACGCCTCGATGCCGCGATCGCGATGTTCGCCGCCGACCCGCCGCTGCTCGAACAGGGCGATGCCGCCAACTGGGTCGAGGCGCGGCTGGCAGAACCGCAGCCCGCCGGCCACACCCGCGTCCTGATGCACTCGGTCGTCTGGCAATATCTCGGTCCCGAGCGCCAGCGGCGGATCGCCGCCGCGCTCGATGCCGCCGGCCAGCGCGCCTCGCCCGACCGTCCGCTCGCCTGGGTGCGGCTGGAGCCCGACCGCGACCTCGCCCGGCATCAGGTCCATGCGACGCTCTGGCCCGGCGGCGAGACGCATCGCCTCGCTGCCAGCCACCCGCACGGCCGCTGGATCGAACCCGTCAGCCGCTGATCGCTTCCAGCGTCCGCTGCTTGGTTTCGGGGAAGAAGCGCCAGACGACGAACGACTGGAGCAGCATCGCCGCTGCAAAACCGTAGAAGGGGAGCGCCGGCCCCGCGACGGTCAGCATCGGGAAGACGAACGCGATGACCGCATTGGCGATCCAGTGCGTCGCGCTGCCGATTGCCTGGCCCCGCGCGCGCACGTCGGTGGGGAAGATCTCGCTCAGATAGACCCAGATTACCGCCCCCTGCGACATGGCGAAGGCGACGATGAAGAAGACGAGCAGCGGCAACAGCCACCCCGCCCCCAGCACACCGGCATAGGTGAGCGCGACGCCCAGGAGCGCCGCCGCGCACCCGAACCCGCCGCCGATCAGCAGCGGTCGGCGCCCCAGCTTGTCGATGATCGCGATGCCCGCCAGCGTCGCGATCAGGTTGGCGGCACCCACCGCCACCGCCTGCGTATCCGCCGACAGCCCCTCGAACCCGCCTGCGGCGAAGATGTCGTTGAGGTAGTAAAGGATCGCGTTGATGCCGGAGAGCTGGTTGAACAGCCCCACCGCCACCGCCAGCAGGATCGGCCCGCGATGCCGCCGCCAGTCGAGCCGGCCCGTACCCTCCTTCGCCTCCGGAGTGGTCAGGTCCACGCCCAACCGTTCCGCCGCCTCTGCCGCCTCTACCCGCCGCCCGCGGGCGTTCAGCCAGCGCGGGCTCTGCGGCACGCCGGCCAGCAGGATCAGGAACAACGCGGCGGGCAACGCTGCCGCCGCCAGCTTCACGCGCCACGCCAGATCGCCCGGAAACACCGCACCGATGATCCCGTTGACGAGATAGGCGGCAAGGATGCCGACGACGATGTTGAGCTGGAACGTCCCCACCAGCCGGCCGCGCCGTTCGGGCGGGCTGATCTCGGCAATGTAGACGGGCGCGAGGACTGAGGAGGCGCCGATCGCGAACCCGCCGATGAAGCGGAACGCCGCGAACGCCCACAGCCCCGTCGCCAGCGCGCAGCCGACCGCTGAGACGAGATAGAACAGCCCCACCCCGCGCAGCACCGTCCGGCTGCCATAACGGTCGCCCGGCGCACCGCTCAGCAATGCGCCCGCCAGCGTCCCCCAGAGCGCGGACGACACCGCGATCCCCATCGACACCGCATCGGGCGCGAAGCCGCCGCGCAGCGCCTCGGTCACGCCCGCGACGACGGCGGTGTCGAACCCGAACAACAGCCCGCCCAGCGCCATCGCGCCGATCGCACGCCCCTGCACGCTCATGCCGCGCGCCTACCCTGGCGGGCGAGGAAGTCGGCGTGCGGCTCCGCGGTCCGCGCCGCCCGGTCGATCGCCTCGCGCATCCGCGAAAATGCCGTCAGCAATTCCTCTTCCCCCAGTTGGTCGGCGATCGGGTTCGTGCGGTCGGGCAACAGGCCGAAGCCGGCATACATGCTCAGCCAGCTCGGGTCCTGGAACGTGTCCCATTCGCGCCGGACGAACACGCCGCCCGCGCGCCACGCCTCTACCCTTTCGGCGAGCGATTCGGGCAGATTGAGGCTGCGCATCGCGTCCCAGAAGGGTTCGCCCGTCCTCCGGTTCGCCCAGTAATGCAGGAGGATGAAGTCGCGGATCCGCTCGAACTCTAGCACCGACTGCCGGTTGTACGTCGCCGCCAGCCGCGGGTCGCAACCGCGATCGGGGAACAGCGCCACGAACCGCTCGAGCGCCGATTGGATGAGGACGATGCTGGTCGATTCGAGCGGCTCGAGGAACCCGCCCGACAATCCCACCCCCACGACATTGCCCGCCCAGAACTCGGCCCGGTGGCCGGTGACGAAGCGCAGGCGGTTGGGCTCGGCGATCGGCTCGCCCTCCAGCGCGGCGCGCAGCCTCGCCTCGGCCGCCTCGTCGGACAGGTGTGCGCTCGAATAGACGATGCCGTTGCCGACCCGGTGCTGGAGCGGAATGTGCCAGCGCCAGCCCGCATCGTGCGCGGTCGCGGTCGTGAAGGGCCGGTGCACCCCGGCACTGCGGCACGGGATCGCGATCGCCCGGTCGCAGGGCAGCCAGTGCCGCCAGTCGACATAGGGCACGCCCATCGCCTCGCCGAGCAGCAGGCTGCGGAACCCCGAACAGTCGATCCAGAGGTCGCCCTCGATCGTGCGCCCGTCGGCGAGCCGCACCGACTGCACGCCCGTCTCGCCGCGCGTCACGTCGACGATCCGCCCGTCGACATGCGCCACGCCGTTCGCCAGCGACAGCCGCCGCAGCAGATGCGCGAACTTCGTCGCGTCGAAATGCAGGGCGAAGTTGAAGACGCCAAGGTCGCTGCCCGGCTGGGTCGAGGGCGGCAGGAACAGCCCCCGCTCGGCCAGCTGCGTCGCGAGGCAATAGTCGCCGAGCGGCAGGTCGTGCCCCGCCGCCCTGAGCTTCAGCCAGTAATGATGGAACGCGACGCCGTTCGCGGGCACGCCGTACAGGCCGAAGGGGTGGAAGAAGCCATGTCCCTCCCCGCCCCAGCCCGCGAACCGGATGCCGTACTTGATCGTACCCTCGGTGGCGGCGAGCACGTCGGGTTCGCCGAGTTCGACCGCGGCCAGGAAGTCGCGGATCGCCGGCACCGTCGCCTCGCCGACGCCCACGGTGCCGATCTCGGCGCTGTCGACGACGGTGATCGCGATCGGCAGATGCGAGAGACGGCGCGCAAGATAGGCGGCCGACATCCAGCCGGCGGTGCCGCCGCCGACGATGACGATGCTTCGGACGGGGTCCGCGCTTCGTTGCATTACCCCCGATCCTCCCCGAAAAAGACGGTCCGCCGCCGCTGGTCTAGAGCGACGACGGACCCAGTGGGAAGAGCCTTAGAACCGCGCGCGCACGCCCGCGATGAACCGCCGCTCGTACAGGTTCTCCCAGAGCACCTGGTCCTCGAACGTCAGGTAATAGCGCTCGGTCTCCGCGGTCAGGTTGGACGCCTGGCCATAAATGGTGAGCTGCGGCGTGATGTCGTACGCGATCGACGCGTCGAGATAGTTTGTCGGCTTCTGATACTGGGCAAGGCCGGTGATGCCAGCGTAATCCGACGACACCAGCCGCTCCGAACGGTAGTTGTACGCCACGCGCGCCGACAGGCCGTACTTCTCGTACCAGAGCGCGACGTTCGCCTGATGCTTGGAGTTATCCTGGAACGGCTGCTTGTTGCCAGCGAGGTCGGTGCGGCCGGTATCGCCCAGCGACAGCGTGTAGTTCGCGTCCACGCCGAAGCCTCCGAAGAACCCGTCGACGCCGTAATCGGCCAGCGACTGGCGCGCAGAGACCTCGAGACCCTTCAGCGTCCCGCCCGCACCCTGAACGATCGTGTTCACCGGCACGCTGCGGCGGATCACGCCGTCATTGTCGGGGATGTCATTCCGGTTGATCGTCGCATTCTCGATGAAGCTTTCGACCGACAGATAATAGGCGCCGACCGCGATCAGGCTGGACCGGCCGGTATAGTATTCGAGGCTCGCCTCGACATTGTCAGACCGCCACGGATCGAGCTGCGGGTTGCCGCGCGAATTGGCGCCCGTCGCGGCAAAGATCGGCGCGCCGCCGCCCGGATTGGTCTGGATCGCGTAGTTGATGTTGAGCCCGCCGCCCCACTGGAGGAAGTCGAGCAGCGTCATCGTCTTCGAATAGGCACCGCGCAGGCGAAGCTTGTCGGTGATGTCGAACGCGACGTTGAAGGCAGGGAGGAAATCGGTGAAGTTGCGCTCCACCGTCACGTCGCCGCCGTCGACGCCCGAGACGCCGTAAGGCTGCGGCGCGCCGACCACGTTCTGGCGCACTTGGAACCGGGTGTTGACGATCCGCACGCCGCCATTGGCGCGCACGGGCATCCCGAACAGCTCGCCCTCGCCGTCGACCTGAATATAGCCCGAGATCTGCTGAAGGTTGATGCCGAACGAGTCCGCCGGGTTCACATTGTTGATGCTGCCCGGGTAGAATTTGTTCTGGAACGCCTCGCTGTCGTCCATCGCCTTGGGATCGAGGACATAGATGCTCGGCGCGCCCGAGGCGGGCAGGCTGTACTGCTTCAAGAGGCCCGCAAAAACCGGATCGTTGCCCTGCCGCGTCAGGCCCGCGGTGTAGGGGACGCCCGCCGCGTCGCGCACCTGGCACGCGCCGTCGTTCAGGTTGACGTCGAACGCCTTCCACTTGACCAGGCACCCCGCCGCCGGATTGGCCGCGTTGTCGCGATTGCCGGCATAGAAGGGCGAGACGCGCTCGAAGGTGAACTGCTCGACCGACCGCTCGCCGTAACGGGCGCCGAACTTGAGCGTCACCGCGTCGTTCGCCTTCCACTCGGCATCGCCGCGCACCGCCCACAGATCGCCGTCCTGATAGACGTTGTTTTCCGAAGAGATCGTCTTCAGGCCATAGCGGCTGACGTCCTGCACCTGATTGAGGAACGCGTCGGAGAAGCCGAACACCGGCGCGCCCGACGAATAGTCGACCGTCGCCTTCTGGCTGTAGACGCGGTAGCCGGTCGGGTTGAACCGCCGGTCGCCGCCGACCGAGGCCGGATAATTTCCGACGCCCTCATAGGCCCATTGATAGCCGTCGGTCAGGCTGAACTGGGCATAGCTCTGATCGCTCTTGCGGCTCGCCTTGCCATAGACGCCGCGCAGCGTCGCCTTGAAGTTGGTGTCGTTGTCCCAGTCGAGCTGCAGGTTGTAGTTCTGCGATTCCGACTTGATGCGGAACGTCTCTGCATAGCTGTCGAAGTTCGCCAGGTCGTAGCTGTAGGTCTGGACGGTATTGAGGTTGTAGCCGCCGACCACCGCGCCGGTATCGCGCGAATTGGTGGGCAGATACGGCGCCGACTGCCAGTCGACCATCTGGAACTGGAAACCCGCGGTCCGGTCATACTGCGTCTGGCGCGTGTAGAAGCCGTCGGCGGTCAGCTTCACCGCGTCGCTGAGCTCGATCTGAAGCGAGGCATTGGCGCCGAAGCGCTCGCGGCTGGTGATGCGGTTCCAGGCGGTGTGCGATTGCGGGGTGATGAAAGTGTCGTTGGCATCGCCGTCGCCATTGACGTCGTAGCCGACGATCGCGCCCGCGGCGTTGCGCACCGGGGTGCCGCGGCTGGCGGTCAGCGGCGCACAGCGCGTGCCGCCGATCGCGGGCACCACACTGGTCGCCGCGGACGGGACGATGCACGACGTCGCCGGATTGTTGTCGGTGTTGGGCGAGGTGTCGTAGAGGATGTTCCCCGCGGCATCGCGGCGGTAATTGCCCGTCGCGAAGTCGCCCTGGTTGGTCGCGCTGCCGCCCTCGTTGCGCAGCGCCACGCCGTAATCCTGGATGCCGCGATAGCTGTTGGAGAGCGTGAGGTCGCTGTACGCCGCCGACACGAGCAGGCCGACCCGGCCGCTATTGTACGCGATCAACCCGTTGAACGACGGGTTCCACTTCTTGACCTTGTCGCCATACTGCGCCTCTGCCGCGCCCGCGATCGTCAGGCCCTGCTTCAGGTCGAACGGACGGCGCGTCAGCAGGTCGACGGTGCCCGACAGGCCCGCCTGCTGGAGCGAGGCGGTCGGCGACTTGAACACCGTCGCGCCCGAGAAGAGCTGAGAGGGGATGTCGTTGAAGTTCGGCTGGACCGTGGTCACCGAATTGGCGCCCAGGAACTGCTCGCCGTTCATCAGCGTGTTGACCTGTGGCAGGCCGCGGATGTTGATCGCGCCGCCCTCGCCCGCCTCGCGGCGGATCTGGACGCCGGAGATACGCTGGAGCGAATCGGAGATGGTGACGTCGGGCAGCTTGCCGATGTCCTGCGCGCTGATCGCCTCGACCACGCTCGATGCATTGCGTTTCACGTCGATCGCGCGCGCCTGTGCGGCGCGGATGCCGGTGACGATGATCTCGTCCTCGGTGCCGACCTGATCGGCGGCGGCGGCCGGATCGCCGGCGGGCGGCGTTTCCTGTGCGAATGCCGGCGTCGCCAGCATGGCAAATCCCGACGTTGCGAGCAGCAACGTCTGGCGAACGGTCATCCCCTTCATCACCTTCTCCCGGATTTCGGCGACTAACGCGCCTTTAATAAAATCGATTTGTTTATCTGACGTGAAACGTCGGCCTGTCAAGCGCCAACCCGCACAAGACGCGCGCGGAAGCGATGACAAAAAGCATTATTTTTGGATTAAGTCGGACTCAAAGCCCGCGCTTGGCCAGGATCGGCAACAGCACCCGCTCCATCGCGGCATAGCCCTCTGGCGTCGGATGGACCCCGTCATAGGCAAGCGCCTTCGGAATGCCGCCGCGCCCGTCGCTCAGCGCCGGGCCGTAATCGACATGGGTCGCCCGCGTCTCTCGCGCATAATCCGCGATCCAGCGATTGATCTCGGCGATCGGGCCGATCGTCTCCAGCCCCGGCCGCCACGGAAAGGAGGAGGCGGGCGGCACGTTCGCCAGGATCACCGCGATGCCGTTGGCGCGCGCCAGCGTCGCCATCGCGGCGAGATTGTCGAAGCTTTGCTGGCGCGTCATCGGCCCGGTATTGCCGGCGATGTCGTTGGTCCCCGCCATGATGTGCACCGCGCGGGGCTTCAGCGCGATCACGTCGGCCATCATCCGCACCAGCATCTGCGGCGTCGTCTGTCCGCTGATCCCACGCCCGACGCGCCCCTCTCGGAAAAAGTCCGGCCGCTTCTCGCGCCACCCCTGCGTGATCGAATCGCCCATGAAGACGATGCCCGTCTTTGCGCCCCGCGCCTTGAGCGCCGCATTCTCCTTGGCGTAGCGGCCGAGCCATGCCCAATCCTCGCGCAGGCGGCGGTCGGCGGCATCGTCCGCGCGTGCAACGGCGGGGATCAGCGGCAGCAGCGCCCCCGCGGCGAAAAGCTGGCGTCGGTTCATCACAGGGCCTCCGTCAACCGGCAGATGGGCTCGCGAAGGCGCGCGCCGGTGGTGACGCCCCCGTTTCCGAACACGATATGCCGCTGCGCACCCACCTCAAAGCGCGGCCATGCCGGCAGACCGCCGCCATTGGGATCGCCGCTTTTCGCAAAGTTCGCCCAATAGTCGAGCAGCGACAATCCGCCCGCTTTGGCGGCGCCCCAGAAATAGCCGACATCGACCGCATGCGCCGTCCGTCCGCCATCCGCCGACACGTCGAAGTCGTAGCGCCAGACCGGCGCGCCCTTGGCCGCCATTGCCATCGCCATCCGACCCGCGGGGCAACGGAACGTGGCGTCGGTCGCGATCTGCTGGTCGATCGTTCCCGTCCGCGGATCGGCGGCGGGATCGGGCCTGCCGAGACCGAAAAAGGCACGCGCCGCTTCTTCGTTCGCGCCGAAGCTCAGCGCCACGAACGCATCGCGCGCCGGCCGCCCGCCGGGCAGGTCGAGCTCGAAGCGATTGGAGCCGACGATCGCGGGACGCGGCGGCGCCTCGGCCATCAGCCGCACCGGATCGGCGGGGATCACCGCGCCGTCGATCGTCGTCCTCAGCCACATGTAGTCGTCGGCGGTGAGCGCCGCGTCGTGCAGCTTCAGGTCCGCCGCCAGCAGCGCATTGGCGGATGCCGCCCGCAGCGCGCCGATCGACCCGTCGGTGCCGAGCGCGGCATCGACCTGATCCCCGAGCCGCAACGCTTCGCCGAGCGGCCGCGGCGGCAGCCCGAAATTGGGCGTCCCCGACTGCATCACCGCCTTTGCGAACAGCCCCCGCGCCGCCGGGCTTGCGACGAGCAGCCCGACGTCCTGCCCGCCCGCACTCTCACCCGCGATCGTCACGCGCGCGGGATCGCCGCCGAAGCGGGCGATGTTCGCCTGCACCCATTTGAGCGCCGCGATCTGGTCCATCAGCCCGTAATTGCCCGCATGGCCGCCCTCGACCGCGCCGCGATGCGCGAGGAAGCCGAAGATGCCGAGCCGGTACTGCATCGACACGACGACGATGTCCTTGGCCACCATCGGCGTGCCGCCCATCCCCGCGCCCGATCCGGCGCGGTTGCTGCCGCCGTGGATCCACACGAACACCGGCCGCTTGCCGGTGAGCGCCGGCGTGGCGACTTCCAGCGTCAGGCAATCCTCGCTCGCGAACACATGGTTCGGCCGGTTCCAGCCATAATCGTTCTGAAGGCAGGCGGGCGCGGGCCGGGTTGCATCCGCCACCCCGCGCCACGGCTCGACCGGCGCAGGCGCACGCCACCGCCGGTCGCCGAGCGGCGGCGCGGCATAGCGGATACCGCGAAAGACGAGGCGGTCGGCCTCCACGCTTCCCGCGACCTGCCCGCCCGTCACCGCGACGACGGGTGGATCGGCCGCCGCGACCGTCAATGGCACGAGCAGGAGCGCGAGAAACCGCCTCACCGGATCGCTACCCCCGCCTCGACCACGTTCCAGCCGCGCAGCGACAGGCGCGGGGCGGCCGCCACGCTCGCGGGATAGCGGACGGTGATCGTCCGGCTCTCGCCCGGCAGCAGCGCGACGTAATTGTCGCTGTAATAGGCTGGCAGGATGCGCGCGCCCTTGTCGTCGGTCAGCGTCAGCTTGGCGTTGAGCGCAGGCACCGCGCCGCGATTGGTCAGCGTGACCGCGATCGCGCGGTCCTCACACTCGGTGGTCGGCGCCGCCCCCACCGCCTCGACCGTCGCCGCGCCCATCGTGTTGAGAGCCTGGTACGAAGCCTCGCTCGCGCCGCGCCAGTAGAAATTGTCGGCGACGACCTTGCCGCCGGCGTCCACCAACTCGAGCTTCACCAGCACCATTGGATTGGCCGCGAACAACTGGCCCAGCGGCACCGGCTTGAGCGGCGTCGCGCGGTTGGCGAGCGCGTCGAGCTTGTCCTCCCGCGCGAACAGCTGGCGATTGTCGAGCCCGACGACGCGCGTCCGCACCGACAGCCCCCGCGCATCGTTTTGCGTCGTGTTGAGCACGACCAGCTCGTTGCCCGGCAGATTGAGCTGGACATGCAGCGGCTGCGTCGCCTTCTTCGCCCCGTAATAGGCGGCGTGCGTGTCGTAATCCCATGAATAGATCTGCCACGCATTCGATGGCCAGGCAGGATGCGTCATCCACAGGAGCCGCCCGCTGTTCTTGGTCCACAGATGACCCAGGAACCCCTCGTACATCGCCTTGTGCGTCTCGAGGTTCATCATCTGCGCCTTGCGCTCGAAATCCTCGAAGCTGGTCGCCGGGCCGAACATCGTGCCGAGCGTCTGCATGAACGTCTTGGTGTCGCCATTCCCGGCGAAATGCCAGTCGTGATAGGCAAGCACGTCGGACAGCGGCCAGCGATCCGCCTCAGGCACATAACTCCGTACCGACTCCAGCGTCGACAGCGACGGCGTCCCCGTCTCGACCGAGAAGCCGGTGGCGAGGTCGGTGAAATAGCCGGCGGGCGGGCGGTAGTTGTACGGCCCCGACCCCTGCAGGTTCACGACGTTCGAGCTGCCCGTGAACCAGCGCGTCCCGTCAAGGTCGAAGACGGCATCGTCCAGCCCCTCGTTCAGCGCAGGGTACGGCACGCCCTCGTTCCGCCCGAACCACAGGATGATCGAGGGGTGGTTGCGATAGCGCGCGATCGTGTCGCGCGCGTTCTTCAGGAACAGCTCGGGATCCTGCGGCTCCACCTGGAAGTTCTGCGTCGACTGCCAGAAGTCGTTGAGCACCATCATGCCGTTCTCGTCGGCAAGATCGTAGAACTCCTCCTCGCTGTTGTTGCCCATCCAGTTGCGGATGACGTTCATGTTCGCCTCCTTCTGAAGGCGGAAGAAGGGTTTCAGCCAGTCGTAGCTGACGCGCTTCATCGCGTCGTCCATGCCCCAGTTGCCGCCGCGCGCGGCGATGCGCACGCCGTTGACGCGGATCGTCAGGTGCGGCTCGGGCAGGTCGTCGCCGATCGCGGTGACGGCAGGCGAGCTCTCGCCCGCGGCGGTCAGCGATTCGGCCCAGCCGGTCGGGCTCTGCTTGATGGCCGCATGCGTCACGTCGATCAGCTTGGTGCGCTTCAGCCCGCCATCGGTGGTCTGCACATTGACCCGGCGCAACTTGCCCGCCCGGTCGAACAGCGACAGGTCGTAGCTCACCTCGCGAATGCCGAAACGGTCCTTGTGCGTGTCGGACACCGCGCCATCGACCACCGCCTCGAACGCGATGCCGTAGAGTGCGGGGGCGCCATAGCCGTTCGGCCACCACAGCCGCGGGTTGCGCACGCGAAGCTGCGCGAACTCGGCGGGAGTGAAGCGGACCACGGCGTCGCCGGGGGCGATCGTCGCGGTCTTTTCGACCGACACGCCCTCGAACCTCGCGCGCACGGTCACCGCTTTGGCCGCGGTCGATTCGTTGCGAACGGGGACGTTGAGATACACGTCGGCACTGTCGGTGCGCGGCAGCGGCAGGTCGGTGACGATCTGCGGGTCGAGGATGCGCACGTCGCCATGTGCGACCAGCTCGACCGGGCGCCACATCCCGGTATTGCGGTCACGGATACCGGGGATCCAATCCCACCCCTCGGTCGCGACGAAGGTCGGGCCGTCGATCGCCAGCTGGCCGCCATTCTCACCCACGCCCGCGGCGATCGACTGTTCGTGCGGGATGCCGGGATGCGGCGGCGGCGAGACGAGGACGGCGATCACGTTCTCGCCCGCGACCGGCACGAAATCGAACTGCCCGCGGATGAACGCGCCCGTGGTATCGCCCAGACGCTGCCCGTTCACCCACATCTCGGCGGCATAGTTGATGCCGCCGAAGACTAGCGTCGTGCGCTTGCCCGCCGCTTCCGCCGGCACGGTGAACGACGTGCGATACCAGTAATCCTGCCGCGCGAGGCTCTCGGGGATCTTAAGGTTGTTGAGCCCGTAATAGGGGTCGGGATAGACGCCGCGATCGACCAGCGTCTGGAGCACCGTGCCCGGCACCGTCGCTGCCACCCAGCCCTTGACCGAGCCGCCCGGCCGCGACAGCGCCGCGCCGCCGTCCTTCACCTCCGGCGCGGGCGCGAGTTGCCAGCCATTGACCTGCCACCGCCCCGCGCCCGTCGGCTCGAGCGCGGGCCGGTTCGGCACCGGCTTGGCGACGGGCTGGCTATAGGCGACCTTCGACTGCGGTAGCGTCCAGGGGTCCTGCTGGCGCCAATAGCCGGTGTTCGCCTGCTTCTGCCATTCCCAGCCGACGCCGACGTGCCAGACCTGCACCAGATCGAATTGCGGCCGCGCGGCGACCAGCGCCGCCACGCCCTGCACAGGCATCGCCCCCGGCGTCACCTTCGCCTCGATCAGCGTGCCGCCGAAGTGGCGGGCGCCCGGCGGCGCGATGGCGATCTTCGGAGCCACCGCCGCGGCCTTGGCCGGGCCGCCGCCCGCGCGCTTGCCGTCGATGTAGAGCGTGACGGTCGATCCGTCCGATACCGCCGCGACGTGCGTCCAGCGCCCCGCCGCGATCGGGGTTCGCGCCGACACGCGGGCATCGCCGTCGCGCAGGCTGAGCCGCCCGTCGTCGAGCGATAGGCACCGGCACGCCCCCTTGGGATCGCCGAGCGCCACCAGCACCGCCTCGCCCGGCTGGCGCGCCTCGGGCTTCACCCACGCCGAGATGGTATAGGGCGCACCCAACGCGACCAGCGCCTCGGCGCGCTCCAGTGGTCGGTCGATGCCGATCCCGCCCTCCAGGAATGCCGCATTGTACGGCCCGACATTGGTCGGCCCCGCGACCTGCTGCGCGGTCGCGGCAAGCGGCAGCAGCGCCGCCCCGGCAAGCAGAAGCTTCGAGAACATGCTCATCGGCCAGCAGCCTCCCTTTATTCGATCGTTTTTATGATTGGTACGGTTGTGCGAAATGCCTCAGCAGCGATCAAGCGGTTTCGAGCATCGCCGCCGCCATCGCGATCGGCCCCAGCGGCCCCGCCCCGTCGCCCAGCGCGGGGGCGGTCACGAACGGCTCGGGCGGCAGCTCGACATAGCCCGCGATGATCGCCCGGAGCCGCACCTCGATGCGCGGCAACAGGAACGGCTGGCCATTGGCGACCCCGCCGCCGATCAGGATGCGGGCCGCGCCGGTCGCCAGCACCACTGCCTGGCAAAGCTGCGCCACCGTCTCGACCACGCCATCCCATACGGCATGGTCCGAACCGACGCTGGCGACCGGCAGGTCACCCAGCCGCGCCGCGATCGCGGTGCCGGAGGCGAGGCCCTCGACGCAATCGCCGTGGAACGGACAGCTTCCTGGCCAGTGGTCGCCCGCCAGTCGGGCGACGCGCATATGCCCGATCTCGCAATGCCCGATCCCGCGCGTCGGCCGGCCATGCACGACCAGTCCCACGCCGACGCCAGTGCCGAGCGTCACATAGGCGAAGTCGCTCAGGCCCCTCGCCGCGCCCCACCGCGCCTCTGCCAGCGCGGCGCCGTTGACGTCGGTGTCGAACGCGGTCGGCACACCGTAGCGGTCGCGCAGCCGCGCGCCGACATCGGTCTGCTGCCAGCCGGGCTTGCTCGTCGAGGTGATATAGCCCCAGTCGGCCGCCGCCGGATCGAGCCGCACCGGCCCGAACGACGCAATGCCGAGCGCGCCGAACCCCGGCGCCTGCCGCCAGCCATCCAGCGTCCGCTCGATCGCGCCCAGCGTCACAGCCGGGGTCGTCGTCGGCACCGTCGCCTGGTCGAGAATCGCGCCATCCTCGGTCGCCAGCGTGCAGACGCATTTCGTCCCGCCAAGCTCGACGCCCGCGATCCGCGTGCCGCCGTCCGCCATGATCGAAGTCGCCGCCCGCAGCGACGCGACCGATCCCGCCATTCTCACCCCTCCCCGTCGCACGGCTTTGCGCCGCGCATCGGATGCAAGTCATAGCCGAGCGTCGGAAAGGCTCAATCGAAAAGTGAAAATTGATTTTGTAATTGGGTCACGCCGCGATCAGCGATGCCCGCCTTGCCGCGCCCGCATCGGCGGGAAGCAACAGATCCTCGAACGGCAACAGCGCCGCGCCGACCGCCGCCGCATCCTCCGCCTGCGCCGCTGCCTGTACCGGCGCCAGCACAGGCGCGTTGCGGCCATGGATGCGAAGGAGCGCGTTGGTCCGCTGCGCCAATTGGTCGACGATCGGCACCGGCAGCCGCCCGCCGATCAGCACCGTTTCGGGATCGATCAGGCAGTTGACCGCGATCAGCGGCTGGACCAGCGCGCGTGCCGATTGCTCGACCCAGGCCTGCACCTCGCGCGCAATCGCCGGGTTCGCCTGATCGGGGGACCGCACGCTCGCCCCCTCCAGCCCCGCCGCCTCGAACCGGCGGGCGAGGCCAGCGAGCGAGACGAGGTTCTGAAGCGGCACCTGCCGCCCCGTCCCGTCGTCGACCATCAGGAAGCCGATCTCGCCCGACCGCCCGTTCGCTCCGCGATCGTAGAGCGAATTGACGACCAGCCCGCCACCCAGCGCATAGGTGACGAGGAGGTAGAAGAAGCTGCCGTATCGCTGGCCCAGACCGAACTGCATCTCACCGATCGCGGCGGCGGCGGCGTCGTTCTCGACCCAGACGCGCAGCGGATGAGGCTCGGCGAACAGCGACGCCACGTCGGTATCGGCCCATTCGCCATAGCCCGCGGGACGTCCGGGCAGCTCGACCTCGCCGATCTGGTCGGGCAGCGCGACGCCGACGCCCGCCACCTGATCGCGCCCGATCCCCGCGACCGCCAGCAACCGGTCGACTTCCTCGCGATAGAAGGCGCGCACGTCGGCGGGCATCGGGAACGCCATGTCGCGGCTGATCCGCGCGCGCACCGCGCCGCCGAAATCGACCGCGACCAGCGTCAGGTGGTCGCGATCCACATTGACCCCGATGGAGCAGGCCCCCGCCGGATTGATCGTCAGCCGCATCGCCGGCTGCCCGCGCGCACCGCGCCGCTGGCCGGCGCGGGCGAGCAGGCCGTCGTCGAGCAGCCGGTTGGTGATGTTCGTGACCGTCGCGTGCGTCAGCCCGGTGACCGCGGCGATGTCGGCGCGGGTGACGGTGCCGTTGACGCGGATGGCATGCAGGACGACGCGCTGGTTGTGCTGACCGGCATGTTCGATATTGGCCCCCGCCAGCAACGCCGATCGCTCACGTCCGTCCATTCGCCATCCTTTGCCCGCCGACCCGGAGCATGCGCTTTCCGCGATAACAATCAACCGCTCAACGCGCGGCAACCCGTCCCGCCGCAAAGGCAAAAACGCAAAGGGCGACATAGCAGGCCGCCGGCACCAGCATCGCCGCGGCATAGCCTGCGACATCCGCCAGCGATCCCACCGCCAGCGGCAGGATCGCACCGCCGACGATCGCGGTGCACATGAGGCCCGCGGTCGCCTCGCTGCTGGCGCTCGAGCGCTCGAGCGTCAGGGTGAAGATCACCGGGAACATGATTGAGTTGAACAGCCCGATCGCCAGCGCAACGAAGCCTGCACTCACCCCGCCGACGCCCGCGACATAGACGCACATCGCCGCCGCGATCGCGGTGGCGGCAGCGAGCAGCTTCGTCGCGGAGACGCGCGCCAGCAGCACCGATCCGATCGCGCGCCCGACCATCGCCCCGCCCCAGTAGAAGGCGACCGCCTTGGCCGCTTCCTGAAGCGAGACGCCCGGCACCCCGTCCGATCCCATCGCAAAGCCGAGCAGCGGCACGCCGAACGCCGCATCCGACCGGCCCCACACGCTGTCGTCGTTGAGGAACAGCGCCATCTGCGTCCCGATCGACACCTCTGCCCCGACATAGAGGAAGATCGCACCCGCGCCGAACAGCGCCCATTTCGAGCGAAGCGCCGCACCGATGCCGCCGGTCCCGCTTGCCGCGGGCGCGGCGGCGGCGATCACCCGCTTGCCGAAGAAGAAGAACAGCGCCAGCACCGCGATCATGCCGCACAGCCACAGATAGGCGGTGTCGATCCCCGCCAGCGCCTGCGCCCGCGCCGCCGGATCGACCGCGGCGCCCGGCTTCACCTCGATCCCATTGAGGAACAGGTGTGCGCCGACGATCGGGCCGATGAAGGTGCCGAACGAATTGAACGTCTGGCTGAGCGTCAGGCGGAAATGGCTGCGCCTCGGATCGCCGAGCGCGGCGGCCAGCGGATTGGCCGCGACCTGCAGCACGGTGATCCCCGCCGCCAGCGTGAACAGCCCGGCGAGCACCAGCGCATAGACCGCAAGGTTCGCCGCGACGAGCATCGTCAGGCAGCCGGCGACCATGGCGCCGAGCGCGATCAGGATCGAGCGGATCGACCCCACCCGCGACACCAAAGCCGCCGCCGGAAACGAAACGAAGAAATAGGCCGCGAAAAAGGCGGACGCGACGAGCTGCGCCTGAAGGTTCGAGAGCGTGAACACCCCCTTCACTGCGCCCACCAGCGGATCGATCAGCGAGGTGATGAGGCCCCAGGCGAAGAACAAGGTCGTGATGACCGCAAAGGCGACGCGCGTCGCCGCCCCCGCGGGCGCACTGCCGCCATGCATCGTCCCCGACGAAGTCGCGACCATCGGACATCCCCTATAATCAAATCATTTTGTGGAGATCGAGTAGCCATCGGAGCCGACCCTGGCAAGCCGCCGTCTTGCCGCCCGCCGGTGCCGCGGATAGCCTGCTCCCCAATGGAATTGAAGCGAGCGATCGAGGGGGCGGCGCGGGCCGCGGCGGCGGCGGCGGACGAAACCTGGCACCTGTCGCGCCGCCCGCTGGCACGCGGGACGACCGCGTTCATCGGCCAGACGCTGCGCGATGCGGGCAGCGTGGGCGAGGCGGCGCGCCGGATCGCCCATGCCTATAACGTCGTCCATGCCGGGCACTACAACCGCGTCGACCTGCGCCCCGATCGCTTCAGCTACGTCGTCGACGACCGCGAGTTTCCCTATGGCGACGACGTGACACCCGCAGCGGCGTTCGAGGCGATGGCGCTGGTCCTCGTCCTCGTCCACACGATGCTGTCGCTGGTGGCGGGCCGGGATCTTCGCCCCGCGCTGCGCGCCGTCCATGCCCGCTCGCCCGGCCGCGACGAGGGCGAGATCGCGCGCTTCTGGGCCGCGCCGATCCGCTACAACGCGCCCGTCTGGCGTCTGGACTACCGGATCGAGACCGCCCACCTGCCCGTCGCCCCCCGGTTCGAGGGGTTCGGCCAGGCCGAGGTCTTTGCCGAGGCGACCGCACTCGCCGATGCCGTCCCCGCTGGCCGCGATATCACCGCCCGCGTCCGCGCCGCGATCGATGCGGGCGCCGAGGATCAGGCCGCGGTCGCCCGCCGCCTAGGCCTCAGCCCGGCCACGCTGCGCCGCCGGCTCGACTAGGCGGGAACGAGCTTTCGCGACATCCGCGCCGATGCGCTCAACGACGCGGCGCGCCGGATGCTGGCGGCGGCGCATCCTTCCGCCGATATCGCGCAGGCACTGGGCTTTGCCGACGGGCGTAGCTTCGCGCGCGCGTTCAAGGCGTGGAACGGCATCTCGCCGGGCCAGTATCGCGCAGCGCCGCCCCGGTCGTTGAGCGAAAATGTCCCGCCAGTTTGACCGCCTCTGTCCTCGACGCTGAACGCGGGCGGGCGCTAGCTCTTCCGCATCCGGCCAAGACCGGACAGGGGAGAGGCAATGACGACAACGGGTTTCGCGCGCCGGCACATCGCCGGTCTCGCGCTCATGAGCGCGGCGATCGCACTTTCGGCACCGGCCATGGCGCAGGACGCGCCCGCCACCGAGCCGACAGCCGAAGAAACCGCGCCCGGCGACATCGTCGTAACCGCCCGCCGCCGAGCGGAATCGCTTCAGGACGTGCCGATCGCCATCTCCGCCTATGATTCGACAGCGCTGTCGAACCTTCAGGCCGACCAGCTTTCGGGCATCCAGTACGCGACACCCAACCTCTATCTGGATCAGGGCGATGCCGGGAACGCGGTCATCTACATCCGCGGCGTCGGCCAGAACGATTCGCTCGCCTTCGCCGACCCCGGTGTCGGCGTCTATGTCGACGACGTGTTCATCGCGCGCAGCCAGGCCGCGTTCCTGGACGTGTTCGACGTCGAGCGGATCGAGGTGCTGCGCGGGCCGCAGGGGACGCTCTATGGCCGGAACACGATCGGCGGCGCGATCAAGTTCGTCTCGACCCGCCCGACCAAGGACTATTCCGCCTATTTCGAGGGCGGCATCGGCAATTACGATTCGGTGCTGGCCAAGGGGCGGATCAGCGGCCCGCTGTCCGACACCGTCCGCGGCAAGATCGCCTATTCGTGGCAGCGCCGCACCGGCTATGCCTACAACACGACCAAGGGGGCGGACGACGGCGACGTGCGCACGATCAGCGGCCGCGCGTCGCTGTTGTTCGAGCCGAGCCCCGATTTCGAGGTGCTGCTGACCGGCGACGTGAAGTTCGACCGCCCCGACACCTCGCGCAGCCCAGTGCGCGCGACGCCGATCACGGGCTTTGCGAACGGCCGCCTCGTCACCCTGCCCGCCGCGACCGATCCGTACCGCGTCGACACCAACGCCAACGGCCTCAACGACCAGACCGGCTGGGGCACCTCGCTCACCGCCCGCTGGAACGCGACCGAGGCGCTGACGATCGAGGCGATCAGCGCCTATCGCCGGTTCGACTTCGACCTCAATCTCGATACCGACGGCTCGCCGCTTTCGATCCTCGACATCTATCTGAAGCAGCGCCAGAACCAGTTCAGCCAGGAAGTGCGCGCGACCTATGCCATGCCCGATCGCTTCGCGGTGACGGCGGGCCTCTATTATTTCCACGACCGCGACGTGACGCTTTCGGGCTATGATGATGGCGCGGCGACGCTGTTCGGCTTCCCCGTTACCGCCTTCAACTTCCCGACCTCCAGCCTCGCCGACACGCGCCAGACGACAGACAGCTATGCCGCGTTCGCCGATGCGACGGTCGAATTGACGTCGCAACTGGGCCTCGGTGCCGGCCTGCGCTACACGCACGAAACGCGCTCTTCGTCGCGCGCGTTCGAGTTCTTCTTCGATCCGCGGGTCAGCGTCATCGGCGGCAACCCGCCGCCCTTCCTGCAAGGTGCTGGGATCGCCGGCGTGCCGATTGCGGGAAGCGCCGATTTCGACGCGCTCACCCCGCGCGCCTCGATCTCGTACCAGCCCAACCGAGACCTGCTGCTTTATGCCTCGGCCTCGCGCGGGTTCAAGAGCGGCGGGTTCGACGGCCGCGCGAACAGCGACTTCGGCTTCCGCCCGTTCCGGCCCGAATATGTCTGGGCGTATGAAGGCGGCATCAAGAAGACGTGGGCGGGCGGGCGCCTGACCACCAACCTTGCCGCCTTCTACAACGACTATACCGACCAGCAGGTGACGTCGTTCGGCGCCGATCCGGTAACCGGCGTCTTCGCCAGCCTGTTCACCAACGCCGCCGCCGCGCGATCCTTCGGCCTCGAGTTCGAGCTCGCCGCGCGGCTTGCTGACGGGCTCGACCTCACCGGCTCGGTCGGGCTGCTCGACGCCAAGTATCGCCGCTTCGACCAGCTCGTCGGCGGCGTCGTCACCGACGTCAGCGACCGCCGTGTCGTCAACGCCCCCGACTTCAACGCGAGTGTCGGCCTCACCTACACCCGGCCGCTGGGCGGCGGCGACGTGTCGGGGGTGTTCCACATCGACGGCGCCTATCGCTCGACCGTCGCGACCGAGATCACCGACAGCCCGCTCTTGCGCCAGCCGGGCTACGAGAAGATCAACGCCTTCATCGGCGTCGTCGGCCCCGAAAAGCGGTGGGAGCTGCGCGCCGGTGTCGAGAACCTAACCGACCAGGCGGTACGCGTGCAGGGCTTCAACCTCAGCGAGTTTCCGGGCGTGCAGCTCGGCTTCTTCGCGGCACCGCGCACCTACGACCTGCGCCTGATCCTGCGGTACTGACGATGACGAGACCTGCACCCATGATCGACGCCGTGCCCACCGGCCTCGAACCCGGCATCGTCCTTGACGACCAGTCGCGCGCGCTGCTTGCCGAATACGACGCGATGAAGGCCGGCTGGATCGAGCGCGTGATGGCCGAGGGGATCGGCGCCAGCCGCGCCTTTGCCGACGCGGTGTTCGACCGTTTCCGCGGGCCCGAGCGCGACGTGGTGCCACCGCGGATCGAGGGCCTGGGCCTGCCCGGCGGCAAGGGCGCGCGGCCCGCGCGCCTCTATCATCCGGGCGGCGAGGGGCCGGTGCCGGTAATCCTGTTCCTGCACGGCGGCGGCTGGTCGCTCGGCGGGCTCGACAGCTATGCCGGCTTCGCCATGTCGATCGCCGCGCTCAGCGGCTGCGCGGTCGCCGCGCTCGACTATCGCCTCGCCCCCGAGAACGGGTTTCCCGCCGCGCTCGACGATTCGCTCGCCGCGGCGCGCCACCTGCTCGACCATGCCGGGATGTTCGGCGGCGACCGGACGCGCGTGGCCGTCATGGGCGACAGCGCGGGCGGCAATCTCGCCGCCGTCGTCGCGCGCGAACTCGGGCTGGCCGGCGATACGCGGCTCAAGGGACAGATCCTCGTCTATCCGATGACCGACGTCGCATCGCCCGACGATCGCTTCGCCTCGCGCACGCTCTACGGCCACGGGCAGCATTTCCTCGCCAATGCCGGCATCGCCTTCGCCCGCGACACCTATCTGGCGGGCAGCGACGCGCGCCCCGGCGACCCGCGCATCTCGATCCTCGACGCGCCCGTCCCCGCCGGAATCGCCCCCGCCTTTATTCTCACGGCGGGCCACGATCCGCTCCGGGACGAAGCGGCGGCCTATCATGCGCAGCTCGAGCGGGCGGGCGTCGCCAGCCGCTATCACTGCGCCGGCTCGACGATCCACGCCTTCGCCTCGTTCGGGGTGCTCGACGTGGCGCAGGACGCGCGGCGGATGCTCGCCGACGCGGCACGCGGGATGCTGACCAAGCAATAACAACGAGAGGGGAACCACTATGCGCCGTCTAGCCGCCGCCATCCTCGCGTTCTTCGCCGCCGCGCCCGCCGCGGCCGGCGCGCCGGTATGGGAACAGACCTTCATGTCGCCCGCGAACGGCTGGGAGCAGGTCGAACGATGGCGCGACGGCACCGGGGGCATCGCGACCGAGGCGTTTCCGACCGACGGCCGCGGCAATCAGAGCGGCCAGCGCGCGACCTTCTTCGGCTCGGCCCAGCCGGCGGCGTCGAAGATGCTGCTCTATTACGCGCCCGGCTGGAACAGCGGCACGCGTCAGGTGCCCGTCCTTCTCGTCCACGGCGCCAACCAGGATGCGGACCTCGCCTGGGCCAATCCCAACGAGGCGGGCAGCTATGGCTGCGGCCGGTCCACCTGCCCCACCAGCGGGCTGATGCAGCAATTGTCGGGCAAGGGATACCGCGTCTTCGCCCTCGGCCTCGCGCACAAGAACGGCGACGGCTATGGCTGGGCCGAACAGATCGCCAACGCCATCTCGATCATCAGGCAGCGGACGGGTGCGGCGAGCGTCGACGTCGTCGCCTGGTCGAAGGCCGCGTCGAACGCGCGCATGTACATCTCCAACGTGCGCAAGCCGTGGGGCACCGCCTATCGCGGCGACGTACGGCGGCTGATCCTGCTGGGCTCGGCGAACAACGGCATCGACCTGTCGTTCCGGCATGGCTGGACATTCAGCCTCACGGTCTATCCGGGCTGCGGCGGGGTCATCAACGGGCCGACGCCGCACAACCGGTTGGTCTGCTACGGCGTGTGGCAAAACGGCGATGCCCGGACCTATGGCTCACCCTATTTCCCCGGCTCGGCGCAATTGCTGAAGAGCTGGGTCGACCGCTTCCCGCTGCCGACGACGGAGCAGGACTGGTACACCACCTTCCACGGCGGCACCGGCTTCTACAGCGCGGGGCCGGGGATCGGCGCGTATCTCGGTGCTTCGCTGGTCGACACGATCCGCAATGCGCCGTCGCCCGCCAGCGTGCGCGTCCACAATATCTGCGGCAACCAGCCCGACATCACGCTCCTCCACAACGAGCATACCGGCCCGTCCGACGGCGTCGTCTTCATCGAAAGCTGCCGCGACATCGTCGGCATCACCAACCACGGCGGCAGCCAGACGGTGGCGGTCAACCATCTGGAGCTCGGCTGGGACAGCCCGTCGACTTCGTGGATTGAGACCTATCTGGCCGCCAGCTGAGCACGGCTTGACGTTAATGTGACAATGTATCATTGCCATCACCCGGCGGCGTTCCTCGCCGGGCGATGGAGGTTTCGATGGCAACGCTGCGCCAGGATTGGTTCGACCGGCTTGCGATCGGCGCCTCGACGCTCTGCCTGATCCACTGCCTCGCGCTCCCGGCGCTGCTCGTCGCAATCCCCGCGCTGTCGGTGTTCCTGTCGGTGCCGGACGGGTTTCACGCGCTCGCCTTCGCCTTCGCGGTCCCGACCAGTGCAGCGGCCCTCGCGCTCGGCCGTCGTCGCCACCGCCGGACGCGGCCCGCCCTCGTCGCTATCCTCGGCCTCACCGCGATCGGCATCGGCGCGCTTGCAACATTGACCGAGGCGGTCGAGACCGCGATCACCGTCGCCGGCTCGCTCCTCCTCGCCGTTGGGCACGCGCTTAACGCCCGCGCGATGCGGCACGGCTAGGGGGATTGCGGCTCGCCCGCGACAGGCGCACACCTCGCCCCGACCCGTTCTCTCCCCCCGGCAAAGGTCTCGTCCGATGGCCCGTCTGCGTTCGCTCCCGCTGCTCACCCTCGCGCTCGTTGCCGCGCTGCCCGCCGGCGCGCAGCAGCAATTCCCGCCGAGCGACATTCCCGCGACCTTCACGCCGCCCATCGACGCGCGCGACTATGTGAAGCGCGAGGTGATGATCCCGATGCGTGACGGGGTGAAGCTGCACACCGTCATCGTCTATCCCAAGGGCGTGACCAACGCGCCGATCGTGCTGACGCGCACCCCCTATGACGCATCCGGCCGGGCCAACCGGATGGACAGCCCGCACATCCTGTCGACGCTGCCGCTCGCCGACGAACCGTTCGTGAAGGCGGGCTATATCCGCGTCTATCAGGACATTCGCGGCAAATACGGGTCGGAGGGGGATTACATCGTCACCCGCCCCGTCCGCGGGCCGCTCAATCCCACCAGCACCGACCATGTCACCGACGCCTACGACACGATCGACTGGCTGGTGAACAAGGCGAACCTGCCCGAATCGAACGGCCGCGTCGGCATGATCGGGTCGAGTTACGAGGGGTTCACCGTCGTCATGGCGCTGCTCAACCCGCACCCGGCGCTCAAGGTCGCCGCGCCCGAAAGCCCGATGATCGACGGCTGGCGCGGCGACGACTGGTTCCACAACGGCGCCTTCCGCCTCGCCAATATCGGCTGGATCGGCTCGCAAACCGGCTACAAGGGCGCGGGCAAGGATCCGGCGACGGGCATCTACGACAATTACGAGGAGTTCCGCCGACTGGGCGGCGCCAACGAATGGGCGCGAAACTCCGGCTTCGACCAGCTCCCCGCGTGGCAGAAGATGGTCGCGCACCCCGCCTATGACGCCTTCTGGCAGGGTCAGGCGCTCGACAAGCTGCTCGCCGCCAACCCCTCCAACGTCCCCACGATCTGGGAGCAGGGCCTGTGGGATCAGGAGGATATCTACGGCGCGATCACCGCCTGGGAGGCGCTGAAAGCCAAGGGCAAGACCGGCAACAACTTCCTCGTCATGGGCCCCTGGCGGCACAGCCAGGTCAACCGCGAGGGAAGCGAACTCGGCCCGCTCAAGTGGAACGGCGACACCGCGCAGCAATTCCGCGAACAGATGGTGCTGCCGCTGTTCGACCAGTATCTGAAGGACGGCCCGCCCGCGAACCTGCCCGCCGCGACGATCTACAACACCGGCGAGAACAAGTGGGAGCGGTTCGCCAACTGGCCGCTGGCGTGCGAGGCGGGGTGCGCCGCGCCGCTCACGCCCATGTACCTCGCCGCCGACGCTGGCCTTGCCTATGCCAAGGGCGCGGCGGGCGAGGACAGCTATGTCAGCGATCCGGCCAAGCCCGTCCCGCACCTGCCGCGGCCGGTCAATTTCGGCGACGGCCGCTGGCCCGACTGGCTGGTCAGCGACCAGCGCCATGTCGACGGTCGGCCCGACGTGATGACCTATACGACGCCGGTCCTGAGCGCGCCGGTGCGCATGTCGGGCGCGCCGATCGCCGACCTTTATGCCAAGACGACGGGCACCGACGGCGATTTCGTCGTCAAGGTGATCGACGTCTATCCCGACGAGGTGGCGAGCGACGTCAAGATGGGTGGCTATCAGCTCGCCGTCAGCCTCGACATCTTCCGCGGTCGCTATCGCGACAGCCTCGAAAAGCCGTCGGCGATCCCCGCGGGCAAGGTCCAGCGCTATCGCTTCCGCCTGCCTACGGTGAACCACGTGTTCCAGCCCGGCCACCGCATCATGGTGCAGGTGCAGTCGAGCCTGTTCCCGCTCTACGACCGCAATCCGCAGAAATACGTGCCCAACATTTTCCTGGCGAAGAAGAGCGATTACCAGAAGACGACGGTGACGCTCGAACGCGGCGGCGGCGCGGCCAGCGCGGTGTGGCTGCCGATCGTCAAGACGCCACCGGCGCCGTAACCCAGGAACAACGCTTCGCTCCCTTTCGTCACCCCGCGTCAAAGCCGGGGTGACGGGAAGCGGTTGACTCATAACTCTACATATGTTGTTGTGAGCGAATGGTCCGAACCCGCCGCCCCTCGCCGCAGATGCACCGCCTGATCGAACGGCTTTACGCGCACGCTCCCGCCGCGCAGCACGGCTATGAATTGATGAAGGAAACCGGCCTCGCCTCGGGCACGCTCTATCCGCTCCTGATGCGGATGACCGATCAGGGGCTGGTCGAAGCCGAATGGCATCCCCCCGCCCAGCCCGGCCGACCGCCGCGCCACGCCTATCGTCTGACCGCGACCGGCCTCGCGCTCGCCCGCGAACTGACCGGGCAAACACTGCTCGGCAAAGGCGCGCCGGCATGACCCGCCGCCTCGCCTGGATCGTGATGGCGCTGACCGCGCGCAGCCTCGGACCCCGCCGGTCGGACTGGGCGTGGGCCATGGCGGCAGAACTCGAAGTCGCGGAGGAGCAGGGTCGCCCGCTCCGTTTCGCGATCGGCTGCTTGCTGGGCGCATGGCGGACGATGCTCGGCCATGCCGAGGGGCGCTTTACGCTCGTCTCGCACGCGCTGGCGGTCGGCGTGATCCTGCCCGTCGCGGGCATGTTGTCGGTCGCGGCGATCTTCGGCTTTCCGTTCATGGCGGCGAGCGACGGGCTGGCCGGCTATCTTTATGGCAGCGGCGAGCATCGGCTGCTCCTCAACGTCGGCAACATGATCGCCGCGCCGTCGCTTCTCTGCCTGATGCTGCTGACCGCCGCGCTACACCTGCCCGTCGCGTGGTGGATCCTCGACCGCGACTGGGCGCGCGTCGGCATGGCGAGCCGCTTCGGCGCCGCCGCCGTCACGACGCTGACGATCGTCTCGGGCTGTGCGGCGATCGACCCCACCAGCCTGATCCTGCCGATCTGGGTGCTGGCGGCCGAGACCGCCGCGATCTTCACGCTCGCGACCTGGCAGTCGCAGCTTCCCCGCCACGAACAGCCCGCTTTCTAGCCGAAGGACGCTCCGATGAAGGCCACGATCCCGCTCGCCATCGCAGCCTTCATCGCCAGCCCGGCGCACGCGCAGGTCGAGGATGCCGGCCGCTGGATCATCTACGGCACGACCTCGACCCACGAGCGTGATGCGGCCGTGCCCGGCGGCGCGATCCGCGCCGCGCTGCCGCCCGCGAAACGCGCCGAACCTTGGACCAGCGGCGCGGTACTGAAATTGCCGCAGGCAATCGCCGCGGGCGAAACCGTCGCTGCCACCTTCTGGGCGCGGGCCGCGAAGCCGATGCGGACCACCGCCGCGATCCAGGGGCCGGAACCGACGTACGCGCAGGTGGCGACCACCGACCTTGCGCTGACGCCGCAATGGCAGCGCTTTACCGTGACCGGCACCGCCGCAGCGCCACTCCCGGCGGGCTCGCAGGCGCTGGTCGTGACACTCGGCAAGGCCGACAGCGCGGTCATGCTCGGCCCCGTCGCCTGGGCACCAACGTCGGGCGCGGCGACCGCGTTTGCCGCCTATCGCCCGGCCGCCGTTCCCGTCGACCTGACCATTCCGTCGCGCCAGGCGACGCTCGCCGGCACGCTACACCTGCCCGTCGGCCGCGGCCCGTTTCCGGTCGCGATCGTCATCCAGGGGCACGGCCCCAATGGCCGCGGCGGCTTCGACGATGTGATCCATCGCCTCAATCGCGACGGCATCGCCGCGCTCGAATATGACAAGCGCGGCATCGGCCAGTCGACCGGCGCCTATGTCGAGGACATCGGCCTGCTCACTGCCGATGCACAGGCGGCAGTCGCCGCGATGCGCGCGCGGCCCGACATCGACGGTCGGCACGTCGCACTGATCGGCCACAGCCAGGGCGGTGTCGTCGCCCCCGCCGTCGCCGCCGCGGACCCGACGATTGGCGCGGTGGTCACACTAGGCGGCTCCGTCGGCGACGGTTTTCCGATGCTCGCGAATGCACTGCGCCATCAGATGATTGCGGCAAATCGGCCGCCAGCCGCGATCGAGCCTGCGGTCGAGGCGGCGATGGCGCTGCTCAAGGCGCGCGCGGCCGGACAGAGCGACGCGGCGGTCGCGCCCTTGCGCACCGCTCTGGTAGATCGGATTGAAGCGCTCGGCTTCACCCGGCCCGAGGCTGAAGAGGGCCTCAAGCGCATCGACGTGCCGGAGGCGTGGAGCGCCGACAAGGTCCACTCCGCGGCCGACCTCGCCGCAATCAGGGCGCCCGTCCTCGCCCTGTTCGGCGGCAAGGACCCGCTCGTCATCGCCGCACCGGAGGCCGCCGCCGCGCGCACCGCTCTCGCCGCCAATCGCGAGGCCAAGGTCGTCGTCTTCAACGATCTCAGCCACTGGTTTCAGGACGGCGCCGTCACCGGCGACGAAAAGGAAGTGGCGAAACTCGGCCCCAATCTCGGCTCCCCGCGCGTCGTCGCGCTGGTCGGCGACTTTGTCGCCGGCGCGCTAAAACAGCGTCGTTAGGAAATAGAACAGCGCGCCTACCGCGGCCGAGGCGGGGATGGTGATGAGCCACGCCGTGACCACGTTGCTCGCCACGCCCCAGCGGACCGCCGAGGCGCGCCGCGCCGTGCCCGCGCCGATGATCGAGCCGGTGATCGTGTGCGTGGTCGACACCGGGATGCCCAGCCACGATGCGCTGAACAGGATGATCGATCCGGCCAGCGAGGCGCTGAACCCCTGATGCTGCGACAGCTTGGTGATGCGGCTGCCCATCGTCTCGATGATCTTCCACCCGCCGCTCAGCGTCCCCAGCGCGATCGCCACGTAGCAGGCGATGGCGACCCAGTGCGGCACCTCGAACTCGCCCTGCAGATAGCCGGTCGAATAAAGGAGGACGGTGATGATCCCCATCGTCTTCTGCGCGTCGTTGAGCCCGTGGCTGAGCGAATAGGCGCCCGAGGACAGGAGGTGCAGGAACCGGAACGTCTTTTCCGCCCGCGTCGTCGTCGCCCGGCGAAAGATCCAGCTCGTCACCAGCATGACGAACATCGCCAAAATCATGCCCAGCGTCGGCGACAGCACGATCGCGATCAGCGTCTTGTTGAGCCCCGACCACTGCACCCCGGTCAGCCCCGCATGCGCGACGCCCGCGCCGATCAGCCCGCCGACCAGCGCGTGGCTGGACGACGACGGAATCCCCTTCAGCCAGGTGACGACGTTCCAGAACATCGCGCCCACCAGCGCGCCGAACACGACGGCGGGCGTCACCAGGTCCCTTTCGATCAGCCCCTGCCCGATCGTGCTCGCCACCTTGTGCAGGCTGGGGAAGGTGATTGTCAGGAAGTAAGCTGCGCCGTTGAAAACCGCGGCGAAGATGACGGCGTGGACGGGCTTGAGCAGCCGCGTGGCCACCACCGTCGCGATCGAATTGGCCGCGTCGTGCAGGCCGTTCAGAAAGTCGAACGCCAGCGCGACGATGATGAGCGCGACCAGCAGCGGAAAGGCGAGCTCGTGCATCAGGCGTGATCGATGACGATGCCGTCGATCTCGTTGGCGACATCCTCGAACTTGTCGACGATGCGCTCGAGATGCTTGTAGATCTCGCGCTGGACCGAGAAGCGCAGCGTATCGGTCGGGCCGAGCTCCTTGAAGGCGCGCTTGAGGCCGGCGGCGTGAATCTCGTCGGCATGGCTTTCCATGCGGACCAGCCGCTCGGTCAGCTCGTGCAGGCGCGTGGCGTTGCCGGCGACGTCGCGCAGCAGCGGCATCGCCTCGGCGGTCAGGCGGGCGGCATCGACGATGATGCCGGCCATGTCCTTCATCTCGGGCTCGAAGCCGGTCACGTCGTACAGGTCGATCGCCTGGACCGTCGCCTGCATCTCGTCGATCGCGTCGTCCATCGAGCCGATCAGGCTGATGATCGCGCTGCGGTCGAAGGGCGTCAGGAAGGTGACGCGAACGGTGCGCAGCACCTCGCGGATGATCTCGTCGGCGTCGCGCTCGCGCTCTACCACTTCCTGGATGTGTTCGGCGCTGCCGTCCTGTACCAGCCGGGCAAGCGCGTTGCCGCCCGCGACGACGGTGGCGGCGTGCGCCTCGAACATCTCGAAGAAATTGCCCGTGCGGGGCAGCAGCTTCTGGAACCAGGCGAACATGTGAGAGACTTTCGATCCTTGCGCGACGGCCTGGATAAAGCCGGTGCGCTGCGTTGCTGCCTTGAAATCGCGATTGCCGAACGAACGGATCAGGTCCTTGAGGTCGTCCTCGTCGACCGCCTGCGCGGCGGCCTCGAGGCTGAACCAGCGCCGCTCGCGCTCGCCCTGTTCTTTCCATGCGTCCCGGACGTCGCGCACCGCGAGCGGGAACACGTCGACGTCGAGCATCAGCGACGCGCCGCTCGCCCGCTTCTTGCGATAGCGGTAGGAGCCCAGCGCGACCGGACAGATGACGCCGCGCACGCCCGCTTCCTCCTCGGCCTCCAGCGCGGCTGCATCGTGCGGGCTCAGCCCCTTGGGCGCATTGCCCTTGGGAATGACCCAGCGCCGATTCTCGCGCGAAGTGACGAGGAGGATGCTGACCGGCGCATCGGGGGCGGTCCCCTCCATCCGGTACGGCAAGGCGGCGATCTGTCTGATGGGAAAGCTCCGGGGTTGGCGGGCGCGCCATTACCGCGTCGTGGGCCGGACTCCAACCGCTAACGTACCGAACCCGTCAGTCGTGCAGCATCGCCACGCCCAGCTTGTCGAGATTGACCGTCAGCTGGAGCGAAAGCGCGTGATCCATCTGCGCCTGCGCACCCCCGCGGGCGAGGCGATACTGGTTGAGATAGCCGATGTCCGCGCTCAGCGCCCTGCCGATCGGCATGTTGAAGCCGACGATGTTGCGCATTCGCTCATACCCCGCCCGCTGGCCCCAGATGGTCGAGTTGGGCAGGATGAAACTCTCGTGGCTGCCGAACAGCGACACCCGGCTCCGACCGAGCGGCAGGTTGTAGCGAACCAGCGGACGGACCCGGAAGCCGATCTCGTCCCCGCCGGGATTGAACCGCTCGTCCAGGCGCAGGCGCCCCGCGAATCGCCCGCGCGCGATCACGATCTGCTGGCGGATGCGCTCCTCGTCGGCGGCGGTGTTGGCGTTGAAGAAGCCGACATGGCGATACCCGACGCCAAACTCGACGCCCTTGGCGATCTGCATACCCAGCAGCACGCCGTATTCGGTCGTGTAGATGCCCTCCTGCCGGTCACTGGTCCGCGCAATCTGCTCGGCGGTGACGCGCACGCCCTTGGCGACGGGCAGGACGACGTTGAGCTGCTCCCAGAGCTGCTCGTCCTCCTGCTGCGCAAGCGCCGGGACGGGCGCCGCGAGCGGGACCGCAGCAGCAAGAATCGGAAACAATCGCATCGCCGCGCCGGTGCGCCTGCCGCTCGCGAAGATCAAGAGCGGCGCGGCGCGGCCGCGGTCAGGCCGCCCCGATCATCGACCGTGCGACCGCTTCGGCGACCTTGATCCCGTCCACCGCCGCCGACAGGATGCCGCCGGCATAGCCCGCCCCCTCGCCCGCCGGATATAGGCCGGTGGTATTGAGGCTCTGGAAATCGTCGCCGCGGGTGAAGCGGACCGGCGAGGACGTGCGCGTCTCCACCCCCGTCATCACCACGTCGGGATGGTCATAGTCGGGGATCTGCCGGCCAAAGACCGGGATCGCCTCGCGCATCGCCTCCACGACGAAGTCGGGCAGGCATTCGTCGAGCGCGGTGGGTGTGACGCCGGGCTTGTAAGACGGCACGACCGAACCGAGCGTGGTCGACGGACGGCGCGCCATGAAGTCGCCCAGCCGCTGCGCCGGTGCGTGATAGTTCGAGCCGCCCGCCACGAACGCCCGCCGCTCCCAATGGCGTTGCAGGTCGAGGCCCGCCAGCGGATCGCCGGGAAAGTCGCGCTCGGGATCGATCGCGACGACGAAGCCCGAATTGGCGTTACGCTCGTTGCGCGAATACTGGCTCATGCCATTGGTCGCGACGCCGCCCTCCTCGCTCGTTGCGGCAACGACGGTGCCGCCGGGGCACATACAGAAGCTGTAGACCGTCCGCCCGTTCGAGCAGTGGTGCGAGATATGATACTCCGCCGCGCCCAGCACCGGGTGGCCGGCATTGGCGCCGAAGCGAGCGCGGTCGATCCAGCTTTGCGGATGCTCGATGCGGACGCCGATCGAGAACGGCTTTGCCTCTACATACACGCCCGCGTCGTGGAGCATCCGAAAGGTGTCGCGCGCACTATGGCCGATCGCAAGCACGACATGGCTCGCCTCCAGATACTCGCCGGTCTGGAGGTGCAGCCCCTGCATCCGCCGCACGCCCGCACCGTCGGTGCCGATATCCACGCCGACGACGCGCTTCTCGAACCGATATTCGCCGCCCAGCGCCTCGATCGTCGCGCGCATGCTCTCGACCATGGTGACGAGGCGGAAGGTGCCGATGTGCGGATGCGCCTCGGTCAGGATCTCGGGCGGGGCGCCGGCCTTGACGAACTCGGTCAGCACCTTGCGATCGAGATGCCGCGGGTCCTTGATTCGGCTGTAGAGCTTGCCATCGGAAAAGGTGCCTGCGCCCCCTTCGCCGAACTGGACGTTCGATTCGGGGTTGAGGACGCGCCGGCGCCACAGGCCCCAGGTGTCCTTGGTTCGCTCGCGCACCACCTTGCCGCGGTCGAGGATGATCGGGCGGAACCCCATCTGCGACAGGATCAGCCCTGCGAACAGGCCGCACGGCCCCGCGCCGATGACGACGGGGCGCGGCGCGCCCGCAGGGGCGGTGCCGACATGGCGGTAATGCGTGTCGGGCGTCTTCTGGACGTCGCGATCCTTGCGAAAGCGCGCGAGCACCGGCGCCTCGTTCCGAAGCGTCACGTCGACGGTGTAGACGAGCTGGATATTGGCCTTGTCGCGTGCGTCGTTGCCACGGCGCACGACCTGATAGCGCACCACGTCGCGCGGGGTGACGCGCAGCCGCTTGAAGATCGCGGAAAGGAGCGCCTCGTCGGCATGGTGCAGCGGCAGGGTCAGGTTGGTCAGGCGCAACATGGCCCGCCCCTTAGCGCCTGAGGGCGCTGGACGCGACACCGCCGATCGGCGCCCCTCAGATGCGCGTGATCTTGCCCGTCGCGATCGGCGTCGTGCTGGGGGCCTGGTGGGGCGCCCCGTTCGGCAGCTCGAGGCTGACGGCCAGCGTCGCGCCGTCGACGATCAGCGCCTGGAGCGCGGCGGGCACCTTGACGCGGGTCGTGCCCGCCCCCTCCAGCAGGCCCAGCGACCGCGGCACGCCGTCGGCGGGGATGACCCATAGCTCGGGCACGCGGTCGCTTTGCGGCAGCGACACCGCACGGATCCGCAGATCGCCATCGCCCGGCGCGTAATTGGCCGCCAACAGCGTCCCCTCGGCCCCGCCGAGCTGGGCGACCGTCGCCTCAGCCGGCGCGCGCACCACTTCCCGCACGATCGTCACCGGCTCGGGCCGGGCGAGCAGGAAGGCCGCGGCGAAGGCGGCGGCGATCCCGGTGCTGCCGATCGCAGCCCACCGCCAGCGGCGCAGCCGTTTGCCCATGTCGGCGCCACCCGGGCCGAGGCGCGCGGCGATCGCCGGCCAGACATCGGGCGCCGGCTGCGCCTCGAACCCGTCGTACATCGGATCGAGCCGCGCCCGCCAGGCATCGACCGCCTCGGCGAAACTGCGGTCGGACAGCGACAGGCGAAGCGCGCGCGCCCGCTCGTCACCGGTCAACAGGCCGAGCGCCAGCTCGGCGGCCAGCGCATCGAGATCGGGGTCGAGCGGTTCAGCCATGGCCGAGACATTCCTTCATTTGGGCCAGCCCGCGGCGCACCCAGCTTTTCATCGTGCCGAGCGGCACGTTCCGTACCACCGCCAGCTCGGCATAGGTCAGCCCGTCGAAAAACGCCGAGCGGATCGCCTCCCGCTGCTTCGCGCCGAGCTGCTCGATGCAGTGGAAGATGCGCGCCCGCTCCTGATCGGCGGCGATCACCTGCTCGGCATCGGCACGATCGTCGGCCAGGTCGGCGATATGCTCGTCGCCGACCATCAGTTGCGGCCGGTGCGACCGGCGCCAGTCGATGGCGGCATTGCGCGCGACGGTACACATCCAGGTGATCGGACTGGCGCGCCCCGAATCGAAGCTTCCCGCCCGGCGCCAGATCCGGAGATAGACGTCCTGAAGGATCTCCTCGGCCGTGTCGCGGTCCTGCACGACCCGCATGCAGATGCCGAACAGCTTTGCCGAGGTGAGCGCATAGACCTCGCGCAGCGCGTCGCGATCGCCGCTGCCGACCTGCTTCAACAGGCTGGACAGGTGCGCACGGGCCTCTGCCTGCGATGATCGATCCATCATGTCGCCCCACCCCGGCCGGGCCAGACCCGGTCCGTCACGGCATAGGCGATACCGGCATGCGCCTCCAAAAGCGAGCGCGAGCGCACGACGATCCGCCCGCGGGTCGAGGTGATGAGGCGCTCGCCCTCGAGGATGTGGAGCGCGTCGGTCACCGTCGCGCGTCGGACGCCCAGCATTCCGGCGAGCAGGTCGTGGGTCAGCATCAGTTCGCCATCGTCCACCCGGTCGTGCCAGAGGAGCAGCCAGCGGCTCAGCCGGACGTCGACGGGATCGCACATGCCGGAGCGCAGCGTCGCGCCGAGCTGGCAGGCGAACTGGAAAGCGAAGCCGACCAGCCGCATCGTCAGCGAAGGGTCGAGCAAGCACAGGTCGCGCAGCACGCGCCCGTCGATCGCCAATGTCGTCCCCGCCGAGACCGCCACCGCCTCCTGGGTCCCGGGAACTGGAACCCCGGCGACGAGGCCCCAGTTGAGCGCGCCTTCACGACCGATCAGGCCGAAGCCCTGCTGCTTCCCCCCGGCGACGCAGGCGCGCAGACAGAAGACGGCGGTCTCGGGAAAATGAACCACATCGGCGCCCGCCGCGCCGCTTTCGATCACTTCCCCCTGCTCGATCCGCTGCCGCGCCAGATGCGGCCGCAGCGACGCGAGGCTGGGCGCGAACAGCGCGGCCAGCAGATGATTGCCGCAGGGCGGCGGGGATCGGTCTTCGACAGTCCGGAACATGCGCGCTCGCCCTCTTCGGGTAGTTGGCCGGCGAACGAGATACGAAAAGGTTCCGGGCGCGGATGCACAGCGTACGGCTGGCGTACGCACGCTTTAAGGCGCTGAAATCCTGATAGCCTGCTGCGTTGTAATGGCGATCTTCAGGGAGTTCCGCGCATGGCCGACAGCAGCGACCTTCTCGACGCGATGGAGGCCCGTTCGCAGCGGCGAGCCGACCGCCGCGCCTTCTTCAATGCCTTCAGCACCGCCTCGGCGATCGCGGGCGGCTTCGTTCTGACCGCAGGGGCGTCGCCCGCCGCGGCGCAGACGTCGACGATTACCGACGGCGACATCCTGAACTTCGCGCTGAACCTCGAATATCTTGAGGCGCAGTTCTACCTTTATGCCGCGACGGGCGCGGGGCTGCCAACCACCAGCCTGTCGGGCACCGGCGCGGCCGGCGCCGCGACCGGCGGCCGGCGCGTCAATTTCACCGACCCCGTCGTCGCCCGCTACGCGCAGGAGATTGCCGCGGACGAGCGCGCGCATGTCGATTTCCTGCGCACCGCGATCGGCAACACGGCGGTCGCACAGCCCGCGATCGACATCAGCGCCGATCCGAACGGTGCGTTTTCGAACGCAGCGCGCGCCGCCGGCCTGATCGGTGCAGGCGCGTCTTTCGACCCCTATGCCAGCGACGAGAACTTCCTTCTCGCCGCCTTCATCTTCGAGGATGTGGGCGTCACCGCGTACAAGGGCGCATCGCCGCTGGTCAGCAACAAGACCTTCCTCGAGGCGGCGGCGGGCATCCTTGCGGTCGAGGCGTATCACGCCGCGATCGTGCGCACGACGCTCTATGCCAAGGGCATGACCACCCCCGCGCTGATTGACGCGACCGAGGCGATCTCGAACGCGCGTGACAGCCTCGACGGGACCAGCGACCTCGACCAGGGCGTGCGCGCCAGCGGTACCGGCAATGCGACGACGAGCAACATCGTGCCCCTCGACGCAGACGGCCTCGCTTACAGCCGCACCGCCGGACAGGTGCTCAACATCGTCTACCTCAACCGGGCGGCGGTCACGGGCGGCGGGTTCTTCCCGAACGGCGTCAACGGCACGCTGCGCATGAGCGCGGCGAACTGATCCAGCAATACGCTTCCGAACGGGAGGACGACATGAGCCAGACCGACCAGCTATCCCAGATTCTCGACGCCTGCGACCATCGCCGCGAGGAACGCCGCCGTTTCCTGCGCACCGCCGGTACCGCCTCTGCCGCGGTGGCCGGGGCGTCGCTGCTCGCCGCGTGCGGCGGCGGCAGCAAGAACGACTTCCAGCCGATCATCCAGCCGACGCCCACGCCGACACCGGCCGCGCTGACCGACGCGGACGTGCTCAACTTCGCACTCAACCTCGAATATCTCGAGGCGCAATTCTATTCGTTCGCGGCGTTCGGCACGGGCCTGCCCGCCAACCAGCTGACCGGCACGGGCACGCAGGGCGGCGTCACCGGCGGGCGGGCGGTCAACTTCACCGATCCGCTGGTGCGCCAATATGCGCGGGAAATCGCCAATGACGAGATCGCGCACGTCGCCTTCCTGCGCCGCAATCTCGGCGCCAGCGCGGTGGCGCAGCCCGCACTCGACATCGGCACCGATCCCAACGGCGCCTTTTCCTCGGCCGCGCGCGCAGCGGGCCTGATCGGCGCGGGCGCGTCGTTCGATCCCTATGCCAGCGACGAGAACTTCCTGCTTGGTGCCTTCATCTTCGAGGATGTGGGCGTCACCGCCTACAAGGGCGCATCGGTGCTCATCACCAACAAGGGATTCCTGGAGGCGGCCGCCGGCATCCTCGCGGCGGAGGCCTATCATGCCGGCCTCGTGCGCACGGTCCTCTATCGAAAGGGCGTCAACACGACGGCGCTTATCGACGCGACGGAGGCGATCTCGAACGCGCGCGACAGCCTCGACGGAACCAGCGACCTCGACCAGGGCGTCCGCCCGAACGGCAATGCGTCGAACATCGTGCCGACGGACAGCTCGGGCGTCGCCTATAGCCGGTCGGCGGGACAGGTGCTCAACATCGCCTATCTCAACAAGCTGGCGACCGATCGCGGCGGGTTCTTCCCCGCGGGCGTCAACGGCAACATCCGGCTGAGCGCCGCCAACTGACGCGCAAGCGGACCAAAGGGGAGTTTCGACCATGCGACACCTGATGCACGCAACCGTGGCGGCGCTGGCGCTCGCCGCCGCGCCCGCCATGGCGCAGGACGCGCCGAGCGACGACAATTTCAACGGCCCCTATGTCGGCGGTTCGTTCGGGATCGGCGTCCAGAACAACGACGTGCGCGAGTTCCAGCGGTTCGACCGCGGTTTCGACGGATCGTTCGACACGATCACGACGACGACCGGCGCCAACGCCTTCTCGCCGGGCTTCTGCAACGGTGCGGCGAACGGCCCGCGGCCGGCCAATGCGTGCCGAAACGACAAGGACGATATCGCCTATCACGGCCGCATCGGCTGGGACGCGCGGATCGGCGATTTCGTCGTCGGCGTGCTGGGCGAGTTCGGCCGGACCGAGGTGATCGACAGCGTCAGCTCGTTCAGCACGACACCCGCTTTCTATACGATGACGCGCGAGATCGAATGGGAAGGCAGCGTGCGCGGCCGCTTCGGCTATGCCGCGGGCGGCAAGACGCTGTTCTACGCGACCGGCGGCCCGGCCTATGCGCGGATCAAGAACAGCTTCACGACCAGCAACACGGTCAACGCCTTTTCCGACAACGGCCGCAAGCTGTTCTCGAAGGGCGCCGTGTTCGGCGGCGGTGTCGAGCAGGCGCTGGGGCGCAATTTCTCGGTCGGGGTCGAATATCTCTACACCCGCTATACCGAGGACGATTACCGCGTCCGCGCGACCGCTGGCAATGCGGTGGCGAGCAATCCGTTCGTGCTGAACGGCCAGCCCGGCACCGAGTTCAGCCGCAGCGATCCGCGCTTCGACTTTCACCAGATGCGCGTGACCGCCGCGTTCCGCTTCTAGATCGACCCGTCCCCCGGGGAGGCGAGCGCGGCCGCAGGGCCGCCTCGCCGAACCCGTGTTTCGGCTATACCGCCGACCGCCGCCCGCTGATCGCGCCCGTCCAGGCCCAGATCCGCCGGCGCTGCGGCTTCCACAGGATGATCGCCGCATTCGCCAGCACCACCGGCGTGCCGACGAACAGGAACCACCGCGTCGACCCCGTCAGAAATGCGACGCCCATCAGCACCCCCATCGACGGCAGGAACAGCAGCGTCACGAGCAGAAGGACGCGGGCGGCGATCAGAAAGCGTTTCAACGGCGACCTCTGCATCTTGGGGGGATATCCGGATCCGGCGTGTGCCTCCCCCCATCCTCTTGAAACATAGCGTACAGGATCGCCGGCAATTGCCAATGCGCAAGGCCGGACGGACGGTTACGGACATTGGTCCACCGCCTCGGGCCGCATCGGAACCAGCGCGGCATCCGCGGGTTCGCGAGAGGATGCATTATTGATGGAAATCAGTTCGTGACCGATCCCCGCCCCCCCGTCCGTCGCGAATTCTTTCCCAGGAAGATCCGTCAGTGGCTCGTTCCGCTGGCGACCGCGGGCCTGATCGGCGGCATCGGCGCGGTGCTGCTGGCGATGTCGGGGGTTCTCAATCTCGCCGCCTCGACCCCGCATCCGCAAGGGTGGGCGAGCTTTCTTCACTTCGCGTTCCAGCGTTCGGTCGCCTTCCATTCGCGCAATCTCGACCCGCCGGCGGAGATCACATCCGCCGCGCTGATCGAAAAGGGCGCGACGCATTACGACCGCGTCTGCTCGAACTGCCACGGTGCACCGGGGATGGGCCAGAACCCGATCGCGCTGTCGATGCGTCCCCAGCCGCAATATCTGATGGGCTCATCGCTCAAGGAATATACGCCGTCCGAGCTGTTCTGGATCGTCAAGCACGGCGTCAAGTACAGCGCGATGCCCGCCTGGCCCGCGGGCGACCGCGATGATGAGGTGTGGGCGATGGTCGCCTTCCTCGGCGCGATGAAGAACATGAACTACCAGCAGTATCGCGACATCACGCTCGGCGCGTCGAAGAATGCGACCGGCGCGCTGCCCATGCTGCCGCCGGGCAACCTCCGGCCGCAGCCCTATGTGATCGGCGGGACGCGGACGGCGGAGGCGGCGGTCAACTTCTCCACGCCCGCACTCGGCTTCGGCCACAGCGCCGAAGTGGCGGAGATCGGCAAGAGCTGCGTCGCATGCCACGGCGTCGACGGGCGCGCGCGCGCCAGCGGCGGCATCCCCAACATCGCCCTGCTCACGCGCGAGCAGATCGTCCGGCAGCTCAACCTCTATCGCACCGGCGTGCGCCAGAGCGGCATCATGCAAAATGTCGCGGTCCAGCTGACACCGCAGCAGATCGCGGGCCTGGCCGGCTATTACTCGTCGCGGCCCAAGGTTTCGGGTGCGGCGGTCAAGGCCGATCCCGCGACGCTGGCGCTTGGCGAGCGGATCGCGGTCCGCGGCCTCACCGACCGCGGCGTCGCCGGGTGCGCCAGCTGTCACGGCGTCACCGCTGCGGCGAGCAAGGCCTATCCGGGCCTCGACGGACAGTATCCGCTCTACCTGCGCGATCAGCTACGCCTCTATCGCACGGGCATTCGCGGCGGCGACGTGCCGGCCAATCCGATGCCCGCGGTCGCCGCGAAGATGACCGACCGGGAGATCGAGGCGGTATCGCTCTATTATGCCAGCCGCTCGCCCGCCGCCCCGCCGGTCGAGGCAAAGGACATCGCACCGGCCCGCCTCGCGGCGAACTGACCCCGCCGCGAGCGTTCAGGCGAGGCTGTTGCCGTAGCCGATGACGACGGTGGCGAGGACGAGGATGCCGACGCCGCTCCACACTGCCGCACGAACGGGCGCACTCGCCGCCTTCCATTCGCGAAAGGCGAAGCCCCAGAGCGTGCCGAAGATGATGATCGAGGCCATGTGCAGCGTCCAGCTCGAGAAGCCGAGGCTGCCCATCTGGCTCTCCCCCATCGAATAGAAGAAGAACTGGAAGTACCAGGTCGTCCCGGCCAGCGCCGAGAGGAGATAGTTGGGGAGCAGCGCCGCCCCCGCCGCCTCGCCGCGGCCGATCCACTGGCCGGCGCTCTTGTTGCGGGCGATCAGGATCGCGCACCAGATCGCATTGGTGACGAGGCCGCCCGCCATGACGAGGCAGAGGATCGGCAGCCCTGTCCAGAGCGGCCCGGTGCCCGCAGCGGCCGACAGCGCTTTGATCGGCTCGCCCGCCGCCAGCCCGAACGCGAAGCAGGACGACATGACGCCGGAGAAGATCGCGACGGCCAGCCCCTTGCGAAAGTCGAACTCGGCGACGGCGGCGGCCTTTTGCTCCGCCGACAGACTCGCATCCTTGCGCGCCCCCGCCATCGCGACGACGGCGATGCCGAACAGCGTCACCGCCAGCCCGATGAGGATGACGTTGCCGCTCGCCGTGCCGAGCAGCTTCGGCCCGAACTCGCCGGTGAAAATGGGCGGGATCAGCGTGCCGAACACCGTGCACAGCCCCAGCACCACCGCCATGCCGAGCGACAGGCCGAGATAGCGCATGGTCAGGCCATAGGTGAGCCCGCCCAGCCCCCACAGCATCCCGAACACGAACGGCCACAGGATCGCGCTGGCCGGCGCCGCACCCAGCACGCCGAGCAGGTCGTTGGTCTGAAGCGAGGCAAAGAACCACGGCGCGATCGCCCAGGAAAAGATACCGCCGGTCAGCCAGTAGATCTCCCAGCTCCACCGCTTCACGCCGCGATAAGGGACATAGAAGCTCGCCGAGGCGAAGCCGCCCAGCCAGTGATAGAGCACGCCGATCAGCGGATTGGGGGTCATAGCGAGAGGCCCAGGCGATAGAGGCGGTTGGCGTTGCCGGCGAACATCGCCCGCCGCTCGTCCCCGGTGAAATCGGCGATCGCGGCGGCGCAGGCGGAAAGCTGTACGTCGAAGGGGCCGAAGAGCTTGTCGGTCGGAACGTCGCTGGCGACCATCACCCGGTCGGTGCCGTACCAGTCGATCGCCGACAGGATGATGTCGCGCGCATGGTCCGCATCGAACGGCCGGCGGGTGAAGCCGAAGCCGGAGAGCTTGACCGCGACGTGGGGGATCGCGGCGAGCGCACGCATCCCCGCGCGCCACTCGGCCTCTTCGCCTGGCACCATCATGCCGGCGTGGTTGATCATCACCGGCGTTTCGGGATGCCGCGCGATCAGCCGGGCAAGCGCGGCGAACTGGCCGGGATAGGCCTGAAGATCGAAGCTCAGGCCATGTGCGGCAAGCCGGGCATATCCCGCCTGCCACGCATCGTCCTGCGTCACGTCGCGCGGGGTGTAGCTACGCCGCGGGTCGGAGTGCCAGTTGACGATATGCCGGATGCCGCGAACATTTTTGTGCGCAGCATGGGCGGCGAGCAGCGCGTCGAGGTTCGGGTCGGTGAGGTCGGCGAAGGCGACGATCGCAATCGGCAAGCCGGTCTCGTCGGCCAGCCCCTGCAGCCATGCGGTCTCGTCCAGCGCCTGCGCGGGGTCGGCGCCGGCATCGACATGCACGATGCCGCGCACGTCCCAATCGGCGGCATCGGCGCGATAGTCGGCAAGGCCATAGTCGCGGGCGATTCGCTCGACCGATCCGTTGGGGCCGTCATCGGCGAAGGGTGGCGTCAGCCACGGGTAGCGGATGCGCTTGAGGTCCCACAGGTGAACGTGCGCATCGACGAAGGGGAGCGACACCGCCGGCGCCCTAATAGGTCGTGCGCCCGCCCGACGTGTCGAACGTCGCGGCGGTGGTGAAGCTGCATTCCTCGCTCGCCATGAAGCAGACCATCGCCGCGCTCTCGGCCACGTCGCCGAGGCGTCCCATGGGGATCTTGCCGCGCATGTAGGCGACCTGCTCGGGGGGAAGCTGCGCGAGGATCGGGCTCTCGAAGGTTGCCGGCGTCAGTGCGTTGGCGATGACGCCCTTGCCCGCCAGTTCCTTGCCCAACGACTTGGTAAAGCCGATCACGCCCGCCTTCGACGCCGAATAGGCGCTGGCATTGGGATTGCCCTCCTTGCCCGCGACTGACGACACGTTGACGATCCGGCCATATCCGTTCGCCAGCATCAGCGGCACGACCGCACGGTTGCACAGGAACACGCCGTCGAGATTGATCGACAGCGTGCGCCGCCATCCCTCGAACCCGAATTCGTGGACGGGCACCGTCGGCCCGGTGATTCCCGCCGAGCAGACGAGGACGTCGACCCGACCGAGGGCCGCCTCGCTCTGCCTGATTGCCGCATCGACAGCATCCTCGTCCGATACGTCGACGCGAACTCCATGTGCGCCGCCGAGGCTTGCACAGGCTCCTGAGAGGTCTTCACTCATGTCCCAAAGCGACACCCGCCCGCCTTCGCAGACGATGCGGCGCGCAACCGCGAAGCCGAGGCCGGAGGCACCACCCGTTACGATTGCCGACCGACCGGCGAACCTTCCCGAAAAAAACGTCATCCGAGCACCGCGTCGCCGAGGTGCCGCCACGCGACCACCTGCTGGTGCTGCTCGCCGAGCCCGGCGATGCCGAGCCGCATCGTGTCGCCCGCCTTCAGATAGACGGCGTTCGGCTTCTTGCCCTCGCCGACGCCGGGCGGGGTGCCGGTAATCATCACGTCGCCGGGGTAGAGGGTGATGAAGCGGCTGACATAGGCGATCAGTTCGGCGACGCCGAAGATCATCGTGCGGGTATTGCCGGCCTGCATCCGCTCGCCATTCACATCGAGGAACATGTCGAGGTCCTGGGGATCGCCGACTTCGTCGGGCGTCACCAGCCACGGGCCGAGCGGGCAGAAGCTGTCGTGACCCTTGCCCTTCGACCATTGCGAGCCGCGCTGCTTCTGATCGAACCGTTCGGACACGTCGTTGGCGATCGCATAGCCCGCGATGTGAGACAGCGCGTCGGCCTCCTCGACATGGCGTGCGGTCTTGCCGATCACGACGGCGAGTTCGACTTCCCAGTCGGTGTGCGTCGAGTCCCTGGGGATCATCACCTCGTCGTTCGGGCCGGTCAGCGACGACAGCGCCTTCATGAACATCATCGGTTCGGCCGGAATCGGCAGGTTCGATTCGATCGCGTGATCCTCGTAATTGAGGCCGATTGCGACGATCTTGCCGATGCCCTTGACCGGCACGCCGAGGCGCGGGCTGCCCTCGACCAGCGGCAGCGTGTCGGGATCGACCGACAGGCCGGCGATCGACGCGACGGTCACGTCGTCGATATGGCCCGACAGGTCGCGGACGCGGCCCTCGGCATCGATCAGGCCGGGCTTTTCGGCGCCCTGCGGGCCGTAGCGACAGAACTTCATCAGATCGTCCTCAGTGCGAATAGGGGCGGTGGTAATCGAGGTCGCGGTTGAGCTCGACACCGAAGCCGGGCTTGTCGAGCGCGGAGACGGGCAGCCGGCCGTTCACCGGCACGGGCTCGCCGATCAGTTGGGGCGCGAACATCGGCACCACTTCGGTCGGGCCGGGATGCATCATCAGGAACTCGGCGAAGGGCGAGTTGTAGCGCGTCGCGACGAAGTGATAGCTGTAGACCGACGAGCCATGCGGCACGACCAGCTTGCCACGCGCATCGGCAAGCGCCGAAATCTTGAGCAATTCGGTCACGCCGCCGCACCAGCCGACATCGGGCTGGATGATGTCGCAGCATTCCATCTCAAGCAGCAGGCGAAAGCCCCAGCGCGTCGCCTCATGCTCGCCGGTCGTCACGAGCATGCCGCGCGGTACGTTGCGGCGAAGCTCGGCATAGCCCCAGTAATCGTCGGGGCTGATCGCCTCCTCGATCCACTTCAATCCATGCTCATGCGCGGCGATGGCGAGGCGAGTGGCGTAGTCGACGTCGAGCGCCATCCAGCAGTCCCACATCAGCCAGAAGTCGGGTCCGACGCGGGCGCGCATCTCGGCCAGCTCGGCGAGGTTCCTGTGGAACCCCTCCAGCCCCTCGGCGGGGCCGTGGTGCAGCGGCATCTTGCCGCCGATGAAGCCCAATTCCTTCGCCACGTCGGGCCGCGCGCCGGTTGCATAGAATTGCAGCTCGTCGCGCACCGCCCCGCCGAGCAGGTGGTGCACCGGCTCCTGCCGCAGCTTGCCCAGCAGATCCCAGAGCGCGAGGTCGACGCCGGAAATGGCGTTCACGACCAGCCCCTTGCGCCCGTAATATTGGGTCGAGAAATACATCTGGTCCCAGATCTTCTCGACCTCGCGCGGGTCGCGCCCCTCTAGGAAACGGGCGAGGTGCCGCTCGACGATGAAGCAGGCCGGCTCGCCCCCCGTCGTCACCGCAAAACCGATCGTGCCGTCCTCGGCCTCGATCTCGACCACGAGCGTGCCCAGCACGTTGATGCCGAAGCTCTGCCGCGACTGGCGGTATTCGGGATAGCGGCTCATCGGCGTGGCAATGTGATCGTCGATCCAGTGGCCGGCGCCCTGATCGTGATAGTCGGCGCCGCCCCCGCGGACGGTAAAGGCGCGGACATGGGCAATCCGGGGAAACGAAATTGCGGCCATCACATCCTCTCTGCGCTTTACAATCCCATATTATGGGACTAGCTTTCGCAATATGGAACATGATGCCGCATCGGCCGATGCTTTGCAAGTCGCCAGCGGCGGCGGCAGCCAGACGTTGCTGCGCGGCCTGGCGATGCTCGATGCGGTCGGCGGGGAGACGGTGAAGCTTGCCGACCTGTCGCAGCGGATGGGGCTCAGCCGCTCGACCACGCACCGGCTCGCCAACGCGCTGGTCGATACCGGCTTCCTCACCTTTCGTGCCGGCGACGGCTATCGCCTCGGGCCGAAGCTGATGCAGCTGGGCTTCCTCGCACAGGCGCAGGCAGACCTCGTCCAGGTCGCGCGCCCGCATCTGGAGGCGCTGGCGGCGGCGTGCGAGGATACGGTGCATCTCGGCCGGCGAGAGGGCGACGTGGCGCTCTATCTCGACAAGCTGCCCGGCCGCCGACGGATCGAGATTTCGAGCCGGATCGGCGATCGCCACCCGCTGACCTCGACCGGCCTGGGCAAGGCGCTGATGCTCGACGACGCTCAGCCAAGCTGGCGCGGCCAGTTCGACGCCGACCGCGCGCGCGGCGCCCCGCCCGCCGATTTCGATCGCTGGACCGCGCAGATGCAGGGCTATGTCGCCGCGGGCCACGCTTTCGACCTCGAGGAGAACGAGGATGCGATCCGCTGCGTCGCGGCGCCAGTGCGCGACGCCTCCGGCGCGATTGCCGGTGCGATCAGCGTGTCGAGCGCCGCGCAATACATGGACGACGCGCGGATGACCGCGCTGGCCGACACCGTCCGCGCCGTGGCGCAGGCGATCGGCCGCGACCTCGGTTGGAACCCCGAACAAGAGAGAGGCTGATGCGACTGCTCGAAAGAAAGACCGTGCTCGTGACTGGCGCATCGACCGGCATCGGCCGCGCCGCTGCGATCGGCGCGGCGAAGCACGGGGCGAACGTGGCGATCAACTACGCCGCGAGCGCCGACAAGGCGGAAAGCTGCGTCGCCGAGATCGAGGCGGCGGGCGGGCGCGCGATCGCGGTGCAGGGCGACGTGGCGCTGCCCGACACCGCCACCGCCTTCGTCGACGCGGCGAAGGACGCGTTCGGGCGGATCGACGTGATGGTGTCGAACGCCGGCATCTGCCCCTTTCACAGCTTCCTCGACATGGCCCCCGAGACGCTGGAGCGGACGATGCGCGTCAACCTGCACGGCGCCTATTACATGTGCCAGGCGGCGGCGCGGGCGATGGTGGCGCAGGGCGACGGCGGCGCGATCGTCGCCGTCTCCTCGATCTCCGCGCTGGTCGGCGGCGAGTTCCAGACGCACTATACGCCGACCAAGGCGGGGGTCCATTCGCTGATGCAGTCGGCGGCGATCGCGCTCGGCCGGCACGGCATCCGCTGCAATTCGGTGCTGCCGGGGACGATCCTGACCGAGATCAACAAGGACGATCTTGCCGATCAGGAAAAGCGCGACCGCATGACCGCGCGCATTCCGCTCGGCCGGCTGGGCGAGGCGGAGGATCTGGCGGGGCCGATCGTCTTTCTCGCCAGCGACATGGCCGCCTATGTGACCGGTGCTGCGCTGCTGGTCGACGGCGGCGCGTACGTGAACCTCCAGTGATCCGCCGCGCCGCCTCCGCCATAGACTATCGCGAGCTTGCGCGCCGGCGCCTGCCGCCGTTCCTGTTCGAATACATCGACGGCGGCAGCTATGCAGAGGTGACGCTGCGCCGCAATGTCGAGGCGCTGGAGGCCGTGGCGCTGCGCCAGCGCGTGCTGACCGGCGTCGACGGCGTCGACCTGTCGAGCAGCCTGTTCGGGGAGGCGACCGCCCTGCCCGTCGCGCTTGCCCCCGTCGGCCTTGCCGGCATGAACGCACGCCGCGGCGAGGTACAGGCCGCGCGCGCGGCCGCGGCGGCGGGGGTGCCCTTCTGCCTCTCCACCGTCTCCTGCTGCCCGCTGGCGGAGGTCGCGCCGGCCAGTCCCCGCCCGCTCTGGTTCCAGCTCTACATGATCCGCGACCGCGGCTTCATGCGCGACCTGTTGGCACAGGCGCGGGCGGCGAACTGCTCGGTCCTCGTCTTCACCGTCGACATGCCCGTCCCCGGCTCGCGCTACCGCGACATCCATTCGGGGCTGTCGGGCGCGAGCGGCCTGCGGGCCGACATGCGCCGCTGGTGGCAGGCGGTGCGGCATCCCGGCTGGGCCTGGGACGTCGGCATCCACGGCCGCCCGCACCAGCTCGGCAATGTCGCGCCCGTACTCGGCAAGAATAGCGGGCTGGAGGATTTTCTCGGCTGGATGCGGGGCAATTTCGACGCCAGCGTCACCTGGGCCGATCTCGACTTCATCCGCGCCGAATGGGAAGGTCCGCTGGTCATCAAGGGCGTGCTCGATGCCGAGGATGCACGCGCCGCCGCGTCGCTTGGCGCGGACGGCATCGTCGTCTCCAACCATGGCGGCCGCCAGCTCGACGGCGTGCCCGCCACGGCACAGGCGCTGCCGCCGATCGCCGCGGCGGTGGGCGACCGGCTGACCGTGCTGGCCGACGGCGGCGTGCGCTCGGGCCTCGACGTCGTGCGGATGCTCGCGCTGGGGGCGAAGGGCGTGCTGCTTGGTCGCGCCTGGGCCTATGCGCTGTCGGCGCGCGGCGAGGCGGGGGTCGCGCACCTCCTCGACCTGATCGCCGCGGAGATGCGCGTCGCGATGACACTCACCGGGCGGCGCAGCGTCGCGGAGATCGACCGAACCGTTCTGGTCTGAACGGGCCGGGCGCTACCGCCCGCCGCGATCCCCGGCCATCAGCACCACCGGCCCGATCAGCCCGGACGGGCGGAGGGCTGCGTCCGCGCGATAGGTCGGCAGCGACGTCCACGTCACCTTGGCGGCGCCGGGCTGCGCATCGCCGATCAGGCGATTGACCCAGGTGTTCGCGACCCGCACCTCCAGCACGTTGCGCCCCGGGCGCAGCGATCGGCCGAGATCGACGCGATACGGTGCATGCCAAGCATTGCCGACGACCGCGCCGTTGACGCGAACCTCGGCCAGGTCACAGACGCGGCCGAGGTCGAGCGTCATCGCCTCGCCCCGGCCCGCCGGCAGGTCGATCGTCCGGCGATAGGTTGCGACGCCCGAAAAATAGCGGATGCGCGGGTCCGCGTTCGTGTCGAGCGCGGCCAGCCGGTCGAGCTTCGCCTCGGCGGGCGCACCCCGGCCCGGCTCGAACGCCACCGTCCAGCCATCGTCGAGCGCCATGACCGGGCGCATCGATCCCGGCGCGGGCGGGGCATCCGCACCGAAGACGACGAAGACCGCCCCCTCCGCCTCCAGATCGAGGTCGATTACCGTCCGGTCGCCGTCGCGCCGGAACGCGACCGCTTCGCTGCGCCCGGTTTCGGCGTGCCACAGAGTCGGCGTGCCCGCGGCGCGAAAGCTCGCCTCGACCTGCTCGGCCCGGTCGCGGCGGTTCGACAGGAAATAGAGGTCGCGGGTGCCGTCGCGCCGATGCTGGAACAGGATGTCGCCGCCTGAAAGCCGCACATCGGCACCGACCCCCACTCGCTCCAGCGCGGCATCGAGATTTTTGTCGACGATCGGCGTCAACCGCGGCGTCACCTGCGCGATCAGGCGGCGGACGGCGGCGGGATCGTCGGCAAGCGCGGGCGAGTCCTTCGGCGCCCGGCCGATCACGGGGATGCCGGCGGCAAGGATCGCATCGACCCTCTCCAGGGTCGCGCGGGTCATCCGCTCGCTGCTGCCGCCGAGGTAGAGCGCGCGGTAACGGGCCCCGCCCGCGGAGACGAGCTCGCGCCCCTCGATCTTCAGGTCGGCGAGGATCGCGGCATTGACCATGTCGAAGCCGTGCCGCTTGGGCAGGTCGCCCGGCACCTTGTTCGCGAAGATCGCGGTGATCGGCGCTTCCTCGCCATAGAACCAGGCGACGTCGGCGACGTGGCGCCCCTGCTGGAGGAGGAAGCCCGTCCGCGCCATATAGTCGACCCAGGGCCGCGCCATCGTGGCCCAGCTGTCGAACCGATTGAAATACTGGCCGAACACCGCCAGGCTGAGCCCCGGCTTCTTGTCCTCGACCGGGTTGTGGACCGAGGTATGGACGACCGGCCGGTTGATGCCGAGCGCGAATTCGAGGTCGATGACGCGCTTCAGGTCGGCGGGTGCAAAGGCCCAGGGGGCCAAGAACGCGGTCATGCTCTCCGCCGCGACGTATCGCTTGCCATGGACATGCGCGACCGACGCGGCGCCGATCGCGTCGCCGATCAGCGTCGGGCGCGGCGCCGACCCGCGCGGCCACGTCCACATCGCCGCCATCGGCACGTCGGCATAGGCGCGCATGGCCATGTCGTCGCCGAGCTGCGGCCGCTGATCCTCCAGCGCCTCGCCATAGACCTTGAGCCCGGCGGCGTGCGCGACCTCGGCCACGGTCGCGTAATGCTCGCTCGAAACCAGGTCGGCGAGCGTCCGGCGCCAGTCGTAGAGGAACGCATCGGTGCGTGCGCGGCTGTCGATCACCGCGCCGGTCAGCGTCGGCAGCCAGGGCGTCGGGTTATAACCGCGCAAGCGGCGGAACTGCTCGATCAGCCGCGGCGTCCAGTTCGCCGGCCCGGCCTCGATACTGTCGGTCAGCAGCGCGCGCACGCCGCGCGCGCCGAGCATCCCCGCTCCCGCCGCGGCGCGGTAGCGCGTTAGATAGGTGTCGAGATACCGGCGGACGGCGGCGCCATCCATCTTGTCGACTTCGAGTCCCGTCGATTCGGGCGTGGCCGGATGGTTGGTCTTGCCGATCAGCGACCAGCCGAGCCGCGCGATGCGCCAGCGGCTGCCCTTGGGCGGGGTCCAGTCGAGCGTGCCGTCGGGACGCAGGCGCGCGGTGAGGTCGATCACCTTCGCGGCCGGGACCGCCGCCCCCTCGGGCACGCGGCCGGCGATCGCGTGATAGTCGAGTACGGTCGAGAAGCCCGCCTTTGCCTCGCCCCGGTCGACGCGCGGCTCGCCATACAGGCGGAAGGTGCCGATCGCGACCGTGGTGGCGGGCGGCGCGGGCGGGAAGATGCCGTCCATCGCCGCGCCGGGTGCGGGCGGCTCCATCGGCGGGCGCTTCGGCCCGGTATTCGGACCGAGCACGACGCGGAAGCGCCGCGCGGTGACGGGCGCGAACGCGGCGGTCGTCGGCACCCCGGTCAGCGGCAGTTTCGCCACCTCGACCCATTGCCCGTCCCTCTCGGCCTGCAACACCGGCAGATAGGCCGGGTAGCCGAACGGCGGCAGCGCGTCGGGGATGTAGAAGGTCGCCGCCTCGACCCGGACGGGCCGCGCATAGGCATAGGTGATCGCGGGCGGACGCGCCGGATCGCCCTTGCCGATCGAAACGGTGGTCGCCTCGTCGGCGTCGATCAGTGCCGCCGCGTCGATCCCCGCCTCGACCTGCGGTGCCGGAAGCGCCCGCTCGGTGATGGGCCATGCGATGACGCGCACGTCGCCATAGGCCGCGGGCTTGGCGGCGGGCCGTCCCGGCTCGAAACCGGCCAGCGGATCGCTGAAGGGGGCGTTGCCGAACGCGCCGGTGACGCGCGGCGGCGCGGGCAGCGGCCGGGCAAGCGGTCGCCCGCCCTCGACGTCCACCTCGGACCAGACGAGCTTTTTCATCCCGTCGGCGGGCGACACCCACGGCCCGCCGGTCTCGCTCCACCCCGCCGACGACGCGATCGCGAGTTCGAGGCCGAGCCGATCGGCCGTCCGCGCCGCCAGCGAAAAGGCACGCTGCCATTCGGGCGACATATAGGCGACGCGCTTGTCGACGACCTGTTGCGCCATCAGCGAGGCGTCGAAGTTCTGGACGCCGCCCAGCCCCACGTCCTTCATCCACTGAAGGTCGCGGACGATCCCCTTTTCGCTGATATTGCCGTTGAGCCAGTGCCACCAGGTCCGCGGCCGGGCCTCCACCGGCGGATCGCGAAAGCCGTCGGCCAGCGGATCGGCGGGCGCTGCCTGGGGCAACGCCGGACTTGCGAGCGCGAGCGCGAGCGCGCTGCCAACCATCAGACGACGCATGCCCAATCCCCCGTGCTTATTGGATTCCCGGTTCGCATATGGCGACCTTCACCGCAACCGCCGTGACGATCGCGCCGAGCGCGGCGCCGTACAGCGTCTTGCCGATCAGCACCGCGCCCCGATCGAGGACGACGCCGTCGGCGAACAGCAGCGCCTGAACGCCCCACGCGACCAGCGACACCATCGCCGCAACAAGCAGCGCGCGCGCGACCGCATGCCGCGGTATCGAAGCGGCCCGTGTTGCGGCCCCGCCCGGCAGCACGCCGCGCCGCATGCGCTGTCGCACCAGCAGCGTGGGGACGAGCGTCGCCATGAACGCGACCGCGAAACTCTGGACCGGCGCGTCGGCGACCAGCGCCGCACCGGCGACTTCGCGGGCCCCGCCGAACAGCAGGAAGGCGAACACCGCACTCAGCACACCGTTGATGACCGCGCCCGCCGCCGCCTCGCGCGCGATCAGCGCGGACCGGCTCACACCGCGTTCGCCCGCGCGATCGCGCCGAGCACGCCGGCACTGGGCTTCGCCGTCCGCCTGAACGTGGCGGGGTCGAACGCGAACAGCCCGTGCTTGTACTTGTAGCCCGATACCCATTCGTAATTGTCGAGCAGCGACCAGTGGACATAACCCCGGACTGGCACCCCATCCGCAATCGCGCGCTGCATTTCCTTGAGCGCACCGCGGATCAGGTCGACGCGGATGCGGTCGTCAGTCGCCGACACGCCATGCTCGGTGACGATCACCGGCACGCGCGCCTGTTCGTAGGCATAGCGCGCGGCATTGGCGACGGACGGCGCATAGACCTCGCCCCCGCCCTGCGTCAGCACCGCGCCCTTGGGCGGCGGCAGGCGGCCCGACGGACCCCACAGCACGCGCTCGTAATTCTGGATGCCGATGAAGTCGTCACCGCGCGCGATCTCAAGCCATGGGCCGTACAGCCGCTTGCGCATCGCGTCGCGCATGTCGGGCGCGCCCACCGCCTGATCGTCGAAGATCGCGATGGTGAGCCCCACCGGCAGGTTGCCGCGCACCGCCTTGATCGCCTGGCGCCCCAGCCGATGCGCGGCGAGCAGCGCCTTGGTCAGGCGCGGGATATCCGCCTGCTTGGTCGAATTGCCAAGCGCCAGTTCCTTCACCCCCAGCGACCGTGCCGCGCTGTCCAGCATCGCGCCGATCACGGGCTGCACCTGCGGCGGGAGGACGACGTCGAGGACGGGGACGATATTGGGCTCGTTGAAGGTCATCGCATGGCTGATGCCGGCGCCCAGATGCCGCATCGCCCGGTCGCAGAAGCGCGCGAACAGCGCCGGCGCCTCCTCGTTCAGCCAGCCGCCGCGCGCGGCGAACCAGCGCGGCGTGGTATAGTGGCTGAAGGTGACGAGCGGGCTCAGGCCCCGCGCACGGCAACCGTCGATCATCGCCTTGTAGTGGTCGAGCATCGCGATCGAGAATTGCCCCGCCTCGGGCTCGATCCGCGCCCATTCTAGGCTGAAGCGATAACTGTTCAGGCCAAGCCCCTTCACGAGGTCGAGGTCGGTCTCCCACAGCGCGAAGCTGTTGCAGGCATCGCCCGACTTCTCGGTGAAGATCGTCGGCTCGACATGTTCGAGCAGCCACACGTCGCTGTTGACGTTGTTGCCCTCCACCTGATGCCCCGCCGTCGCCGCGCCCCAGAGGAAGCCCTTGGGAAACCGCGCCGCCGGGGCCGCGCGGACGGGCGCGGCGGCAAGCGCCGCGACGCCGAGGCCGCCGGCGAGCATCGTGCGTCGGTCGATCGTCATGCCAATTGCTCCACGAAATCGAGAATGTCGGACGCCAGCCGCGCGTCGCTGCCGCCCAGGTGACAGGCGAGGCTGAAGTGGTTGTGTCCCGCGACGACCGACAGGCGCGGCAAGCGGCCGGTCGCAGCGAAGGCGGCGTCGGCGAGCGCCAGCGTCTCGGCCTGAAAACGGTCGGGATCGTGCTCGGCGCAGGCGAGCAGCATCGGTAGCCCCGCCGCCGCAATCCGGGCGGGTTCGAGCGGGCTGGCCTCGCCCAGATAGGGCACGTCGCGATCCTCGGGCGCAGTCGCGCCGTAGAGGCCCGAGAGCAGCACCACCCCGCGCACCGCCGGGGGCAACAGGCCGCGCTGCATCGCGGTCGCGACATGCACCGACCCGGCCGAGGTGCCGGCAACGACGATCCGCGCCGGGTCGCCGCCGCTATCGGCGACATTGGCGACCAGCCACTCGACCGCCGCCGCCACGTCCTCGCCGCCGGACGGCCAGCGCGCATCAGGCAGCAGGCGATAGTTCATCACCGCGCCGATGAGCCCCGACCGCGCCGCCCAGCGCCCGACATGCGCGTTATAGGGATGTGCGTCGCTCGCCTTTTCGCCGCGCACGAACCCGCCGCCATGCACCCAGAGCAGCACCGGCCGGCCGTCCGCGCCCGATGGTGCATAGAGGTCGAGCCGCTGCCGCTCGTGCGCGCCATAGGCGGCGTCCGCGACCACCGGCGGCGTCCGGTCGGTCTGCTCGTCGGCATACATCGCCTGCACCGCCGCCAGCACATCCGGACCAAGGCGGGTGCCCAGTCCGGCGATGGCGGCGGGATCGTGCATCAGAAGCGGCCCGACAGTTGGACGCCGATCGTCCGCCGCCCGTCGCGCGTGTTCCAGTTCACCGCGCCGCCGGGCGTCGTGAACGGCAGGACGATCACCGCCGACTGGAACTTGGTATCGAACAGGTTGCGCGCGAACGCCCCGACCCGCCAGCGGCCATCGGGCGCACCGATGCCGATGTTCAGGCCGACCACGTCATAGCCGGGCTGGCGCGCGTAAAGCTCGCCGGGATCATAGGTCACTTCGCTACGGTAGTAATAGGTGCCCGACGCGTCGAGCTTCAGCCGGTCGTTGATCGGCAGGTCGAGATTGGCGCCCGCCTGCACGCTGTGCTTGGGCGCGCCCGACAGCGGCAGCCCCTTGGCCTGGAACAGCGGCGTACCCGCCGTGGATCCCGGCGCATTGCACTGCGCCGCCACCGCCGCCGCGCCCTGTAGCACGGTCGAATCCGGGCACGCCGTCACGTAATCGGTGAAATAGGTGTCGGAATAGGTGTAGCCGGCATTGACCGAGAAGTTGCGGTTGAACCGCCACGTCCCCTCGACCTCGAACCCCGCCGCCTCGAACCCGCCGGCATTCTCGGTCAGGAACTCCAGCCCGTTGAACACCGAGGTCTGGAGGTCACGATAGGTGTCGAAGAACACGTTCGCGTTGAACGTCAGGCGGCGGTCGAACAATTGCGTCTTGGCGCCCACGGTGATGTCGACGACGGTCTGCGGCTTCACCTGTACCTGGCTGCCGGTCAGGCCCGAGAAGGTGACCGTCGGCCCCAGATAGCCGCGCGCGACGGTGCCATAGAACAGGATATCCTGCGCGGGCTTCACCTCGAACCCGACGCGGCCCGACCAGTCGCCCTTTTCCGTGCTGCCGGTCGAGCGGGGACGCGGCGTGTAGGGCACGGTGAAGCCGTTGGGGCCGACGAACGGCGGGAACAGCGGATCGACGACCGAGAAGCTCTCGGCGTCCACCCAGTCGTAGCTGTAGCGGCCGCCGAGCAGGATGCGGAACTCGTCGCTCACCTTGATCGCGCCGTCGAAGAAGGCGGCGGCGCTATCCGACTGCGTCTTGGTCGTGGTCTGGCCCGCGGTGATCGACAATTGCGGCTGGGCCGAGAAGGGCAGCGCCGGGCGAAGCTGCGCGCTGTTGTAATAGCCGTCGATGCCCGAACGCTGACGCGACAGATAGACGCCCGCGACATATTCGAACATCGATCCGGTGGGCGAGGTCACCCGCAGTTCCTGCGACCAGTAATCGCGGTCGTCACCCGGCCCGCGCGCGACGAAGATCGGCAGCGGATAGGCGTCGATGGCAAAGGTGTTGAACGCATAATCGAGCCGGCGGTACGCGGTGATCGAGGTGAGGTTGTAGTCGCCGAGCTTCAGGTTGAGTTCGAGCGAGCCGCCGAAGTTCTTCTCGTCGGTATAACCCTCGCTGTCCTCGGCCGACTGCTCGTTGTCGAAGCCCGGGACGATGCCGAGCGCCAGCACCGTTCCGTTGCGCGCCGCGTTGAGCGGGTTGGCGTTCGACGGCAGCCGGTTGAACGTCCAGAGCTGGCCCGGCCCCTTCTGCTTGGTGCGCGACCAGTCGCCGATCAGATAGGCGCTGAAATTGTCGCTCGGCTCCCAATAGAGCTTGGCGCGGCCGCCATAGGCATTGGTACCGCCCCACATCTCGTCCCGCTTCACATTCTCGACGAACCCGTCATAGCCGCGCGCGAAGCCATAGACCGACAGCGCCGCGGTCTTGCCCAGCGGCACGTTGACGCTGGCGCCGACGTTATAGTCGTTGAGTTCGCCGTACGCGGCATTGATCGTGCCGCCGAAATGGCCGAGTTCGGGCTTGGCCGTCGTGATGCTGACGACGCCCGACGAGGCGTTCTTGCCGAACTGCGTCCCCTGCGGCCCCTTCAGCACTTCGACCCGGTCGAGATCGCCGAGGCTCTGCACCGGATTGCCGAAGGGGATGACGACGCCGTCGACGACGGTGCCGACATTCTGCTCCGACGACGAGGAGAAGCCGCCGGCCGAACCCACGCCGCGCAGGCGGAAACCCGCGTCGTTGGGTGAGTTGCCGAACTGGACGCCGGGGATCTGGTACTGGATGTCGGTGAGGCTCTGGAACCCCCTTTCGGCGAGCTGCTCGCCCGACACCGCATTGACCGCGAGCGGCACGTCCTGAAGCCGGCTGGCGCGGCGCGTCGCGGTGACGATGATGTCGCCGGTCTGCGCGGCATCCGCCGCTTCCTGCGCGGTGGCTTCCGGCGGGTTGTCGGCGGTCGCGCCGGGCTGCGCCTCCTGCGCCGCAGCGGGCATTGCGAGGGTCGCGAGGCTGGCCCCTGCCAGCAGCATCAGAACATTGTGCTTCATGATTTCCTCTCCCCAGGTGCCGCGCCTTCAGGCGAGTGCGTCTTCGTGTGCGATGAAATTGGACAGGGTGCCGATCGGGCCGATGTCGATCTCGATCCGGTCGCCGGGCTGCATCCAGACCGGCGGGGTGCGCTTGGCGCCGACGCCGCCGGGCGTGCCCGTCGCGATCACGTCGCCGGGCGACAGGGCCGTGAAGGCGGAGACGTAGGCGATGATCCTCGCGATCGGGAAGATCATGTCGCGCACCGGCTGATCCTGCATCACCGTGCCGTTCAGGCGCGAGACGACGCGCACGTCGGCGAGGTCGCCCGCCTCGTCCGGCGTCACCAGCCACGGGCCGAAGGCGCCGGTGCCGGGAAAGTTCTTGCCCGGCGCGAACTGCGTCGTGTGCCACTGCCAGTCGCGGACGCTGGCGTCGTTGAAGCAGGCATAGCCCGCGACGTGCGCCATCGCGTCGGCCTCGGCGATCGCGCGGCCGCCCTTGCCGATGACGACGGCGAGTTCCGCCTCATAGTCGAGGTCGCCCGAGGCGCGCGGGCGGACGATCGGCTGGCCATCGGCGACGAGCGTGTCGGCAAAACGGATGAAGATCGACGGATGCTCGACCTTGGCGCGGCCGGTCTCCTGCCGGTGCGTCTCGTAATTATGGCCGACGCACAGGATCTTGGCGGGGTCGGGAATGACGGGCAGCAGCACCACGTCCGCCAGCGCATAGCCGGTGCCCGGCGCCGGATCACCGAGTGGCGTACCCGCGGCCAGCGCGGCGCGGAGCGTCGCCGGGCCATCGGAACGGCCGAGATCGAGAACGCGGTCCCCCTCGACCCTGCCGAAGCTCGGCGTACCGTCGGGGCGGCGGAAGCTGACGAGTTTCACGCGGGGACTCCTTCAGGGGCGATCATGCGGACAAGGCGGTCGACCAGCGCGGCGGGTGATCCGGTGTCGAACACGTAGAAATCGGGGCGGACGAGCACTGCTTCTGCCCCCCGCTCGGCGAGCCACGCGGCGACCGCACCGCCGTCGTCGAGTGGTGCGTCGAGGTGGATCACGGCGATGCCGGTGGGCGCGGACGGCGATCCGGACGCGAACAGCCGCCAGCCGCCGCCCGTCGCCGCGTCGAGCAATCGCCCGTCGCTTAGCCGCGGCTGGATGAAGCGTTCGCCTGCGCCCTGCCCCTTGCCGACGACGCCCGCCTCGATCGCGGGGATGAGGTCTGCGGCGGTCTCGCCCGCGGCGGGGGCGGGCCGGGCACGCATCTCCGCATCCCGCGCGGCGGCGGTCACGGGGTCGAGCGTGCAGATGTACCGCCCCGCCGCGATCGCCGCGCCGATCACCGCGCGGACATGCGGGTCGCGCTCCGGCTGATAGGTGTCGAGCAGCGCGTCGCCCGCCCGCCCGCGCTTCACCATGCCGAGTTTCCAGGCAAGGTTCGCGACGTCGCGCATCCCGTGGCACATGCCCTGCCCGAAAAAGGGCGGCGTCTGATGCGCGGCATCGCCCGCCAGGAACACGCGGCCCTCACGCCACCGCTTGGCGACGAGGCCGTGGAAGCGGTAGGTGGTCGCGCGGGCGATCCGGTGCGGCACGCCTTCCAGATACGGCGCGACCAGCGCCGCCACCGCCTCGGGCCGCATCATCGCGGCGTCGTCCTCACCGGGCAGCAGCATGAACTCCCAGCGGCGGTGGTTCCCGCGGCCGGGCACGATCGTCGCGGGCCGCGCGGGGTCGCACATCATCACCGACAGGCGCTGAAGATCGGCTTCGGCCGGCACGCCGGCGATCGGCGGGAAGCGGACCGGCCCATCGACCTCGGCATCGACGACCAGCCAGGGCTCGTCGAACGCGAGGTCGTCGAGCGGGATGCCCAGCGTCCGGCGCACGAAGCTGCGCGCGCCGTCGCAGGCGATGACGTAGCGGGCGCGGACCGCGCGGTCGCCGGTGAGCGAAAGGGTCACGCCCTCCGCATCCTGCGACAGGCCGACGCATTCGGTCGAAGTGAAGAGCGCCGCGTGATCGAACCGCGCCAGCCCCTCGCGTAGCACCGCCTCGAGCTCCGGCTGCCAGAAGAAATGGTCGTTGGCCCAGCCGAACGGCTTGGGGCGCCCGGCGGTGCCCATATAGCGGATGACGCCGCGATCGGCGCCGACGTGCAGATGCCCCTCGGTCGCGCGCATCAGCGGCGCGAGCCGGTCGGCAAGGCCGGCGGCCTGGAACAGGCGCATCATCTCGTGGTCGACATGCACCGCGCGCGGTTGCGGATGGGGCGCTGCCTCGCGGTCGATCGCCAGCACCGACAGGCCTTCGATCGCGAACAGGTTGGCGGCAAGGGCCCCGACCGGGCCGCAGCCGACGATCGCCACATCGACGATGCCCGCTTCCCCGATGCTGTGGCCGTCGTCAGCCATGCCCCTCGCCTCTCCCATGCCACCATCGTTGCGGCTGGGGCGATAAGCGCAGGCGTCAGCGATAATGTAAAATATGCGTTTCTCGGATTTGCATAGTCATTGTCTATGCATCTTCGCCGCCGCCTCGACGAAATCGGCGGCGAGATCGGAGAGTGGCCGGCCCTTCAGCGTGCGGATGCCGATGCTCCGGCGAAAGGTGACGCCGGTCAGTCGCACGGTCCGGAGCACCCCGATCGACAGTTCGGCCGCGACCACGCCGTGCGGCAGGACGCAGACATGCGCCGTCCGGCGGACGATCGCCTTGGTGGTGAGCAGCGAGTCCGAGCGGATCACGTCGCGCGGCAGCGGTACCTCACCCGACAGGAACAGCGCCTCGATCTGCCGGCGGAAACCGCCCGCGGCGTGCGGCATCACCCAGCCGAGCGTCGCCGCCTCCGCCAGCGTCACCGCCGGCCCCAGCCCGTCATGCGCGCGCCCGACGATGAGCGCGAACGGGTCCTGAAGCAGGCTCGTCTCATCGATATCGGCGGGCGGCGTCTCGATGCCGGTGGTGCCCAGCCCGATCTCGATCTCGCCGCGGCGGAGCAGGTCGAGCACTTCCTGGTCGGATCGCTCAAGGATGTTGAGCTCGAACCGCCCGCCCGCCTCGATCGCCTCGACCGCCTGGGGCACGAGGCTGACGAGCGCACCGGGCGTCCCCGCGATCGTCAGCGGGCCGCGCACCCCCTCCTTCGCACGGGCGACCTCCGCCTCGGCATCGCGGACCAGCGTCTCCATCATCTCGGCGCGGCGGCGCAGCTTGTCGCCGGCGTGGGTCAGCACGATCCCCGCGCGCGTCCGCTCGAACAGCGTCGTGCCGAGCTTCCCCTCGAGCTGGCCGATCGCCACCGACACCGATGGCTGCGAGATGTTGAGCGCCCGCGCGGCACCGCTAATCGACCCCTCCCGGCAAACGGCGGCATAGGTGCGGAGCAGGCGCGGATCGAGCATGTGCATAGCCTCAGGCAATGGATGCGCGAAAACCTATTATTGGACTTCCCGTCTGCCAAGCGCATGAAGGCGCCAATCGGCAAGATCGCGCGAGGAGAGGCAGGGGATGAGCGACGTGACCGGGGTGCCCGATCCCGCCTTCCCGCTAGCGCGCCTGCGCAGCGTCGATCTGGAACTGGCCGACCTCGACGGTGCGGTCGATTTCTATACCGATGTGTGGGGCCTGACGCTCGCCGATCGCAGCGCCGACCGGGTGTGGTTGCGCGCGACCGGCGACGATCCACACGTGCTGGCGCTGCATCGCGGCCCGCATTCGCGCATCCGCTCGATGACGTTCCGCGCCGCCGATGCGACCGATCTCAAGACCCTCCTGGCGCGGGCGCGCGATGTCGGGGCGACGCTGGACGCGCCGATCGGCGACTGGGACGAGCATGGCGCGGGCCGCGGCTTTGCCCTGCGCGACCGGGCCGGGCGGACGATCCGCGTGGTGCAGGGCGACGACCGCGCCGCCGCCCTGCCCTTCGATCCGAACCGAGCCGAGCGGCTGGCGCACGTCAACTTCAACAGCGACGACACGATGCGCGACGTGGCGTGGTTCCAGGCGGTGCTGGGCTTCGACATGACCGACCGGTCAAAGATGATGGGCTTCGTGCGCACCAACAGCGACCATCACTCGATCGTCATCGCCGACGCGCCCGTGAACACGCTGAACCACGTCGCCTTCAACCTGCCCGGGTGGGAAGGCGTGATGAAGGCCTCGGGGCGGATGGTCGACCATGGCTTCACGATCGGCTGGGGACCGGGGCGGCACGGGCCGGGCGACAATGTCTTCACCTATTTCGTCGACCCGCACGGCTTCGTCGTCGAACATACCGCCGAGGTGCTGCAGGTCGACGCGCATTACCGTGTCGGCGGGCCGGAGGACTGGACCTGGCCGCCGGGGCGCGTCGACCAATGGGGCCTCTGCCCGCCCAAGACCGAACAATGCAAGGCGGCGCAGCTCGCCATTCCCTTTGCCTGAGAGGATCCGACCGATGACCGACCTGCCCGGCGCTGCCCGCGCCTATGTCCTCAAAGCCGGCGAGGGCCGCTGCACGCTGGTCGCGGGGCAGATGATCCACACGCTGGCGGGGGTGAACGAGACCGCGGGCGGGTTCGGCGCGGTCGTCTGTCAGGCGCCGCTCGATCGCGGGCCGATCCCGCTCCACTATCATGAGCGCGAGCACGACACCTGGTTCTGCACGCGCGGCCGGCTTCAGGTGTGGTGCGGCGATCAGAGCCGCATCCTCCACCCCGGCGACTTCGCCTATGTCCGCCCCGGCGACGTGCACAGCTATCAGAGCGTCGCGCCGCGCACCCAGTTCTTCGGCATCGTGGCGCCGGGCGGGTGGGAAGAGTTCTTCGTCGATGCGGGCGAGGTCTGGGGGATGACCGCGCTGCCCCCCGCCGACCACCCGTACGACTTCTCGCGGATGGGCCCGGCGATGGGCAAGTTCGGGATCATGCGCGTCGAGGGCGAGTATGTCGCGGCGAGCGAGATGGGCGACGGCGACCGCGCGCTGCCGGGCGCCCATGCCTCCTACTTCCTCGACGCGGGCTATGGCCGGCGCAGCGTGCTCGGCGGCCACCTGTCGACCGCGGTGCTGACCGCCGACGAAAGCGACGCGATGGTCGATATGCGCGTGATCGAGGGCGGGCGCGGGGCGGCGATGCCGGCGATCCGCCACCGCGACACGCACGTCTTCGCCTATATCCTGGGCGGCGCGGTCGAATGGACGATCGGCGGCGAGACGCACCTGCTGACCGAGGGCGACGCGGCGAACGTGCCGGCGGGCACGCGCTATGCGACGAGCATCGTCAGCGGCACCGCGCGCTGGCTGCTTTGTTCGGCGAACGGCAACGGCGCGGCGCTGTGGGACGCGGGCGGCACGCCGACCGACCGCTTCTCCCACCCGGTCGAGCCTGCCGACACCCCCGTCACGGTCCCGCCAGGGATCGACGCCGCGATCGACTGAGCGGAGCGGGCCGCGCTGCGGCTAGTGGACCGCTTCCGCGCCCGCCGTCAGCGCGGCAAGCGTCGCGGCGAGTTCGTCACGGCGGAACGGCTTGGTCAGCCGGGGGATCGCCGGGTCGATCCCCTCCGCTTCGGCATAGCCGGAAACGATCAGCGCCTTGAGCGACGGCCGGTCCGTCCGCACCGCCTCGACCAGCTGCGCGCCGGTCATGCCGGGCATCAGGTGATCGGTCACCAAAAGCTGCGGCTCGAGGCCGGCGGCGAGCATCGACAACGCGCTTTCCCCCGACGCCGCCTCGACCACGTCGAACCCCATGTCGGACAGCATGTGCGCCGTGCTCATCCGCACCAGATCCTCGTCGTCGACGAGCAGCGCGGTGCCGTGTGGCTCGTCGCCGACCTCGCCAGCGCGCGGGCGGTGCTCGACCGGCAGCGGATCGTTGCTGACGGGTAGCCACAGCGACACCGCCGTGCCGCGCCCCACATCGCTCTCGATCGTCAGCGCGCCGCCGAGCTGCGCGGCAAGGCCATGCACCATCGACAGGCCAAGGCCGGTGCCCTTGCCGATCCCCTTGGTCGAGAAGAACGGCTCGATCGCGCGGGCGAGCGTTGCCTCGTCCATGCCGGTGCCGGTGTCGCGAACGCTCAGGCGGACGTAATGACCGCGCGGCAGCCCGGGACGCCGGTCGCGCACCGACTCGCGGCGAACCTCGACGCGCAGTTCGCCGCCGCCCGGCATCGCATCCCGCGCATTCACCGCAAGGTTGAGGAGCGCCATCTCGAGCTGGTTGGCATCCGCACGCGCCAGCGGCAGGCCGGCGGGCGAGTCCACCGTCAGGTCGATCGCGGGGCCGAGCGTCGACCCGATCAGGTCGAGCATGCCGGCGACCAGTTGCGGCACGTCGACCGCCATCGCCTGGAGCGGCTGGCGGCGCGCGAAGGCGAGCAGGCGCTGGACCAGCATCCTCGCGCGCTCGGCCGATTGCAGCGCGCCGTCGATCAGCCGCTTCTCGCGCTCCGACCCCAGCCCCTTTCGGTGCAGCATGTCGAGCGAACCGATGATCGGGGTCAGCAGGTTGTTGAAATCGTGCGCGACGCCACCCGTCAGGCTACCCATCGCCTCCATCTTCTGGCTCTGGCGCAGCGCCACCTGCGCCGCTTCGAGCTCGGCCTCGCGCGCCTTGGCGTGCGTGAGGTCGCGGCCGACCGCGATGAAGTTCGCGCCGTCGGGCTCGGGCGCGACGGTCCATTCGATCGGCTTCCACCCGCCGTCCTTCGTCGCGATGCGGTTCTCGTAGCGTGCCGGTTCGCCCGACTGCGCCATCGCGGTCAGCGCGGCAAGCGTCGGCGCGGCATCGTCGGGATGCATGAAGCTGGCATAGCCGCGCGACAGCAGCTCCTCCGCCGACCACCCCAGCACGCGGCTCCACGCCGGGCTGACCGCCGACATCATCCCGCTATAGTCGGCGCGGGCGAGCATGTCCTGCGACAGGTTCCAGAGGCGATCGCGCTCCGCCGCCCTGGCCGTGACCTGCGCCTCCAGCGTTTCGTTCAGCGTCTGGAGCCGGAGTTCGGCATCGCGCCGCGCGGTGATATCGTTGAACAGCACCGCCACGCGGCCCTCGGTCGCTGTACCCACCCGGAACGCGTGGACGTCCCACCAGCGGCCGAGCGTCGCCGATCCTTGCTCGACGCGGCCCGGCTCGCCCGTGGCGGCGACGCGGCCGTAGAATTCGAACCAGTAGGCTTCGTGATCGGGCACGATCTCTCGCATCCGCCGGCCGGCAGGGTCGAAGCCCGCCTGTGCCGCAAAGGCGGGGTTGGCCTCGATGAAGCGATAGTCGACCGGCGGCCCGGCATCGTCGAAGATCATCTCGATGATGCAGAAGCCGACCTCGATATTTTCGAACAGCGTGCGGTAGCGGGCCTCGCTTTCCTGCAGCGCGATCAGCCGCGCGCGCGCTTCGTACTGGCGGCGGCGGGCGCGCACCGCGGACCGGACGATGCTGATGAGCGTGGTGGGATGGAACGGGCGCTCGAGAAAGGTGATGTTGCCGAGAAGGTCGAGATAGCGTGCCGCCGCCGGATTGCGCTCCAGCCCGCCCCCGCGACGGGTCAGGAGGATGAAGGGCAGGTCCGACCACTCCTGCTGCTCGGCAAACCAGCCGGTGAGCGGCGACAGGTCAGCGGTCGCGATCGCCTCTTCGGTGACGACGACCAGCGCCGCACCGCGGTCGAGCTCGGCGACCAGATCGCCTAGCGACGCGCAGACCGTGGATTCGAGGTGCGCCTCGCCCAGCATCGCCGCCGCGATCGCGGCGTCGCGACCTCGCGGCGCGAGGACGAGCGCGCGTTCGGAAACCGTCGTCCGCTTCACGTCCCGTCGCCGTCCAGCAAATCGGCGTCGCCATGCAGCATCGGCACCCCGCGCAGGACACCCTGGAACCTCGTGAGCGGTTCGCCGAGCGTGATGCCCCAGTCGCCGATCCGGTATTCGCGGATGGTGTTTTCATGCGGCCCGGTCCGCTTCTTGACGATCGAGATCGCGCGGCGGACGCGGCCGAGCGCCTCGAAATAGCGCAGCAGAATGACGGTATCGGCCAGATAAGTGACGTCGACGGGCGTCTTCATGTCGCCCACCAGCCCGTGCTGCGCCACCGTGAGGAAGGTCGTTGCCCCCTGCCGGTTCAGATATTGCAGCATCTCGTGCAGGTGGAGGATCAGCGCCTGCTCGCCCGGCATCGCCGCCTGATAACCGTTGAGGCTGTCGACGACGACGGTCTTCGCGCCATATTTCTCGACACAGGCGCGCACCCGCGCGGAAAACTCGCCCGGCGACAGTTCGGCCGCATCGACCTGCTGGAGGAGGAGCTTACCGGCGTCGATCATCGCCTGAAGGTCGATGCCGAGGCCCTGTGCCCGCTGGATCAGCAGGCCGATCTCCTCGTCGAACACGAACATCGCCGCGCTTTCGCCGCGGTTGATCGCGGTCTGGACGAAAGTGAGCACGACCGAGCTCTTGCCCGTCCCCGCCGGCCCCAGCACCAGCACGCTCGACCCGCGCTCGATCCCGCCGCCGAGCAGGTCGTTGAGCTCGGCAACGTCCGTCGTCACCAGGTCGCGCGCGAACCGCGTCTTGTGCTCGGCCGAAACGAGGCGGGGGTATACCTGGACGCCGCCCGGCTTGATCGTCGCGTCGTGATAGCCGCCGCGAAACGCGCGCCCGCGATACTTGATGACGCGCAGCCGTCGCCGCTCGGCGCCATATTCGGGCGCGATCTCCTCCAGCCGGACGACACCGTGCGCGACCGAATGAACCGTCTTGTCGTTCATGTCGGTGGTGAGGTCGTCGAGCATCAGGACGGTCGCCCGGCTCCGGGCGAAATAGTGCTTCAGCGCGAGGATCTGACGCCGGTAGCGCAGCGAGCTTTGCGCGAGCAGCCGGATTTCGGACAGGCTGTCGACGACGACGCGGTCGGGCTTCACCCGCTCGAACGCCTCGAAAATGCGCTTCGTCGTCTCGCCGAGTTCGAGGTCGGAGGAATAGAGCAGGCTCTGCTGCTGATCCTCGTCAAGCAAATTCTCCGGCGGCACCAGTTCGTAAAGCTCGACACCGGCCAGATCCCAGTCGTGCGAAGCCGCCGTCGCGCGCAGTTCGTCCTCGGTCTCCGACAGCGTGATGTAGAGGCATCGCTCGCCCGCGCGCGCACCGGCCAGCAGGAACTGGAGCGCGACCGTCGTCTTGCCGGTGCCGGGACTCCCCTCGAGCAGGAAGGTCCGCGCCCGCTCGAACCCGCCGCCCAGGATATCGTCGAGTCCCTGTATGCCGGTTTCGGCATCGTCGGCAGCGGTCGTCGGCACTCTGTTTCTCCCGAATGATGCCGATACGGCAATGGGAAACCTAGCATGGCCGCGAAAGGTCCGCGCTATCATCGATCGCGACGCGCCGCCCGGCGGCCGACGACCAACGTGCCTACAGACGAAGCGTATCGATCAGCGCGCGCAGCGCGGGCGTGACGCGGCGGTCAGGGTAATAGAGGCGGCAGCCGGGATAGACCGGGCACCAGTCGGCCAGCACCTGGATCAGCCGGCCGTCGGCGATCTCGTCAGCGACATCGTGCTCCATCATGTAGCCGAGGCCTGTCCCCGCCCGCACCGCCGCCGCGGCTAGTGCCTCGTCATTGACGATCAGACGCCCCGACACCTTCACCCGGATGTCGCGCCCTGCGGCCTCGAACTCCCACGGCAGCAGCCCCCCGCCGCCGAGCAGGCGGTAGTTGACGCAGACATGGGCATCGAGCGCGGCCGGCGTGTCCGGTATCGCGCGGTGATCGAAATAGCCCGGCGTGCCGACCACGACGGTGCGAAGGTCCGGCCCCACCGGCACGGCTACCATGTCGCGCTCGACGCTCTCGCCCAGCCGGATGCCGGCATCGAACCCGCCGGCGACGAGGTCGATCAGCCGGTCCTCGACGATCACCTCGACCGACACGTCTGGATGATCGAGCAGGAATTGCGGCAACCGCGGCGCCAGGATCGTGCGCGCCGCATAGCCGAACGTCGCCAGCCGCACCGTGCCCGACGGCGCCCCCCGCAGGTCGGCCAGCGAGGCGAGCCCTGCCGTCACCTGCGCCAATGCCGGATCGAGCGATCGCAGGAGCTGCGCCCCCGCCGCGGTCGGCGCGACCGAGCGGGTGGTGCGCGCGAGCAGGCGGACGTCCAGACGCGCCTCCAGCGCCTTCATCGCATGGCTGAGCGCGGAGGGCGACAGGCCGAGCTCGGCCGCCGCTCGCGTGAAGCTGCGATGCCGGGCGACGCTGGCAAAGGCCGCAAGATCGTCGAGGTCGCCGCGCCGCATTGCTGCACCATGCTCACGGGCCCTTGCGGTCCGCAACGGCTAATCCGGCGATCGTCCGTGCCTTACCTCCATTCCCGACAGAGGAGTGACGAGCCATGGACATGACCGACTATCGCACGCTGGGCCGCTCGGGCCTGATCGTCAGCCCGCTGGCGCTAGGCACGATGACCTTTGGCGCGGGGCGCTGGGGCGCGGACGAGGCGGGGTCGCGCGCGATCTTCGACGCCTATGCCGATACCGGCGGCAATTTCATCGATACCGCCGACGTCTATTCCGGCGGCGAGAGCGAGGCGATGATCGGCCGCTTCCTTCGCGAACGCGGCGACCGCGACCGGATGGTGATCGCCACCAAATCCGGCTTCGCGCGCGGCGAGGGCAATCCGCTGGCGGGCGGCAATTCGGCGCGTAACATCCGGGACGGGCTGGAGGGATCACTCAAGCGCCTCGGCAGCGGGCGCATCGACCTTTACTGGACGCATGTCTGGGACCGCACGACCCCGCCGGAGGAGGTGCTGCGTGCGCTGACCGATGCGGTGCGGCGCGGCGACATCCTCTATTATGGCTTTTCCAACGCCCCCGCCTGGTATGTCGCGCAGATCGCGACGCTGGCGCGCGCGCACGGCCTGCCCGAGCCGATCGGATTGCAGTACAGCTATTCGCTGATCGATCGCGGGGTCGAGTTGGACGTGCTGCCCGCCGGCCGGGCGCTCGGGATGGGGCTGGTGGCGTGGAGCCCGCTCGGCTTCGGGATGCTGACGGGCAAATACGGGCGCGAGAAACTGGCGGCGGCAGGGCCGGCGGGCGGGCTGCCGAACAAGGCCGGCGAGCATGGCGACGGCAGCGACGGGCGCCTCAACGGCGACAATCCCTATGGCGGCATGCTGTTCACCGAGGCGAACTTCGGCATCGTCGACGTTTTGCGAGAGGTCGCGGGTGAAATCGGCCGGCCGATGGCGCAGGTGGCGCTGGCGTGGGTAACGGGCCGGCCGGGCGTTTCCTCGGTCCTGATGGGCGCAAGCCGGCCGGAACAGGTGCGCGAGAACGCCGCGTCGCTCGATATCGTGCTGTCGCCTGAACAGCGCGCAACACTCGATGCGGTGGGCGCGCCGCCCCGCCCGAACCCCTATTTCATCTTCGACCTGCCGCCGCGCGGCATCTTCGGTGTGGACCGCGTCGCGCCCTGGGGAACCGGGTTCTAGCTTGCCACCCGCTTGAGCACCGTGCGGTTGCGCGGCAACCACTGGTCGGTGCCGTCGGCATCGGGGTTGACCGTCTTGGTCGTCACCATCCGATCCCCGTCACGCACCGTCGTCTCGCGCACCTGCGCGCGGTCGGTGCCGTCCATGCGATGCTCGATGGTGGTGAGCGTCCAGTGGGCGGCGTCGGCCCCGGGGGCGAAGCGCTCGATCGTCGCCGCGCCGCTATCGATGGCGCGCCCGCGGCGCAGGATCGCATAGCGCGCCTCGTTCGCGGTCGCATCGAACAGCGTGGCGGTGGTGATCGTGACGATCCCCGTCTGCGGCCCGTCGTCATAGGACGCGGTGCGCAGGATCGTCACATGGTCCGGCTGGACACCGATCTGGATCGTCACGGGCAGGCCCTGCCAGCTGTCGCTCTGATAGTCGCGATACTGAAGCTCGCCCTGCCACCGCCCCGCGGTCCCGGCGAGCGCATCCTCGACCGTCACCGGCACGGGCGCGGACGCCGCCAGCAACAGCCCCGCGACAGGTAGCAATTTCTTCGGAGATCGGCGCATGTTCGGTCCTCCCGTGGCCATTTCGCTACATCCGTATCGGTATCGTAATGATATGGCTCAGGAGCTTCGGGCCGGTGCAAAGTTGAGGCTGCATCCGTGCAGGAACGCCTCGATCCCGCGGTCGTCGTGAAAATCGACGTCGCGGCGGCGCGGCTGGCTGACCGGGGGGAATGCGCCATAGCCGGCAAGCAGGCAGTGCCATGACAGGCTGCCGAAATGGCTGCGACGGCCCTGCCGCGCCAGTTCCTCGGTCATGTCGCCCCGCCGGAACCAGCGGTCGAGTAGGTGGAGCAGCGGCTCGGACAGCGCCATGTTGGCGGCGTTGGCGCGCCAGTATTCGGTGTCGCTGCGGGTGTTCAGCTTGTAATGCGCCACGATGTAGTCACGCACCCCCGCCATCCGCTCGTCGATCGCGGCGTTGAAGGCGTCCCGGTGGCGATCGGTGCCGCCACCGTCGCCGAAATGCCGGACGAACTGCTCGACGGTGCCGAGGACGAGATGCAGTGCGGTCGCCTCCAGCGGCTCGATGAATCCCTGCGACAGGCCGACCGCGAGGCAGTTGCGCTCCCACGCACGCGCCGCCTGTCCGACACGGAACTTGAGGTGCCGCGCGGGCACGTCGTCGCCGACGCCGAGCGCGCGGCGCAGCTCGGCCTCCGCGGCGTCGGCCGTCTGGAATGCGCTGGAATAGACGTAGCCGTTGCCGAACCGATGCTCGAGCGGAATCGACCAGCGCCAGCCGTTGGACATCGCCATCGCCACCGTCTCGACCGGCGGCACGCCCGTCATCGGCGTCGCCAGCACGACCGCGGCGTCGTTGAACAGGTTGTCGGCATAGGGAAGGAACGGCACGCCCAGCGTCCGCTCGATCAAGAGGCCGGCAAAGCCGCTGCAATCGACGAAGAAGTCGGCCTCGATCCGCTCGTCGCCCTCGATCGCCAGCGCGGCGATATCGCCGTTCCCGGCGCGCTCCACCCCGGCGACGCGCGCCTGCCGGTGGACGACGCCGCGCGCGACGGCAAGGTCGCGCAGATACGCGCCGAGCAGCCCGGCGTCGAAATGATAGCCATATTCGATCTTGAACGGAAAGCTCGGCGGCGCGACGGGCGTCAGTCCGCGTGCCGACAGGACGCCGTTTAACAGGAACCGGTCGGGCAATGTCGGCACGTCGTAGCCGAGGCGACGGTTGCGGCAGTTGAGGACGAACGCGTCCTCGGTATGCACGTCGACCTGAGTCGTGAACGGGTGGCGATAGCCGGGCCAGGGCGCGGCCGGGCTCCACCCGTCGAACCGGATCCCCGCCTTGTACGTCGCGCCGCAGCGGGGCATCCACTCGCCCTCGTCCGCGCCGATCAGTTCGAAGAAGCGCTTGAGCGTCGGGGTCGATCCTTCGCCGACGCCGATCGTGCCGATCTCCGGCGATTCGACGAGGGTGACGGCGCTGTCGGCGAAAGCGCGCTTCAACAGGTGCGCGGCGATCCAGCCGGCGGTGCCCCCGCCCAGGATGACGAAGCGCCGCGGCGGGATCATGCCGCCGCGCCGCCGAACGCCTTCAGCCACTGGTCGTGCGCGGGCATGTTCGGCACCGGCTCGCGCTTCATCGCCGCCAGCTGTCGGAGCTGTGCGGTGAGCTCGGCGAGGTCGGTCTCGTCGGCGAGCGGGTGATAGTCCGCGACCTCGATCCCCTGCCCCATCAGCACCTGCACCCAGGACGGCTCCATGAAGATGTCGAGCGGATCCTGCGTCAGCGCACCGGTCGCGCGGAACAGCTCGATCTTGGCGGCGAGGCGATCGGGCAGCGCGGCGGCGCGCACGTCGCGCCAGAAGGGGGAATCGTCGCGGCGAGTGGCGTGATAATGGAGGATGATGAAGTCGCGGACGGTCTCGAACTCGATCCGCGACTGGCGGTTGTATTCGGCCACCGCGGCGGGCTCGATGCCGGCGTGCGGGAAATGGTGGAGCAGCCGGACGATCGCCGACTGGATGAGATAGATGCTCGTCGATTCGAGTGGTTCGAGGAAGCCGCTCGACAGCCCCACCGCGACGACGTTGCGATCCCATTGCCGCCGCGCGCGGCCGGTTCGGAACGGGATGATGCGCGGGTCGCCCAGCACCTCGCCATCCAGATTGCCGAGCAGCAGCTCCGCCGCAGCGTCGTCCGACAGGTGCCGGCTCGAATAGACGAGGCCGTTGCCGACCCGGTGCTGGAGCGGGATGCGCCACTGCCAGCCGGCGGTGCGCGCGGTGGAGCGGGTATAGGGCGGCGTCGTGTCGTGGCGCGCGGTCGGCACCGCCATCGCCCGGTCGCACGGCAGCCAGTGGCTCCAGTCCTCGTAGCCCACGTTGAGCTGGCGCTGGATCAGCAGGCCGCGCGCGCCCGAACAGTCGACGAACAGGTCGCCCGCCACCTCCCGCCCGTCCTTCAGGATCAGCGCGGCGATGTCGCCGGTGTCGTGGCGGCGGACGTCGGCGACCATCCCCTCGATCCGGGTGACGCCCGCCCGCTCGCTGTAGCGGCGCAGATACTGGCCGTAGAGGCTCGAATCGAAATGATAGGCATAGGGCAGGTGCCAGGTCGGATCGTCGACCTGAATGCGCGCGAACTTCCCCTCGCGCGCTGCGAGGTAATTGAGGTCGTAGTCCCAGTAATCGGCAGCGACGCCCGCGCGGCGCGCGCGCGCCCAGTAATGATGGAACGAGCAGAAGGCGGTGTTGCGCCCTGCCGCCCCGAACGTGTGGTAATAGCTTTGGCCGAGTGCGCCCCAGTCGTCGAAGCGGATGGCGAGCTTGATCGTGCCGCGCGTCTCGCGAAGGAACTCGGCTTCGTCGAGCCCAAGCACCGCGTTGACGTGCTGGATCGGCGGGATCGTCGCCTCGCCCACACCGACGATGCCGATCTCCTCGGATTCGACCAGCGTCACGGTGACGCGCGGGCCGATCACGCGCGCGATCAGCGCCGCCGCCATCCAGCCGGCGGTGCCGCCGCCGACGATGACGACCCGGTCGATCGTCGCCTTCATGTCCTCGTCCTCATGTCCTTGTCGGGAATATCCCCGCCGGCGGACACCGGCGAGGACATTCTCGCTGCGATCAGAAGATCGCGTAGGTCAGGTTGACGAGGAAGTTGCGACCGAACGTCTCGCGCCGCGTGGTGAGGCCGCTGGCCGCATCGGTATAGACGTCGCGCTGGTTGGTCAGGTTCTGCGCCTGGAACGACAGGCGCAGATGGTCGAGATAGTCGATCTTCGTATTGGCGAAGTCGAAGCCGATCTGCGCATCGACCAGCGTCTGCCCCTCGCGGTTGGCTGGCGAGATCGAGTTGCTGCCGCCGCGATCCTCCGACAGCCAGGACGAGCGGTTGTTGGCCGACACGCGCGCCGAGAAGCCCGACTTCTCGAAATACGCCGTCCCCTGGAACACCCGTGCCGACAGGCCCGGGATGCGCGATCCGTCGTCGAGCTTGCCGTCGGTGAACGCCGCGCCGCCGGTCAGCCCGAACCCGTCGAGCGCGCTGACGAAGCGGCCGAAGGGCAGCGACGCCTGAAGCTCGATCCCCTTCACCTTGCCCTTCAGCCCGCCGACATAGGTCGTGTTGAGCCCCTGGAACGTCGCGGGGGTATAGATGGTCTGGCCGTCGCTGCTGACCGCCTGGTGATAGCCGGGGATGTAGAACTCGCGGAAATCACGGATGGTCGTGGTCTGGACGTTCCAGTTCTTCAGGTCCTTGTAGAAGGCCGAGATCGACACGAACCCGTCGCTGGCGAAATAATATTCGTAGCTGAGGTCGGCCTGGTTCGCCTCGTACGGGCGAAGCTGCGCGTTGCCCGATCGCGAGGTCCAGGGGCCAAGCTCGGGATTGGCGTTGGTGACGTTGGCGACGTTGTTCGAGAACTTCACCGACGAGCCCGGGTTGAGGAAGTCGATGCGCGGCCGGCTGACCACCTTGGCCAGCGCGAAGCGGATCGTGTGGCCGCCGCCCAGGTCGAAATTGGTGTTCAGGCTGGGCAGGACGCGCGTGTACTTGGCGCCGTCCTCGACCGGATTGGCGCGGACGCGCAGGTTCGAGACCACGAGCGCGTCGAAACCGGTCGCGCGCTGGTCGGTGATGAGCGCCTGTACGCCCAAATTACCGAACACGCGCACGCCGCCCATGTCGCTTTCATACTCGGCCTTGATCGAGGGCTGCCACACGCGCTCCTTGATCGAATAGGTATCGCCGAGGCGATCGGGCTCGAGCGCGCCGGCGTCCCAGCGCTGATAGAAGTCGCTGTTGATGAGGCCCAGCGCGTCATAGGCGACGAGGTTGCCGAGCCCCGCCCAGTTGAGGTCGGCAAGCCCGCGGCGCGAATCCTCGGGGATCGTGCCGTCGAGCGGATAGGTCTTGGCGGTCAGGAAGAAGCCCTGGTTGACCTTCGACTTCTCGTGATCCGAATAGCGAAGCGCGACGTTGATCGACTTCAGGAACCCCTCGTCGAAGCGGTACGCCGCCTCCAGCCGGGCCGAGTTCAGATATTCGTCGAACCGCGCGGTGTTGACGAAGCCGTCCTGCGCCTGGGCAAAGCCGACCCCGGCCGCGCGCGCGGCGGCGGTGTTGAGTTCGGTGATCGGCGCCAGGCTGCCGCCCCACGATTGCGGCCCGGCCAGCTTCACCCGCGCGAAATCGTCGAAGCGCTGGCTGTTGTCGGAAAACATCAGGCCCGCATCGGTATAGGTCCAGGTGCGGATGTTGTTCGGCCCCTGCGTCGCGAGGCCGGCGCGGCCAAGACCGGCATAGCTCTCGGCGCGCGTGTCGCTCTTCTTGCTTTCCGACCGCGACAGGTCGAGCGTCAGGTCGAGGTTCGACGACGCCTTCCACGCCAGGTTGCCGCCGAACACCTTAAGGTCGCCGGTCTTGTCGAGGGGGTCGCTGCGGATGACCGAGTTGAAGCCGGTGGTGCGCGCCGAGGTCACGGTCGTGCTGTCGGCGGCGAGCACGCCGCTGCCGTTCGCGGCCACGGGCAGCGCCTCGATAAAGCCGCGCGAAATGCCCTTGTCGGAGAAGTTGATGTACAGCGCGTCGAACGTCGCGGTAAAGGCGTCGGTCGGCCGGTACTGGACCACGCCGGCGATCGTGTCGCGCTTCAGCACGCGCGAGCGCGACGAGATGTCGATGCCCTGCGCCACGTACTTGCCCGCATTGGGGCCCGACGTGATCGCGTTCTTGTCATAGCCCCAGACGCTGAAGAAGTCGTCCTGCACCGGCGACGAGGTCGTCGCCGCGGTCAGCGCGATGCCGATCGTGTCGTCGGCGAACTTGTCGGTATAGGAAAGGGCGAAGCGATAGCCCTGGTCGTCGAAGTCGGGGTTCTTCGACTTCATCCCGTTCTTTTCATAGGTGCCGTTGACGATCAGCGCGGGCGCACGCTCGAGCGGGCGGACGGTGCGGATATCGACGGTACCGCCGACGCCCATCGCGGTCAGGCCCGCATCGGGCGTCTTGTAGACGACGGCGGCGCTGACGATCTCTGCCGGGTACAGGTCGTATTCGACGCCGCGATTGTCGCCGATGCCGATGAGCTCGCGCCCGTTGAGCGTGGTGCCGACGAAATCCTCGCGAAAGCCGCGGACCGAGATGCCGCTGATGCGGCCCGACCGGCGCTCGCCCGCCAGGCCGGCGAGGCGGCCGAGCGAATCGGCGACGCTCGACTGCGGCAGCTTGCCGATATCCTCGGCCGAGACGGCCTCTACCACCGAGCTGTTGTTGCGCTTGAGCGTCTGCGCCCGCTCGAGGCTGGCGCGAAGGCCGGTGACGACGATGTCCTGCGACGGATCGGATTCGGCGGCGGCATCGGCCGCCTGCGCGTCGCCGACGGGCGGCTGCGTCACCGGCGCGGCCGGGTCGACGGGCGGCACGACGGTGCCGGTCGCGGTCTGTGCGTGAAGCGGTGCGGCCGCCAGCAGCGCAATGGCCGCGGTCGAGCAAGCAAGCAGGTGCCGTGAAGTCATAGATCCCCTCCCCATGGCGGCGCCCGCTATTCGACGGTGCGGCGTCGGAGGGTGGCATATGCAATGAAACAATCGATTGCAACACCCCCTTGGGATGCATACGTATACCCAAAACCAGGGGAGGAATGGATGCGTATCATGCGAGCGCCGGGCGGTATTCTTGCCGCCGCCGCAATCGTTTGCCAGCCGGCGATCGCCGGTCAGACCGCGGCGCCGGTCGCCGCAAGTCGAGGCGCGGCGGATCGAGCGGCGCCCTGGTGGCAGCACGCGATCATCTACGAAATCTATCCGCGCAGTTTCCAGGACAGCGACGGCGACGGGGTCGGCGACCTTCGCGGCATCACCAGCCGGCTCGACTATCTGAAGTCGCTGGGGCTCGACGCGATCTGGATCACGCCGTTCTTCAAGTCGCCCAACGCCGACTTCGGATATGACGTCTCCGACTATACCGCGATCGACCCGCAATACGGGACGATGGCCGACTGGGACGAACTGGTGGCCGAGGCGCGCAAGCGCGGCATCCGGGTGATGGTCGACCTGGTCGTCAACCACAGCTCGGCCGAACATGCCTGGTTCAGGGAATCGCGAAGCTCGCGCACCAATGCCAAGGCCGACTGGTACGTCTGGCGCGACGGCACGCCCGACACGCCGCCCACCAACTGGAAGTCGATCTTCGGCGGGCCCGCCTGGACCTGGGACCCGGGCCGCAAGCAGTGGTACTACCACATCTTCCTGCCCCAGCAGCCGGACCTGAACTGGCAGAACCCGGGCCTGAAGCAGGCGATGTTCGACGTGGTGCGCTTCTGGCTCGACCACGGGGCGGCCGGCTTCCGCCTCGATGCGACGCCCTATCTGTTCGAGGATACGAGCTGGCCGCAGGACAAGAGCCCCGACGCCGATCCGGTGTGGCTGAAGCCCTATAATTCGCAGCTTCCCGGCACCAACCAGGTACTGCGCGAGCTGCGCCGGGTCGTCGACGGCTATCCCGGCAATCCGGTGCTGCTGGGCGAGAGCTCGACCCGCTCGATCGAGCAGCTGCGCGCGGTCTATGGCCGGAACAAGGACGAGATCCACCTGCCGATGAACTTCCTCGTCGGCAACATGACCAAGCTGGACGCCGCGGAGCTCAAGCGCCGTTATGACGAGGCGGCATTGAGGCTCGACGGGCTGACGCCGGTGTCGTTCTTCAGCAACCACGACCAGTCGCGCCAGTGGAGCGAGTTCGGCGATGGCACGAACAACGATCGCATCGCCAAGATGTCGGCCGCGCTCACCATGCTCAATCCGGGCGTCGCGCTCCTTTATTACGGCGAGGAGATCGGCATGGGCGACGCGGACAAGGCGACGCTGGCCAAGGCGCCGATCGGCCCCAAGCGCCCGCGCACCGACGATCGCGACCGGGCGCGCACGCCGATGCAATGGAACGCGGATGCCAATGCCGGCTTCACGCCCGGGACGCCGTGGCTGCCGGTCGGCACCGGCTATCAGGCGCGAAACGTGGCGGCGGAGGACGGCAAACCGGACTCGCTCCTCAACTGGTACCGGATGCTGGCGAAGCTGCGCCGTACCGAACCGGCGTTCCGCACCGGCCGCTATGTCCCGCTCGACAGCGGCGATCCGTCGGTCTTTGCCTTCGCCCGCGTCAATTCCGACGGCAGCGGCGCGATGGTGCTCGCCAATGTCGGCCCCGATCGCCGCACCGCGCGCCCTTCCGGGGCGGCGGGCGTGTCCCCGCGCGTTGCGGGGGCGACCTGTGCCTCGGGCACGGCATTGCGGAACCTGACGCTCCAGCCCCACGACACCTGCATCGTCCGCTTCGGCGGCAAGGCGGGCGCGCCACCCGCCCGGCGCCGCTGAACCGCCGGCCCGGCGCACCCCCGCGGTGCGTCAGGTCGGCCGGTTGGCGAGAACCGCGTCGAGCAACCCGGGAAAGCGCCGGTCGAAATCGTCGCGGCGAAGCGTGTTGATCATCTCCCGCCCGGCCTGTGTCGTTTCGATGAGGCCCGCGGCACGCAGCAGCTTCAGATGGTTCGACAGCGTGCTCTTGGGGATCGTGTCGCACGGCGACGCATCGCTGCAGCTCAGCCGTTCGGCTGCGGCGAGCCGCACGACCATGCCCAGCCGGTTCGGATCGGCCAGCGCGTGTAGCGCCAGGTCGAGCGGCACGTCATCCAGCCGGGGATGGGTGAAACGGGGCATGACGACCGATATAGGCGATCGGCATTGATTTAATAGTTCGGGAATGTTGAACTGTTGGAGCGGCGTCCCATCTGGCCCCTGCCGACAGCGCACGATGGCGTGATCGCGGGCACGATTTGGAGACGTCCCATGTCACTTCGGGCCATATCACTTCAGGGCAAGAAGGCGCTCGTTACCGGCGGATCGCGCGGCATCGGCGCGGCGATCGCGAAGCGCCTCGCGGCCGAGGGGGCGGCGGTCGCGATCACCTATACCGGCAATGTGGCCGCCGCCGAGGCGAACGTCGCAGCGATCGAAGCGGCCGGCGGCACCGCCTTCGCCTTTCGCGCGGATGCAGCCGATCCGACATCGCAGCGAAGCGGCGTGGTGAAGGCCGCCGAGGCGCTGGGCGGGATCGACATCCTCGTCCACAATGCCGGCGTCGCCGAGTTCGCGACCCTCGCCGAGGATACGGACGAAAGCTACGAACGCCAGTTCGCCGTCAACGTGAAGGGGCTGCACGTCGGCACCCGCGCCGCGTTGCCGCATCTGCGCGACCATGGCCGGATCATCCTGATCGGCAGCATTTCCGGCGAGACCGCTTTCCCCGCGACCACGGTCTATAGCGCCACGAAGGCGGCGGTGGCGGCGCTCGCGCGCGGCTGGGCCAAGGATCTCGCGCCGCGCGGCATCCTCGTCAACACGGTGCAGCCCGGCCCGATCGACACCGACATGAACCCCGCCGACAGCGACTTCGCCGGCCAGTTGCTGCAGGCGATCCCGCTCGGCCGATACGGCCGGGTGGAGGAGATCGCCGGCGCGGTCGCCTTCCTCGCCGGACCGGATGCCAGCTACATCACCGGCACCACGCTCAACATCGACGGCGGCGCGACCGCCTGACACGCCAGCGCCGGGGCGATCGGCGACACCCCGGCAAACCTGGTTGTTCGGTCCGTCGCCATCCTGTTAGGCTCGCGGGATGGCGACGCAGCACCGCACGATCGACTTCCTCCTCGAACAGACGGCCGGCGCGGTTTCGGCCCGGCCGATGTTCGGCGAATACGGCGTGTATCTGGATGGAAAGATGGTCGGCCTCGTCTGCGACGACCAGCTTTACGTGAAGCCCACGGCAGCCGGCCGCGCCCATACCGAACCCGTGTCCGAAGCACCGCCCTATCCGGGTGCCAAACCGCACCTGATGATCGAAATGGACCGGTGGGAGGATGGAGACTGGTTCACCCACCTCCTCCGCCTCACGGCGAGCGAACTGCCCACACCCAAACCGCGCAAGCCCAAGCGGACCTGACGCAACCGAGCCGATGCGCGCAACATCGATATGGGGCTGGTCGAGAGCGCCGAGGCGAAGAGCGAAAGTGGCGGAGACGGAGCCCGCCACGCTGCGCCATTAACCTTTGCTATTGTTAGGATAATTCCTGTCGCCGGAGTCCAGAGCGCTCCCCCCGATGCCCCCGGGTCATCAGTCGGATTTCCCCGCGGGGAGTCTTGTAGTGACCCAGCTGTCGATCTCCGACTCGACCCAGCCGACGCTTTGGGTGCCCAGCTGACGGGCGCGGGGGAACTCGTCATCGGCCATTTTCCGGTAGATCGTCGCGCGACTGAGTCCGGTGCGCGCACACCGGCAATCTCAGGATTATGGCATGAACGGTGGGGCCGAAGCGGTAGCGCGGGTCGGCGCCGGGCTTCTGCTCGGCCGTGTCGATGCTATGGTGTTCGTCAGCCATCTTGTCCTCCAGGGTCATGTGGTCAGGACCAGCCGGGCGTTGCACCGCCCGACTGGTTCGTCAGGTTGAAGTGTTCAAGGCGCGCCCAGGCGTTCGCAAGGATGCGCGAGACGTTGAGTTCGATGACGCTGGGCAGTTGCTCGGCGACATCTGCTTCGCTGGTTTCGCGCGGCAGGATGATGAACTCACCGCCGGCGGTCGGTGCCGCCATCCATCTCGAAGCTGCGTCGAGATCGATCTCGCGGCCGAAAAGGTCGAAATAGAGTGCGAACGCAGTTCCCATAACCGGATCCCACTCGCGCTCGAGCTCGAACGCTAGCGGACTGATCCCAGCCATCCCGCCGCGCTCTGCGAACCACGCTGCCATGGCCGCCTCGTCGTCGCCTGCCTGCTCGCGCGCGGAAACGAGCGATATGCAGTCGAGAACATCGTGCTCGCCATAGCGGGCCATCTTCTGCCCGAATGACCAATAGCCCCAGAGCATCCTGCCGACGTTGCCGAGGACACCGGTATTGGCGCCGTAGCGGTTCAGTTCGGCCAGGATCGCAGCGATGTGCAGCGCCTCGTACCCGAAGCGGCGATGCTTGCCTTTGCCGCCGCCCTCATGCTCGCGTGCCCGCAGCAGGCCGCCCTTGAGCTAGTAGGATAGCACTTCGTTGCCTAGATCGATCGCGGCGCCGACCTGCTGCCGGGAGAAGAGCTCGGATGGGAATGGCTGCGACAAAGAGAGACATGTGACGGCCAAAATCCAACACGTAAAGGGAAACTTTCCCTCTCTTCGATTTACTTCTCTGCCCCAATATTTGGGAGGGGTCGGGAAAACTCTGACATTGACGACATTGGCAGTTTTCTGCGGGCCTGCGGGCTGACTTTTAAGCTGATCTAACCCTGATCGGATCAGCCCATTTCACGATCATTATCGATCTCGAGAATATGCAACAAAAACAGAGGCATCAGGGTTTTGGCGCTCGCAGGTCAGCCCGCATCAGGGTTCGACCCTGATCAGAGTTCCGCCTGACGTGACCCCCGCCTTTCATCCAGCGGCAACCAGAGACTGACCGGTGTTGTCGTGCATAAGTGCAGGTGAAGCAACGGGCGGGGTTAACCCCGCCCGTTGCTGTTCGAGTTCGGCGGCGAAT